>CAYVJT010000116.1:10418-11832 GCA_964451855.1 uncultured Actinomycetota bacterium
CGACCCCGAGGAACCGACCCCGAGGAACCGACCCCGAGGAACGTGGAGACCATGGCTGCCAGCAGCACCGCGACGACGCTCGCCGAGGCGAGCGCGTCCCTCGTGCGGCTGCTCGGGCAGCCCCGCGCACAGATCGTCACCGTGCTGCGTGACGAGCCGTGCAGCGTCGCGCAGCTCGCGGACCACCTCGGCATCTCCGAGGTGGCGGTCCGCCGCCACCTGACGGTGCTCGAGGACGAAGGGTTCGTCACCTCCCGGACCGTCAAGCACGAGGGCCGCGGACGCCCGGCTGCCTGGTACGAGCTCACCGAGGATGCCGAGCAGCTCTTCCCGCACCGCTACGATCGGCTGGCGTCCGAGATGCTCGACTTCCTGACGGAGGAGCACGGCCGCGCCGGGTTGCGGGCGTTCCTGCGGTGGCGACTCGAGCGCGAAGCGGCCGAACTGCGTGAGGCGGTCACCGCCGAGGACCTGCACGAACGGCTGGGGCAGCTCGCGCACGCGCTGTCCGACGCCGGGTTCGCCGCCGAGGTGCAGCCCACCCCGGACGGGTTCCGGCTCGTGCAGAACCACTGCACGATCGCCGACGTGGCGAAGGAGCACCCGGAGGTCTGCGCCTACGAGGCAGCGGCCTTCTCGAAGGTCCTCGGCCAGGACGTCAGCCTCTCGCGGCGCGACACCCTCGCGACGGGCGCCAGCGCCTGCGTCTGCAGCGTGTCCACCACCGACACCCCAACTGCCACCGCCACGCCTGAGACGACCGACGCGACCGAGCACCACACCGACGACCCTGACCGAACGTCCCCCGAACGAGCAGGAGACCACCAGTGAGCCAGACCGAGATCGAACTCCCGGTCAGCGACGCCCGCCGCAACCAGGAGGACGTCGCCCAGGACCTCGCCGACTACAAGTTCGGCTGGGCCGACGGCGAGGAGGGCTACTCCTTCACGCCTGAGCGTGGGCTGACCCGCGAGATGGTCGCGCAGATCAGCGAGCGCAAGAACGAGCCCGCCTGGATGCGTGACCTGCGCCTGCGCGCCTACGAGGCGTACATGCGGCGTCCCATGCCCAACTGGGGTGCGGACCTGTCCGGCCTCGACTTCGAGAACATCTTCTACTACGTCGAGGCATCCGAGAAGCAGGCGAACAGCTGGGAGGACCTCCCGCCGGAGATCCTCGAGACCTACGAGAAGCTCGGGATCCCCCAGGCCGAGCGCGAGCGCCTGGTCGCCGGCGTCGCGGCGCAGTACGAGTCGACGGTGCTCTACCACAAGGTGCGCGAGGACCTCGAGGCCCAGGGGGTCATCTTCCTCGACACCGATGCTGGCCTGCAGGAGCACGAGGACATCTTCCGTGAGCACTTCGCCACGGTCATCCCGCCCAACGACAACAAGTTCGCGGCGCTCAACACCGC
>CAYVJT010000117.1:0-5258 GCA_964451855.1 uncultured Actinomycetota bacterium
ATCGACCCGGAGTCCTCCGCGACCGCCGTGCTCGCCAAGCGCGAGGTGGAGCGGGCGCTGTCCGCGCTCACCGACCGCGAACGCACCGTCCTGATGCTGCGCTACGGCCTGATGGACGGCGAGGAACACACCCTCGAGGACATCGGCGCGCAGTTCGGCCTCACCCGTGAGCGCATACGGCAGATCGAGAAGAAGACCCTCACGAAGCTGCGCCACCCGTCTCGCGGCTTCCAGCTGCGCGGACTGCTCGATTCCGTCGATGCTCCGAGCAGCTGAACCTCGTCGCGGCCGGGACGCCCGGGCGCGGCGTCGACGGGCGACCTCCTGGCGCGGGCCGGCCGTCGCGCTGCTCCTCGCGGTCGCGCTCGCGCTGACGGGGTGCACCACCGGCGAGGGCCCCGACGAGCAACCCCAGCAGTCGGCCCCGGAGCAGGCGCCCGCACCGGAGGCGGCGCCAGCGGAGGGGCCCGACGAGGACGTCGCCGAGGAACCCACGCGGTCGGCCCCGGAGCGGGCGCCTGCACCGGAGGCGGTGCCGGATGCTTCAGCTCCCCCTGAGGGCCCCACCGAGCCGCCCGTGCCCGACGACCGCGCCGAGGTGGTGGCTCGGACCCAGCGGTTGCTCGCCGACGCCGTCCGGGCTGCGGAGGACGTCAGCCTCGCCGTGCTCGTCACCGACGAGCACGGCCGCGAGATCGCTGCCCACCGGCCCGACGAGCCGATGCTGCCCGCCTCGACCCTGAAGGTGGTGACCGCTGCCGCCCTGCTGATGACGGTCGGGCCCGACGCCACCTTCACCACCCGGGTCGAGAGCACGGCCCCGATCGATGGTGACGGGCGCCTGTTCGGCGATC
This sequence comes from uncultured Actinomycetota bacterium, assembly GCA_964451855.1. GTDB lineage: Bacteria > Actinomycetota > Nitriliruptoria > Nitriliruptorales > Nitriliruptoraceae > CSSed11-175R1. The sequence continues at coordinate 855 of CAYVJT010000117.1, forward strand.
TCGCGCTGGTCGGGGGTGGCGACCCCGCTCTGGCGACCGACGAGTACGGGCGCTGGGTCTACCCGGCGCGTCCCCGGACCCCCCTCGCGTCGCTCGCCGACGAGCTCGTCGAGCTCGGCCTGTCGCACGTCGACGGCGACGTCGTCGGGATGGCCCCGGGCTTCGTGGGACCCACGCGTGCCGAGGGCTGGCCGGATCGCTACTTCAGCAGCTTCGACGCCCGGTACGCCTCCGGGCTGACCGTCGACGCCGGGCTGCGCACGATCCTGACCTACCCGGAGCCCGAGGAGGACGAGGAGGGCGCGGAGGAGGGCGAGGCGCCGGGCGAGGACCTCGATCCGGCCGACGAGGCGCGGTTGGCGTCACCCGACGGGGCGGAGCCACCCACGGAGGAGGGGCCGGACCCCGAGGACCTTGGCCCGCCCGACGTCACGGTCGACCACGTCGTGGATCCGGCGGCTCACGCGGCCGCGGAGCTGATCCGCCTGCTCGAGGAGCGTGGTGTCACCGTGTACGGCGAGGCACGCTCCGGCGACGTCGAGGAGCCCATGGTCGGCCGTCTGGCGTCGGTCGAGAGCCCCCCGATGGAGGAGCTGTTGCGCTTCGCGGTCCAACGCAGCGACAACGCGCTCACCGACGGGTTGTTCCAGGCCATCGGGCGGATCCGCACCGGCGAGGGATCGTGGTCGCGCGGCGACCGCGCCCTGCGCCAGGTCCTCGATCGGCTCGACATCGACCACTCGCAGGCGGTGTTCGCGGACGGCTCCGGGTTGTCCCGGGACGACCGGCTCACCGTGCGCCTGCTCGTCGACCTCGATCGGCACATGACCGACGGTCGACATGCGCAGACCTGGCGGTCGCTGATGGCGGTGATGGGCGAGAGCGGCACGCTGCGCGAGCGGCTCCGCGGCACCGTGGCGGCGGGCCGGTTCCACGGCAAGACCGGCACCCTCCGGGACGTGACCGCCCTGAGCGGGATGGTCACCGACGCCGACGGCGGGCGCTACCACCTCGCCGTCGTCGCCAACGACGCGCAGGGGCAGGGCCGCTGGGTGGCCCGTCAGCTGATGGACGAGCTGATCCTGCAGCTGTCCGCCGACGTGGCGGGTTGCGCTGTCACCGTGGAGGAACCGGACGACGAGGACGAGCCGACCACGATCCAGCGCAGCACGATCAGCTGCTGAGTGCGGATGCCGGCCGGGACGCGCCGCTCGGCTCGATCCACGGGGCTCATCGGGTGTCGATCGGCACGATCCTGCGCCGGGCCGCGAAGGCCGGTGCTCGACGCATCACGGAGGTGAGCAGCCGGACGACGCGGCCCCGGTGACCGGCGAAGGGGGCGAGCAGTTCGAGCAGACGTTCGTCGCTGCCACGCGCCGCGCCGGTCAGGGCGTAGGTGATGTGGTGCTTCACGTGGAAGTCGCCCACCTCCACGGCGTCCGCGTCGCCCGCCGCCGTGCGTGCGACCAGCGCCGCGGTCCACGGTCCGACGCCCGGGAGGCGCTGCAGGCATGCGTAGGTGTCCTGGCCGGCATCCGCCCGCAGCGGGTGGGTGTCGTCGCTGAGCGTGCGGCACGCCGCCACGATGCGCTGGGCGCGGCTGCGCTCGACCCCGAGCCGGTGGAACTGCCAGGAGGGACGCGACGCGATCGCGTCGAAGCTCGGTGGGAGGCGTAACCTCGACGTCCCCGGTGACACCCCCGGGGCCGGTTCGCCCCACGCGGTGACCATGCGGGTCCAGGCAGCCCCGGCCTCCCGTGCGGTGACCCGCTGCGCCAGGATCGTGGCGACGAGCAGGTCATCGACGCTGCCGGTCCTGATCATCCGCAGGCCGGGCCGGAGCCGATGTGCCCGAGCGACGGTGGGATCCGTCCCCGCGGCGAACCCCGTCAGATCGTCGTCGGCCCCCAGCAGCGAGGGCACGTTGGCCAGCGCCCAGTCCCCGCCCGGGCCGGTCGCGGTCGCCTCGAAGCGGCGTTCGGCGACGGTGCGCACCTCGAGGGTCACCGGACCATCGGGGGTCCGGCTCGCACGCACGAAGCGGTCGGGCCGCAGCCGGATCGTCGGGTCGCGCTGCGATGCGACGAGGGGAGCGAGCGACCGCCGCAGATCGATCGGGAGGGCGACATCGAAGGTGCGCATCGGGGCACGGTAGCGGGGACCGTCCGGGAGGCCGAGCCGACGCCCGGTTCGGCGGAGGTTCGAGCGCGGCGGTGCGTCGCAGCGGTGCGTTCAGCCCAGTGCTCGGTCCCGCTCGAGGCCCACCAGGACGGCGCGCAGGAGCCGCTCGAGCTCGGCACGCTGTGCGTCGTCGATGCCGGCGAAGGCCTCCCGGAGGACCTCGGTGTGCTCGTCCATCGCCTCGTCGATCAGCGTGCGTCCCCGCTCGGTGAGCCCCACCTTGATGCGGCGGCGGTCGTCCGGGTCGGGGATCCGGGTGATCAGCCCGTGCTCCTCCAGCCGGTCGAGACGGTTGGTCATCGCGCCCGAGGAGAGCAACAGCCCGCGGTAGAGATCGGTTGGCGTCAGCTCGTAGGGCTCGCCGGCGCGGCGCAGAGCGGCGAGCACGTTGAGCTCCCCGAGCTGCAGCCCGAGCGCCGAGACCGTCTCGTTCGCCGCCTGATCGAGGAACCGTTGGAGGCGCACGACACGAGCGGAGAGGCGCAGTCCGGAGGTATCGAGCTCGGGCCGCTCGACGGCCCACTGCTCGACGAGCTCGTCGACGTGATCACGCTCCATGCCGGGAGCCTAGCGACCTCCGGGGGGCGCCCGACGTCGTGGTCGCTCGACCGGTGGGCGCCGGCTGCGGCCACGGGGGCAGCCGCTAGAAGAGGGCGGCTTGCTCGCCATCGCTCGGCGCGGTGACCGGACGCGCCGGGCGAGGGGGTGCGGGGTCGGGATCCTCGGGCGGTGGCGGCATCGGCGGCGGCGGAGGCGAGGTGATGGCACGGGTGAACCGCCGGGCGACGTGGTCGAGGCCGAGCTCGGTGAGCGTCTGCACGACCCGGTCGAGGTCGATGCCCCGCTCGACCGGGGCGGCGACGTCGACCTGCAGGTGGGGGATCGGCGCCATGAGCAGCAGGTTGCGTTCGACCCGGTCGCGGCCGGCCCGCAGCGCCGCTTCGATCTTCGGCGGCAGGTCGATGAGCGCCTCGTAGATGCCGTTGACGCTGCCGTGGTCGCGCAGCAGCCGTGCGGCGATCCGTGGGCCGATGCCGTCGACGCCGTCGAGCCCGTCGGAGGGGTCACCCCGCAGCGCTGCGAGATCGACGTACTGGTGCGGTTCGATGCCGTAGGCCCGGCGGACCTCCTCGACGTCCTCGACGACGAGGTCGGCGAAGGTGGCCTTGGGACGCAGCAGCCGCACGTCGGTGGTGACCAGGGCGGTGAGGTCGCGATCGCTGCTCAGCAGGTCGCAGCGCCACCGCTGCGCGAGGCAGGCGTCGACGGCGGCGGCCATGAGGTCGTCGGCCTCGCTGCCCTCCTCCTCGGCGACGGCGAAGCCGCAGGCGGCGAGGTCGTGGCGCAGACGGATCAGCCCCTCGCGCACCCGTGGGTCGGTGTCGACGCGGTTCGCCTTGTAGCCGGGGTGGAGGGCCTTGCGGTCGTTGACGGGGTGGTCGAAGCCGACCACCACCCCGTCGTAGGGGCCGTGCGACCAGGTCGTCGCGAGCATCGAGACGACCGCCCCGGTCATGGCGTGGGGTCCAGCGTCGGGGTCGTCCCGCGTCGAGTGGAAGGCGCGGTGACCGAGGGAGTTGCCGTCCACCGCCAACACCCGCGGCTGACCGGACACGGGGGTCGTGCCGTGGTGTGTGGCGGTGTCGGTGGCATCGACGGCGCTGGACACGCCGCTGGCGTCAGGGTTGGTCTCGGAGGTCTGCACGGTGCGCGGTCCCGGTCGTTGGCGGGGCCGACGGTAGTCGCTGGGTAGCCTGGGACGTCCAGCCCCGCGCGTGGAGGCAGCGACGTGACCGGATCGGACACCGCAGACGGCATCGCGCTGCGGTCGCTGCTGGCCGGTGGCCAGCCCCTGCTGGTCGCGGCCGCCGGGCACGAAGGCCGGGCCGGCGAGCTGCGGGCGGCGCTGGACGCGGCCGGCCTCAGCCGCCTCGAGGGCTTCCTCGGCGCAGCCCTGCCGAAGGGTGCCCGCGTCGGCTTCGTCGTGGCCGGCGACGAGGTCCGCCTGGTCGATGAACGCGACGACGCGCTGCTCCGCGCATCACGCGAGGGGTTCGCGCAGGAGTGGCTGGAGGCCGCCACCCGGATGCGCGGCACCATGTTCGTCGTGGCGGAGGGGATCGAGCTGGGTCCCGACACCCCTCCGGCCGCGCTCGCTCGTCAGCTGCACGAGACCGCCCAGGTGGGCGGCCTGGTCGGCGCGATCGTCGGGGTGGTCGAGGA
>CAYVJT010000117.1:5358-9445 GCA_964451855.1 uncultured Actinomycetota bacterium
CGCGCTCAACCGGGAGGGGGTGGCTCCGTGCGTGGCCGTCGGCTCGTCAGGGCGATGGCGACCCCGGCGAGCACGAGCGGCGCACCGAGCCAGAACCAGGCGGCCGGGAGCTCGTCCAGCAGCAGCCACGCCAGGAACCCGGCGCCGACGGGTTCGGCCAGGACCACGATCGCGACCGTCGTGGCCGACACGGAGGACAGCAGCGCGTTGAAGACGGTGTGGCCCAGCAGCTGGGGGCCGACGACGATGCCGAGCATCGCCAGCCAGGCCAGCGGCGCGAACCCGCCGAGCGGTGTGGAGGTGATCAGGCAGACCGGCAGCAGGATCGCGCCGGCCCACGCGAACACGATCGCCGAGTAGGTCGTCGCCGGGATACGCCGCCGCGCCATGCGCCCGATCAGCAGGTAGCCCGCGATCGAGACCGCCGCGCCGAGCGCCGCGGCGTCGCCGACGAGCGCCTGGGGGCCGAGCTCGTGACCGGTGAGGTCCCCCGCGCCGATCGCCACCGCCCCGACGATCGTCAGCGCCATCCCGAGCCAGGTCCGGCGGGCCGAGCGTTCGTGGAGGAGCCACAGCCCACCCAACGCGACGAAGATCGGCGCCATCGTCGTCAACGTCACCGCCGAGGCCACGGTCGTCAGCGCCAGGGCGCCCTGGAACCCGGCGAAGTGGGCGCCGAGCGCCAGGCCGGACAGCGCGAGCCAGCGGTGCTCCCTCGCGGTCGGTCGTGTCTGGCTGCGGCGCGCGGCACGCCAGCCCAACGGTGCGAGCACGACCGCGCCGAGCGTCGTGCGCCAGAAGGCGACGGCCAGCGCCGGCGCACCACCCGGGGCCGTCGCCTGGGTCACCCCAGGGTCCTCGCCCATGGCGAACCGCGCCAGGATCGCCGAGGTGGAGACCGCGATCACGCCGATGACCACCCCGGTGATCACGGCGCCACGCGACAGCGAGGTGGTGGCCGTCACGCGGAAGCGAGCTCCTGGTAGCGGTCGATCACCCTGACGACGTAGAGCTGGGTCTCGACGATGTTGGGGATGCCGGGGCCAGCCGCCCGGACCCGGTTCGGCCCCGCGTTGTAGGCGGCGAGCGCGAGGTCGATCGTCCCGAAGGCCTCCAGCTGGGTGCGCAGGTAGCGGGCACCACCGTCGAGGTTCTGGACGGGATCCCACGGGTCGACGCGCAGCCCGCGCGCTGTGCCCGGCATCAGCTGCGCGAGCCCGATCGCGCCGGCGTGGGAGACCACCGTCGGCCCGAAGTTCGACTCGGTCCACACGACGGCGGCGAGCAGGCGGCCGTCGATGCCGCGGTTGGCGGCGACCGCGTCGATCGTGACCGCCCAGCTTCGGCCACCCGATGGCAGGCGGCTGCTCCAGGCGGGAGCGGGTCGATCGAGGTCCAGGTCCAGCTCGGGTGGGACCAGCACCTGCGACGCGTCGAACTCCAGCTCGGAGATCTGCTGTCGGAGGCGGGAGACGAGTGCCGCTCGGACCTCCGCGTCCCGTTCCAGTTCGGACATGACCCTGGCGTGGTCGGCGCGCTCCTCCTCGAGTTGGGCGACGGCCCGCCGCTGCCGTTCCACGAGCTGTTCGACACGGCGCTGCTCCCTGGCGGTGCGTCTCGCGGCGGTGATCGCGTCCTGGCGCGCACGCACGACGTCCTCGCGGCCGTCGACCACCTGACGGGTCAGCTCCGCCGTGGCCACGACCAGCTCACGGTCATGGTCCACGATGCGGGTGACGGTCTCGAGGGTGACCGCCACCTCGTGCCAGTCGTTCGAGGCCGTCACGCCACGCAGCAGCGCCGCCTCCGGCTGGAACGGTCCGTGCTTGTGCAGCTGTCTCGCACGGGCGCGCACCCGGTCGCGGGCCTGTTGATGGTCACCGACCTGCGACTCCAGGACCTGGTTGGCCTCCGCGGCCGCGGCGGTGGCGACGCGTTCCTCCCCGGCGGCCTCGGCGTGGGCGGCCTCGGCGGACGCGAGGTCGTCCTGGACGCTCGCGAGGTTCGCGCTGGCTCGCTCCACCCGTGCCGTCGCGTCGGCGATCGCGGTCTCCGCGCGCTGGAGCGCGGCCTCGGTGGCGGCGAGGTCGCGCTCGGCCCCGGACAGCTCGTCGCGGAGCTGGGGCAGCTCATCCGGTGCGGCGAGCGTGACCGACGACGGCAGCAGCAGGCTGGCCGTCAACACGACGACCAACCAACGGCGGCGCACGGTGGGCATGGGAGCCAGTCGTTCAGTCCTCGGGTTCGACGGTCAGCTCGAGCCAGGCGTCCTCGGCCTGGTTGAGTTCATCTTCGACCTCGGAGAGTTCGCGCTGTAGGTCGCGCAGCGCGGCGGGGTCGCTGGCAGCATCCACCATCGCGGTGTGGAGCTGCTCGCGGCGAGCGCCCAGCTGCTCGATGCGGCGCTCCAGCGCGCGCGTCCTGCGGCGGCGTTCCTGCCGTGCCTGGTTGTCCCGCGCGGACCGCGACGACGAGGTGGAGCCGGTGGTGCTCGTCCGTGGGGGCGCCTTCGTGCTCGTCTCCGCGCGCCGCCGGCGCGCCTCCCGGTAGGCCTCGAGGTCGAGGTACTCGGTGAGCTGGCCGCCCTCGATCGCGATCGTGCGGTCGGTGAGGCGGTCGAGGACGAACCGGTCGTGGGAGGCGACGATCAGCGTTCCCCCGAAACCGTCGAGGTGGTCCTCGAGGGTCGCCAGGGTGTCGAGATCGAGGTCGTTGGTCGGCTCGTCGAACAGCAGCACGTTGGGTGCGGCGACGAGCACGTGCAGCAGCGCGACGCGCCTGCGCTCCCCACCGGACAGCAGGCCGATCGGCGTGCGCTGCAGCTGCGCGTCGAACCCGAACCGCTCGGCGAGTCGGGCTGCGGGCAACTGCTCGCCGTTGGCCAGCGGAACGTGGGGCGCGATGTCGAGCACCGAGTCGAGCACCGTCGACCCGAGCGGGAGCCCGGCCCCGGCCTGCTGCTCGTAGAACCCGTCCTCGACGGTCTGGCCGACCGTGACCCTGCCCGCATCGACCGGCAGCCGCCGGGACAGCACGAGCAGCAGGGTGGTCTTGCCGGCTCCGTTGGGACCGACGATCCCGACCCGCTCGCCCGGCCCGATCCCGAGGTCGACGTCGTCGAGCACCCGGTTGCCGCCGCGCGTGACCGTGACCCCCTCGAGCTCGTAGACCTGGTTGCCGAGCCGGCGGCGCCCCGTCCCGAGCTCGAGTGGTCGCGCCTCGTCGTCGCCGGCGGCAGCCTCGCGCAACGCCTCAGCCTGCTCGATCCTGAACCTCGGCTTGGAGGTGCGTGCCTTGGGCCGGCGTCGCAGCCACGCCACCTCCTTGCGGAGCAGGTTGCGGGCCCGTTCCGTCGCGCGTTCACGCTGCGTGGCCCGTTCGGCACGCGCCTCCAGCAGCGAGGAGTAGGTGCCCTCGTGCCACCAGGCCTCCGCCGGCGCCCCCGGGGCGGTCGGCACGAGGTCGAGCATCCGGTTGGCGAGGCGCTCCAGCAGGTAGCGGTCGTGGGTGACCAGCAACAGCCCGCAGGCGCGGCGGCGCAGGTCGGCCTCCAGCCAGTCGATCGTGTCGACGTCGAGGTGGTTGGTCGGCTCGTCGAGCACGAGCAGGTCGGCAGGCGCGAGCAGGGTGCGCGCCAGGGCAACGCGGCGGCGCTGCCCACCCGACATCTCATCGGTGGGATGGTCCGGGTCGATGCCGAGCCGGTCGAGCAGTGCGCTGGCCTCGTGGTCCCGTGCGCTCGCGTCCGCGGCGGTCACCGCGTCGCGCGCGACCGCCCCGTCGAAGGAGGCATCCTGGCTCAGGTAGGCGATCCGCAACCCGGAACGCGAGACCACCTCGCCGTCGTCGGCAGGCCGATCGCCGGCGACGATCCGCAGCAGGGTCGTCTTGCCCACGCCGTTCGGCCCGACGACCGCGACGCGGTCCTCGGAGGTGAGACCGAAGGAGACATCGGCGAAGAGGGTCCGCCCGTCCACCTCGGCACCGATGCGATCGACGGAGATGAGGTGCATGGTGGGCAGCCTACGGGGCGGCGTGGGCAGCTTGGTCCCGCGACGGTCGCCCCGGTGGCCGGGCGGCCGTAGGG
>CAYVJT010000117.1:9545-11808 GCA_964451855.1 uncultured Actinomycetota bacterium
GGGCGGCCGTAGGGGTGCCAGACCCGGCACCGGTAGCCTGTTCGGAGGGCGGCCGTAGGGGTACCAGACCCGACACCGGTAGCCTCCGTGGTTGGCCGGCAACGTCCGCGTCAGCGCCCACGTCGGCGCCCACATCGGTGTCCGCGTCGGTGTCCGCCGGTGGCCACCGGCGTCTGTCATCGCCCGTGTCCGTCCTCATCCCCGTTGCCTCCCGCTGCTCCCGGAGCTACCTCGTGATCTCGCTGTCCGACGTCTCGGTGACCCTCGGCGCCCAGCCGTTGTTCAGCGACGTCTCGATGCGGATCTCGCCCGGCGAGCGGGTCGCGCTGGTCGGGGGCAACGGTGCGGGCAAGACGACGCTCCTGCACACCGTGCTCGGGATGCGCGACCCGGACGTGGGGATCGTCAGCCGGCCGAAGGACCTGCGGGTCGGCTGGCTGCCGCAGGACGTCGTCGACGCGGTGGGGGAGGCGTCGTCGGTCCTCGACCACGTGCTGGAGGGTGCGGCCCACATCCAGCAGCTGGAGACCCGCCTCCGCGACCTGGAACGGCAGCTGGAGACGGCGCCGGAGCACGAGCACGCCGCGCTGCTGGACAGCTACTCGCGCACCCAGGACAGCTTCGAGCGCCTGGGCGGCTACGAGCTCGAGAGCGAGGCCCACCGCGTGCTGGCCGGGCTCGGTTTCGCGCCCGAGGATGCGTTCCGGCCCACCTCGGAGCTCTCCGGTGGCTGGCGCGTCCGCGTCGCGCTGGCGAGGCTCCTGCTCGCCAAGCCGGACCTGCTGGTGCTCGACGAGCCGACCAACCACCTCGACCTCGACACGATCGCGTGGCTCGAGACCACCTTGCGGCAGCTGCCCGGGTCGCTGCTGTTCGTCAGCCACGACCGTGACTTCATCGACGCGGTCGCCGACACGATCGTGGAGCTCGCGGCGGGGACCGCGACCACCTACGAGGTGCGTTCGGGGACGCTGGCCGCCGAGCTCGGCGGGTTCGCCTCCTTCGTGCACCAGCGCGAGCAGCGGCTCGAGCAGCTCCGAGCGGCACGGGCCCAGCAGGACCGGGTGATCGCCCAGCAGGAACGCTTCATCGAGCGGTTCCGCTACAAGGCGAGCAAGGCGCGCCAGGTGCAGTCGCGCATCAAGGCGCTCGACAAGGTCGAGCGCATCGAGGTCCCCGATCACAAGCAGCTCGTGGCCAGGTTCGGCTTCCCCGAGCCACCTCGGCCCGGACGGGTGGTCGCCGAGGTCAGCGACCTCACGGTGCGCTACGGCGACCTCACGGTGCTCGATGGGGTCGACCTGGTGATCGAGCGTGGCCGCAAGGTCGCCCTGATCGGCCCGAACGGGGCGGGCAAGACGACCCTGCTCCGCGCCCTCGTCGAGGAGGCCCCGATCGTCGGTGGGAGCGTCAAGCTCGGCGCCAACGTCGAGGTGGCGGTCGTCGACCAGCACCAGGCCGAGATCATGGACCTCGACAAGACGGTGCTCGAGGAGTTCCGCACCGTGCTCGACGACTCGCACCGCAAGCTCAACCACCGCTCGATGCTGGGCGCCTTCGGGTTCCCGGGCGACCTCGCCGAGCGCAAGGTCGGGGAGCTCTCGGGAGGGGAACGCACGCGCCTGGGACTGGCCAAGGTGATGGCCTCGCCCGCGAACCTGCTGCTCCTGGACGAGCCGACCAACCACCTCGACCTGGCGTCGCGGGACGTGCTCGAGGACGCGCTGTTGGCCTACGCCGGCTCGGTCGTGCTCATCACCCACGACCGGCACGTGATCCGCTCGGTCGCGGACGGGATCGTGGAGATCGGTGACGGCAGTGCCAGCTTCTTCGACGGCACCTACGAGGAGCTGCGCGAGCGTCGCGACGGCGCCGCCGACGCGGTATCGGTGGCGGCCACGCCGACGGACCGACGGTCCGGGCGACGCGAGCCTCGACCTCGGTCGGGGCGTGACAAGCAGGCCGAGGCGGAGCGCCGCAACGCCCGCTACCGCGCGACCAAGCAGCTACGCCAGGAGGTCCGCCAGGTCGAGCAGCGGCTCGGTCGGGTCGAGGCCGAGGTGGCCGAGCTCAACCGTCGCCTCGCCGATCCGGACGTCTACGCCGACGGTGAGCAGGTCAAGGAGCTCGTCGGCAAGCACGCCAGGGCCAAGGACGAGGCCGCCCGGTTGATGGACACCTGGGAGAAGGCCCAGCTGCGCCTCGAGGAGGCCGAGGCCAGCATCGACGCCTGACGGCCGCGTCGTCGGCCCATCCTGCGCTG
>CAYVJT010000118.1:0-11711 GCA_964451855.1 uncultured Actinomycetota bacterium
GTCTACGGTGCGCGAACCCGTACCGGTAGCAGCAGCCACGAGAGGACATCGAAGATGGAGCACGGCCAGGAGCGGTTCCGCACGCTCGAGGAAGCCGTCGCGGAGCCTCGCAAGCATCGCGACATGGACCTCGCGATGGAGCCGATGCACAACTTCAGCTCGACCCCCGGTGGTCCCCACGGCCAGCCGCTCGCGTTCTGGGCCGCGTGGGAGCTCGAGGATCGCCCCCGCCGGATCGCCCTGCTCGTGGACGACTGCCAGGAGGAGTATCGGCCCTACGCCGGCGGCATCCTCCCGAACATCGAGCTGCTGGTCGATGCGTTCCGGTCCGTGCGTGCAGAGAGCGATGGGGTCGCCATCGCGTGGAGCGCGTGGAGTCGGATGTTCGACGACGGCATCTCCAACGCCATGGACCGCTGGTACGGCCCGCGGGGCTTGCGTCCAGAGGAGCCGGAGAACGCCGCCTACGTCTTCACGGGTGCAGCGGGTCTCGAGCCTCTGGCGGAGATCGCTCCCACCGAGGAGGAGCGTGCAGACGGCTGGTTCTACCTCGGCAAGCACCTCGACATGTTCTGGACCTTCGACGAGCAGGGTGAGTCGTACCTGGACGGCAAGCTCAAGGCCCTCGACATCGACACGATCGTGATCGTCGGGCTGTGGACCGACGAGTGCGTGCTGAGCACCGCCTACGCGGGCAACTCCCGCGGTTACGACGTCGTGGTGGTGGGTGACGCGGTCGCGACGGCCACGGCCAACCAGGAGACGGCGCTCACGATCGCCGACAGCACCGTCGCCAAGGTGCTCTCGACCAACGACGTGCTCAGCTACCTCCAGGACGGCTTCATCACCGGGGAGCCCGGTGCGGTCAAGGGCACCGAGCACCCCGACGGGCGCAAGGTGGGCTGACAGCTCCGCCCGTCAACGACCGTCGGAGCTGTCGCATCCTTGCCGACGACGTCGCACGAGACACGACGGGACGGTGCTGAGCAGCCGAGCACGGTCAAGGAGCGCACTGTCACCCTCATCTGGTGGCAGGTCCCGTTCGGCGACACGGTGCCGGCCTTGCGTCACTGGTGGACGATCAGGTCCGGGCGCACGATCGGATCGGGTAGTGCGCGAAGCCGCGCTGCCCCATCTGAAGGTGTGTCAGGCCTACCGCGCCGACCGTCTTCCTCACTGAACGCTGGACCGAGGACCGCCGCTCGGGGCGAGGCAGCCGTCCGCGCCTCCCACGAGGCTGCCGTCGCAGGTCCGATCTCGCGCCGAACCGGTCACTGTGCAGGTACCGCGGCTGCGGCGCGACCGATCAGGGTGGAACGATCACGAGCGTCCGGATCAGCGGATACGAGGACAGCTGTCGGTGGTGTAGCAGCGGTCGTGAACCCAGGCGATACGGCGGTGCTCCCGTGTTGCACGATCGTCGCCGTACAGCTCGGCGATCGCTCCGAGGTAGACGGCTCGCCAGATCGGGCCGTGTCCATCGCCCGCGGTGACCACATGCGCGACCTCGTGGATCAGGACCGCCTCCGGCCACGTGAGGTCGACCCGCGCGTACGCGAACCGTCCCCGCTGCTGCCCCGCGAGGTACGGCCGGGTGTCGTCGAGCTCGGCCGCCAGGTCGCAGGTGAGCACGAGCGTGACCGCAGCATCCGCATCAGCTCCGGGTGTGCGACGAGCGTGGCGCCGGACGGTGTCGACCATGTCGGCAACCGTCGGCCCCTCGGTCGAGAGTCGCACCTCGAGGTCTGTCGTCTGCTCTGCTGCCTCTTGCACGTTCGCTCGGCCGTCGTCGTCCGCTCCTCGGGCGGGACCGCCGTCGCCGAGCACCACGGCGGCGACGAGCGCCACGCAGAGGACGAAGGCCGTCCTCTGCTGAGCGCCCAGATCGCCGGCGTGGGGCGAGCGCATGATGTCCTCACTCCGCGCTCGTTCCGTGACCTCCTCGAACTCAGTCGGCCTCGATGAGGGCCTTGAGGTTCTCGAGGTTCCCGCGCGTGTCGCGGCTGAACATCCGGACCACCAGCGGGTCGCCGAGCTTGCCGAACACCCCGCCGAGGCCGGGGGACTCGCCATGGATCGTCAGGCGGGTGCCGTCGTCGTCGGTGTCCTCGAAGCGCCAGGCGAAGGCGTAGTCGAAGGGCCCGTCGACCCCCTTGTAGGCGTAGACCTCCCCGGGCGTCGCCTCGGTGACCTCATCGACGCCCTCGATCCGGCGGCCTGCCAGCTTCACCACGCCGCGGGCGCGGTCGCCGGGCTCGGGCCGACCGTCACGCTCGGCCTCGTACTCCAGCATGTTGGTCATCCACAGCGTCCGGCTGGCCGGATCGGTGGAACGGTCCCAGACCTCCTTGCGGGGCCGGTCGATGACGATGGACTCTTCGATGGACAGCATCGGATCCTCCTCCGTGTCGGCCGCCGCTCCGACGGCCACGTCAAGGACGCTACGGAGGCCTCATGTGGAGGTCCGTCCCCCAGGTGGGGTAACGCTGCTCGACGGTGGGGTACCCCGGAGGCTCGGCTCACCCGTCGCTGGCGACCACCAGCGTCAGCTGCGAGGCGGGGTCGAGCTCGACGCGGTCGAGCTCGCGGTAGCCGGACCGGGTGAGCCAGTCGACGTAGGCGGAGAAGGGGTGCGCCGCGCCGGCCCGGGTCCGCAGCACCAGGCTCAGCTCGTACAGCGCCAAACCCCGTGGCGGCACCTGACCACCGACAGGCATCACGTCGATGACGGCGATCCGCCCGCCCTCCTCCAGGGTTCCTCGCAGTCGCCCAAGCAGCCGGACGTTGGCGTCCGCGTCGAACAGGTGGCACAGGTTCGCGACGAGCACGAGGTCGTAGGAGTCGTCGAGGTCGCAACAGAACGCATCGCCGGCGATGAAGCGGTAGCGGTCCGCAAGATCCTGCCTCTCGACCGACCGGACGGTCTCGGGGACAACGTCCGGGAGGTCGAGTGCCGTCACCGCGACCGTCGGGTCACGCTTCGCCACGGCAAGGCTCCACGGAGCCGCGCCGGCGGCCACATCGAGCACACGCCGACCCGCAGGCGTGAGGAACCTTGCGGCGAGGTCGGCGGCGGCGCGCGCTCGCTCGGCGAGCATCCGCACGAGCCCCGGATACACCGTGCCGGCCATCGTCCCGGTGTCCCAGGCCTCGGCTGGCCGCCCGGTGCGTACGGCCTCGGTGAGGCCGTCGTGGAGGGCGACCATCGAGCCATCGAGGGCTGCCCCCTCGCCCGCCCGATAGTGGCCGCAGCTGGCCGGTTCGACCACCCCCAGGGCTGCGAGCGCGAGCAGGAGTGACCGGCTGCCCCGCTCGCTGAGGCCGCAGGCGTCGGCGAGTCCGCGGGCATCGAGGGCCGTCTCTCCGAGCCGTTCCAGGACCCGGAGCTCGACGGCCGCACGGATGGCCGCGCCGCCGATCAGCGCCTCGTGGGCCGCGACGAGGCTCACCGCGCGTGTCCATCCGACACGTCACCGTCCGGCGGGGAAGGGGAGGGCTCCGCCAGGCGCACGACGCCGGTGCTGCCGTCGACGGTCACGAGCTGGCCGTCCTCGAGTAGGCCGGTGGCGTTCCCGGTGGCGACCACGGCCGGGATCCGGTACTCGCGGGCGATGATGGCCGCATGGGACAGCACCCCGCCCGTGTCGGTGACCAGCGCACCGACATTCGCGAACAGCACCGACCAGACCGGTGACGTGATCGGGCACACGAGCACGTCACCGGCGCGGATCTTCGTGAACCCGCTCTCGTCGAGGATCACCCGCACGCGGCCGGTGTAGGTCCCGGGCGAGGCGGCGATGCCTTCGAGTCGCCCATCGACCGTGTCCTGTGCGCGGCCGCTGAGACCGGCTTCGAAGACGAGGTCCATCGCGGTGATCACCGTCTGCATGTGCTCTTGGACGATCCGCGGGAGCCCGGCCAGGACCGGCGGGGGCGGCTCGGTGCCGTAGCTGATCGGCCCGGGGTTGGCATGTACCCACGCCGCCTCGCCCTCACGACGTCTCGCCAGCTCGCGCACGTCGACGCCCGGGAGGGCGCCGGCTGCCTCGGCGACCTCGAGGAAGAAGATCTGCTCGGGACGGTCCAGCTCGCCCCGCTCAGCGAGGCGTCGGCCGACCTCGAGCGCGGCGTAGCGCAGCAGCGCCAGCGGTGCGCTGATGAGGTAGAACTCGTTGTCCTCGCGCACCGGATAGGCCTTCTCGGCACGCTCGAGGAGCCACTCGAACCTCTCCCGCAGTTCCGCTGAGCGATCCGCCAGCCCTGCCCTGGCCCGGGCGACCACCTCGTCGCGGTGTCGGCGCTGTGCCTCGGCCCGCTCATCGGCGTCGTAGCCGCGGATCAGTTGGTCGCGCACCAGGCCTAGGGCGACCTCGGGGCATTCGGCCAACGTAGGTTCGGCGACGTCGTAGCGCAGTGCCCGGCAGCCGAACTCCCGCAGGTAGGCGTGGAAGGCGGCGGCGAACGCAGGATCGACCTCCTCCAGACGCGCGAGCGCGTCGGACCGGGGACCCTCTAGCAGGTCGCGGACGGTCGGCCGCGCGGCAGCGGTGTCGGCCAGCTCGGCGAGCGCGCGGCCGGGTTCGGTGCTCGTCTCGGATAGGCCGGCGAGCATCGCGAGCACCTCCTGCTCCGGCCAGCCGAGCTGCTCGCGACACAGCAGAGCGAGCCGGATCGGGAAAGCGACGTCAGCGAGATGCAGCTGGTGGTGCAAGACCGAGCCGTCCTCACACAGCCGCGCTGCGGCGTGGAAGTGGTCGCGGAGCTCGGCGTCCGAGAGGGTCGGGAGCGCGACCCCCTGGAGCCGTCTCACCCGTCCGACGTACGCTGCACGATCCTCATCCCACCACCGCTCGACGAGCCGTCCCAGGGCATCGCTGCGCTCCACCTCGTCCAGGCGTGCGATGCGCTGGCGGAGCAGCGGATGGAGCCTCGCGGCTGCGGTGTTGGCAACCGGAGCCAGAGGGGCGGGGAGGCGGGGCGGCTCCTTGCCACCGAGGGGCACGACCCGCATGTAGGTCCAGCCGCCGATCTCCCGCCACGCGACGCCCTCGATCGGCAGCCCACCCCAAGCGCACGCGTCTCGCATGCCACGCGTGAACGACTCGAGGACGATCCGGCTCATCGGCGCGATCGGGGCCGGGAAGTGCGATGCATCCCGCTCCCAGAAACCAGCAGGCGCCTCGACCTCCAGCGGGATCGGCTCGACCACCGTCGGCAGGGCCGTGATCGCCCGGGCCTGGAGCAGCCAGAGCCGCTCGCCCTCGAACGCCCACTCGACGTCCACGGGGAACCCGAAATGGTCGGCGACCCGCCGCGCGGCTGCGGCGACCTCACGAACCTGGTCGTCGGTGAGGCTGTCCTCGGGTGACCGGACACACCTCACATCGTCCCCGCGCACCGCCCACTCGTCGGGGTCGGCCTCGCCGGAGACCAGCGCCTCACCGAGCCCACGGACGGAGCTGACCACGACCTCGTCGGCGCCGGTCACCGGGTTCACGGTGAAGGCGACGCCGGCCGCGTCAGCTGCCACCTGCCGCTGTACGAGGACACCGACAGCACCCATGGCGCCTCCCGCCAGCTCGTCCTGGTAGCGCTGCACCCGGTCCGCACGCACCGACTCGCGGACATGGCGCACCGCGGCCGCCAGGGCCACGGGCCCCTCGACGCCGAGGACCGACTCGTACTGGCCGGCGAAGGACGCGCCGGGCAGATCCTCGGCGGCGATCGACGAGCGGACGGCCAGGGGCCCGTCGCCGAGCCCGTCGGCGACCCGCACCACCTCGGCCACCACCGCCTCGTCGGCGTCGAGGTCGCCCACCACAACGACGCCGGGAGGCACCTCGAAGCCGCCCCGCATCAGCTCCCCGAGGTTGGCAGCCTTCGTGCCGACCCGGCGGGCGTCCTCCGTCCCGAGCCGGTCCAGCCCGACGATCAGGATCTCGTTGCGTGCGCGGGTGCTCATGTCGATCCTCGTGGCTCGCTGGCGGCGTCGCCGCCGACACTACGGACCGGCGGGCTGCCGGTCTGTCCCGCAGGTGGGGTATCCAGGACGGTCATGACGGGGCATCCGTGAGCCAGCCGGCGTCGATGACGTGGCGCGTGAGCTCGGCACGGGTCGACACCCCGAGCCGTTCGTGGATCCGTTTGAGGTGGGTACGGGCGGTGTGCGGGCTGATCACCAGCCGCTCGGCGATCTCGGTCGATGTGAGGCCCTGAGCGGCGAGGCAGGCCACCTCGTGCTCGCGTGGACTCAGCTTCCCGGGCCCCGTCCGACGTCGGCGTGGCGGTTGCTCTCCGAGGTCGCACAGCGCCTGGTGCGTCTCCTCGACGTAGATCCGGGCGCCGAGACGCTCGAAGACCTCCAGACACGCCTTGACCGCTGTGACGCCCGCCGGCCCGCCATGCAACCGGCCCCAGTCGAGCCGGGCGCGAGCGGCGAAGAACGGGGCCTCGAGGTCGGCGCACATCTCGGACGCGTCGACCAGGCACGCCAGCGCCTGCTCCATGGAGCCGAGACCTGCCCGCGCGAGTCCCTCGATCCGTCGCGCCTCTGCCGCCATGAACGAGCGGGGCGACGCCGCCATCTCCGGGATACGAGGAACCAGGGCGAGCGCATCGGCGAACCGGCCCGCGCGCACGTACGCCTGACCGGCGGACAGGAACAACCACCCTCCGAAACCATGGATGCGCGGCAGGGTGTCCTCGGCCAGCGCGACCGCGTCGTCGACCCGATCCTGTACCAGGGCGAGCTGCATCTCCGCCGGCACCAGGAGCATCTGCAACGCGACATCGTGCTCGAGACGCCCGTACTCCTCCACGACCCCGACCAGGACGCGCTCGACCTCCCCGAGCTCGCCCCGGTGGCTGGCCAGGATGGCAGCGACCGCCACGGAGAGCACGGCGGTACGCGGCTGCCCCACCAGCGGTGCACGCTGCAGCACCGTCGAGATCCACGCGTCCGCGGACGCCCAGTCGCCGCTGAAGAAGTCGGCTACCGCCATCATCGCGCACGATCTGACCTCGAAGGCAGGTACGCCAAGCTCACGGGCGAGGGTGAGCAAGGACGAAGCGAGCTCCCGGATGACCCGGTGATCCCCGTCCCACGCCTGACAGAGGATGCTCACGTTGTGCGCGTGCCACGACAGCAGCGGGTCACCCGCCTCCTCGGCCGCGACCACGGCTCGCTCCGCACACGCAACCGCTGCCTCCGGTTGGAGCCGGGCCAACCGCAACCGCGCCTCGGCCAGCAACGCCTCCACCGTCGCGGTCGGCGAGTCCAACCGCACAGCGAGATCGGCGAGCGCGGTGACGGCGCCTTCGGCCGCCTCGAAGTCCTGCAGCCAGGTGAACAGCCACACCTGGGTGAGGCGCAGTTCCGTGAGCTCGCGTGACGGAGGCCGGTCCGACAGGATCGAAAGGCCGGCACGCAGATGGGATCGCATCTCAGCGAGCCGCCCGCGCTGCCACTCGGCCTCCGCGAGTCGGCGGTGCAGACGACCGGCGTCGAGGACGGCCCCAGCAGCGGCCGCCGCTGCCAACGCCTCCTCCCACACGCCGACCGCGGCCGCGTGCTCGCCGATGCGCTCAAGGGCGTCACCGAGCTGCGCGAGGACGCTCCCGACTCCGTCGGCCCGCCCATCCGCGCGGTGCAGCTCCAACGCGGCACTGAGATGCCTCACCGCTTCACGGTTGGCGTGCATCAACAACGCCTGTTCCCCCGCCGCAGCCAGGACCTGCCGCGCACGTTCGGCGTCGACCTCGCTCGCCGCGCCGCGGTAGTGGCGAGCCAGCCGCTGCAGGTCGACCGCGCCCTCGTCCTCCAGGATCCCGACGAAGACCGCATGGAGGCGCCGTCGCTTCGCCTCGCCGAGCTCGGCGATGGCGACCTCAGCGATCAAGGGATGGTGTAGGCGGTAGGCAACCCGCCCGCCTGCCACCGCCTCATCGACGAGCCCAGCGGCACGCAGCCGCCCGATCATCGCCGACAGACGGTCGCCGTCGATGCCGGCTAGTCGCGAGAGGTGCTCGTGGGCGACCGGCTCACCTGCGACGGCAAGGAGGTCGGCGAGCTCCCGGTCGCCCGACGCGAGCCGATCCAAGGGGCGCAAGATCACGTCGCGAGCGAGCGCAGGGACATCGGGGTCGACGTCCCTGGCCAACGACCATGCCCCATCGAGCGAGATCAGCGCACCAGAGTCCCGCAACCCCTCCAGCAGCGTCTCGGCGAACAGCGGCACGCCGCCCGCCCGGGCTTCGAGCAGGTCCAGCAGCGTTCCAGCCGGGGGACCACCGAGCCTGCGTGTTACGAGGTCGGCGACGTCGTTGCGGCGGAGCGGCTCCAGGGTGACCTCCTGGAAGCGGCCCTGGCGCCGCATCGTGGTGTGGAGCTCGCGTAGCGACCGCAGCGATTCCGCATCGGATCGGTAGGTCAGCAGCGTGAGCACCCGCTGCCGATCCAGGCGGCGGCACAGGTAGTGCAGCAGCGCCAGCGACGCCGTGTCGGCCTCGTGCGCGTCGTCGACGAAGAGCAGGACCGGTGCGTTCTCCTGCAGTCGCTCCAGCAAGCGGGCAACGGCCTCGAACAGCCGAGCCTGCTCGAGCTCCACGTCCGCCAGAGGTTCGGCGCGTCCCGGGACGAGGGCCCCGAGGAGGGTGGCGAGTTCCGGCAGGCCGTTGGTCGTGGCCGCCCGAGCGACGATGTCGAGTGATCGCAGGTGGTCGGTGAGCGCCTCCACGATCGGGCCGTAGGCGACCCCCATCTCGCGCGGCGGGGTTCGTCCCGCAAGGATCACGAAACCTCGCTGGCCGGCCTGCCGGACGGCCTCCTCCGCAAGTCGCGTCTTGCCGATGCCGGCCTCGCCAACCAAGCCCAACAGCCGGCCCGTTCCGGCCGCGACCTCATCGAGCTGGGCAGCCAAGCTGCCGAGCTCCGCTTCCCTCCCCGCGAGATCCACGATACCCGCGAACGAACGCCCCGCTCCCGCGTTCGCATCCGTCAGCCTGTTCAGCCTACGCCTCTGACCCGCGACGTCGACAGGTTGTTGTGGGTGGACCGGCTGTCCCCGGACACGCTGCCCAGACCCTGCTCCCCACACCCGCCCCGAAACGCCCGTCGACGACGCCTCACACGCAGATCTCGCCAGCACCGGGATCGCTAGCGCGGATCGGCACCGAGATCGCGCGCGAGGCAAGCACGGTTGACCGCCGGACCAGCACGGAGTCTTGCGTCCAATGCCTCCGCAACGCCACGGCGCAGTCCGCATGAGAGCTGCCCTCCGTCAGGTGAGGTACTCGCTGAAGCCTTTCGTTTCTTTCGTTTTTGGGGCACGGTGTCGGTGCCCCGCGAGGAGCCGTCCCATGACCGTCCGCGATCGAACCGTTCTCCCCCCAGAGGACGATGCTGCCTTCCGGGACCTCGTCGCCCAGCTCGACGATCTTCACGCTGCCGAGCTGGTGCTGGCCGAGGGGACCCGTCTACCGCTGCCCGAGCCGATCGCGGACGTGCTCAGCGAGGTTGCTCATCCGCTGGCACGAGGCCAGGCGGTCACCGTGGCGCCACAGCACACCACGTTGACGACGCAGCAGGCAGCTGACCTGCTCGGCGTCTCCCGCCCGACCCTCGTGAAGCTGCTCGAGGCCGGCGAGCTTCCCTACACCCAACCTGGCCGACACCGTCGGATCCGGCTGACCGACCTGCTCACCTACCGCGAGCGGAACCGGACCGAGCGCAAGGACGGGTTCGACGAAGTCGCTCGCACCTCCGACGAGGCCGGCCTGTACGACGAGGAGGTCACCCGCTCGAGGATCCACCGCTGAGCATGATCGGCTTCCCAGTGGTCCTCGTCACCCGCCCGATCGATCCGGCCCAGCTCTAGAACCTTCACTTCGACCGGCAGCCGCAGTGATCCGCGCCCAGCGGCCTCGACAATGCTCGAACACCTGCTCCACCTGTCAAGGGCTCCGGATCTACTCTCGAAGCCCAAGCGACCCAACGTAGATTGCGACCGCCGTGACGCGACCTCCCAACCGATCCATCTCGGAGGCCAAGCCCCCCGTCACTCATGAACTCTCTCCGAGTTCCGAAGAGCTATCAAGGCTCGTGTCATGGTGGGAGTCGGGTCGGGGTCCGCGTGAGCGCGGGTAGGGCGGGCCAACGTGCGATGCTCTGCGAGGCCTTCCTACGGAACCCCCGGAAGTGACGCACGATGTGCCCGACACAGTGGGCGCCGGCTAGCCGAGATGCTCCCCGCGGTTGGTGGCCTGGGGAGCAAGGACCTGGTGCGCGAGGACGACCGATGGCGTGAGGTGATTGCGGGCTGCCGACGTCGGGAACACTTCCGGGGATGGCCCGCCCAACGCCGTCGCTGCGGGAGGCGGTCGGTGTCACCCTCGGCGTTGTCGGGATGCTCGGCGGGGGATCGCGAGTGCCTCCGCGTCACTCATCCCGACGTTCGGTCGCCGGGGAGAGGCGGCCGGGTCGTTTGCCGTTCCGGGGCGGCCGCCGCCGCACGCACTTCCGCAGCGACCCCGAAGGGTTGGCCTGCTAGGTCCAGGCAGGGTGCTGACGCTCGCGGATGGCCGCATCGTGGCCACGGTCGAGGGTGGACAGGCTGACCTCCCAGAATCCAGCGACCTGCGTCAGCGCCCAGGTTCCCGAGGGTTGGACCGCACCAGACCCGCCGACGTCCACCCACCATGGTTGGTGACAACGGAACCCACAGGGGCCCGAACACGTCCCACCTACCGACGACGACCGCACCGAAAGGGTTCACGAACGATGCGACGCCTCGCCCTGCGCACGATGCTGGTGACATTGACGCTCCCCGCGCTGCTGCTGGCCGCCTGCGGAGCGCCGCAACCTGCCCCCGACGATCCGGACGACCCGGCTGTGGACCAACCCCAGCCCGACGAGACTCCGGACGACACCGATCCCGACGACACGGCAGACGACGAACGCTCCCCGCTCGAGGACGACGTACGTCTGGTCGAACGCCACGCTGTCGAGCTCGCGATCGAGGAGCACGAGGTCGACCTGTCCGCGGTCACCGTGGTCGAGGCCGAAGCCGTGGTCTGGCCGGACGGGGCGCTCGGCTGTCCGCAGGAGGGTGAGATGTACACGCAGGCCTTGGAGGACGGCTTCCGGGTCGTGCTCGATGTCGACGGTGTCGAGGTCCACTACCACGCCGCCGAACCCGACGCCCCCTTCCGCTGCGACGACCCCCAGGAGCCCGCCGAGCGCCGCTGAACTCCGCCGGCTCCCCGCCCCTCCGAGCGGCGAAGCCGCGCAACCTCCTCATCGGAGAACCGGCCAGCCTCGCGCCCGCGGCCCGCTCGCTGATGCGGTGGCGTTCCTCAGGCTGCAGCTGAACGTTGACGAGGTCGCGGCCGGTTCGGTTGGTGAGGCTCGTTGACGAGGCAGGTCCGACGTTGCGCCGGCGACGATGCCTAGTGCCTGACGCCTTGCCATCCTGCATCGTCGACTGCTCCACCCGAGACGGTCGAAGACCCACGCGGCCTCCCGCTTCGTCGGGAACCCGTCCGATCGAGGCGCACACACGGGTGAGCAAGGGGTCGCTCTTCGACGGCGAGCTCGGGTCCCGCTCTCGGATCTGGAGGGCCAGTCGGGGGGCGGCCGTCACGCTGCGCTGCCCGACAAGCCGATCATGAGTACGGCTAGACAAGAGGTGACGAAGGGGATGGCCCCTTCCTGT
>CAYVJT010000119.1:0-1495 GCA_964451855.1 uncultured Actinomycetota bacterium
CCTCGGCGAGCCGGAGCGGTCGCTGCGTCTACTCGCCGCGTCGCAACGGTTCCACACCGAGTCGGGCATCGCCCGTTTCCCGGGTCAGGCCGACCGTTTCGATCGTGCCCGCGATGCCGCACAGGCCGCCCTCAACGACACTGATGCGACCGCCTGCTGGGAAGGGGGCCATCAGCTGTCGCTGGCCGACGCGGTCGCCTATGCCCGCCGCGGGCGGGGCGAGCGTCGACGCCCGCAGTCCGGGTGGGCGTCACTGACCCCCGCCGAACGCGACGTGGTGCGGTTGGTCGCCGATGGTCACACCAACGCCGAGATCGGTCAGCGACTGTTCATCTCCGTCAACACGGTCAAGAAGCACCTGACCCACGTCTACACCAAGCTCGACGTCGACGGACGCGCCGATCTCGCCGCAGAGGTGGCCCACCGGGACGTGTAGTACCACCCCCAGCGCCGAAACATCACCCGGGTCGTGTGACGTTCTTCGGCGTCTCCTGCGTCATCGTTGCCGGCATCACCGCACGAGACGAAGGAGAGCGCGCATGAGCACCCAACGCACCCATTACGTGACCACCACCGACGGCGTCACCATCGGTGGGACCGTGCACGGCCAGGGACCCCCGCTGGTGTTCCTGCAAGGGGTCATCGGCGACGGTGATCTCGACTTCCAGGCGCTGGTACCACACCTGACCGGCCGGTTCACCTGCCATCTGCCGAGCATGCGGGGCCGTGGCCTCAGCGGCGATCACCCCGACCTCAGCATCGGTCGGCAGATCGAAGACGTCATCGAGTACCTCGACAGCATGCAGGAGCCAACGGGACTGGTGGGCTGGTCCGGCGGCGCCAACTTCGGACTGGCCGCCGCGGCGCAGACCGACGCAGTGGCCGCGGTGGCCGCGATCGAGCCCGTGGCGAACAGCCAGATGGACGAGCAGGAGCAAGCCGCGCTCGGCGGTGCCGTCGCCCGCGCCGGCGAGCTGGCCGCCGAAGGCAACCTGGCGGCGGCGATGCGCGCGTTCGCCGACTATCCCTTCAACGACGACGACATCGCCGCGGCCGAGGCCGCCGGCTACTTCGAGGCGTCGGCACGCTACGCCCCGAAGATGCTCAAGCTCTTCCAGCACCTCAGGGAGCACGAGGGCCCCCTGCCTGACGATCCGGTCGTGCTGGGCGCGATCTCAGCGCCGGTGCAGGTGCTCCACGGGACGGACAGCAGGCCGTTCATGACCACTAGCGCGCAGCACGTGGTCGACCACGCCCCCAACGCAACGACGCGTGAGATGCCCGGCGCCGGGCATGCCGCCCCGCTGACCCATCCCGAGGCGCTCGCCGAGGCACTCACCGAGTTCTTCTCGGTAGCGCAGCAGCCAGTCTGAGCGCCGATCCGACACCAGCGCCAACCTGAACGCGACCAACGGTGTGGTCGCACCGTCCACCTGAGCCGATCGACGGTGCGGCCCACCGTGAGCCTGACCCGGTCGCCAACGTCGCTACCGAC
>CAYVJT010000119.1:1595-11653 GCA_964451855.1 uncultured Actinomycetota bacterium
TTCGTCCACCGTTCGAAGCGAGAAGGCAACAACCCCTCGTACGCGCTGTGGACCTGGACCGTGCACCCGACCGCGGCCGGCTCCGAGGTGACGGTGACGTGCGAACCCCATCCCAAGACCTTCTTCCTCAAGTACCTGCTGCTCCCCATACGCAAGGGGCCCCTACGCAAAGAGATGCAGGCATCCCTGAACAAGCTGGCCGAATCGGTGCCCGCATAGCAGACGGCCGCGACCCCCGGCGGCCGGCGTCGTCGCCAACACCGTCGCAACCTCCCGCTCCGTCGCCGGGCTCCGGATCGCCGCCCCTCGTGCGCGCGGAAGGTCGGAATCCGACAGCGTCCTGAAGTCATCGCAGCGCTGCAGAGCGCAGCTCGCAGGCCATCAGCTCGGGCGCGAGATACGGCGTAAGGATGGCCGCGTCGACGACCTCGATCTGTCGGAAGCAGCCACGTGGCCGGCGACATGACGCGCCCCTCGACAGAGTCGTTCCCAGCGGTGGCGACAACCGCCGCAGCCAGGTGGACAACCATGAGGGCGTTGCGCACTGGTTCGAAGTGCCTCATGGGACGCTCCGAAGTTCCCTGACGAGTGGCCGGCAGCGCGCCTGCGGACGGGATGTGACGCGCATGAGTTGCGGGGCGCTGAGCCGTCAGCGGTGTTCTTCAGCCGCTTGCAGCCCATCCCTTCGCGGCCGTGTAGGAGTCTTCGGGGCGCCTGGACTGGCGTGTTCGTACGATCGGAGGCAGGTTGGAGGCTATGGAGATGCACGGCAGGCTGCCTGTTGGGGTCGCGGCGTTCGTTGGCCGCGAGCGTGAACGTGCGAAGGTGGCCGAGCTGGTTGCAGATGCCAGGGTGGTGACCTTGACCGGTTCTGGGGGCTGCGGCAAGACGCGGCTGGCGGTGGAGGTGGCGGGGGATGTGGCGTCGCGGTTCGGCGATGGGGCGTGTTGGGTGGAGCTGCAGGGTGTGACCGATCCCGGGACGGTTGCTGCGGCCATCGCTGCGGCGGTGGGCGTCCGCGAGCGATCCGGTCAGGACCTGGCCGACACGATCGCCGAGGAGCTGCGCCCCAGGCATCTGCTGGTGGTGCTGGACAACTGCGAGCACCTGGTGGGGGCCTGCGCGGCGTTGGTGGGCGAGCTGTCGTCGACGTGTCCACGGTTGCACGTGTTGGCCACGAGCCGTGTGCCGCTGGCGGTTGCGGGTGAGTCGACGTTCGGGGTGGGTCCGCTGCCGGTGCCGGGTCCTGATGACACCGAAGCCAGCACGGTTGCTGCGGTGGATGCGGCGCAGCTGTTCGAGGTGCGGGCGCGGCAGGTCCACCCGGAGTTCCGGATCGCTGAGGACAACGCCGCCGAGGTGGCCGAGATCTGTCGGCGTCTGGACGGGATCCCGTTGGCGATCGAGCTGGCGGCGGCGCGGGTGCGGGTGCTGACGCCCGGGCAGATCGCCACCGGGCTGTCGGACCGGTTCCGGTTGTTGACCGGCAGGGTGCGCGGAGCGCCGGACCGGCAGCAGACGCTGGAGGCGTCGCTGGACTGGAGCTACGACCTGCTCGACGACGCACAGCGGTTGGCGTTGGCCCGGCTGTCGGTGTTCGCCGGCTCGTTCGAGCTCGACGCTGCCGAGGCGGTCGTGGCCGGTCGCGACATCGACCACGACGAGGTGCTCGACCTCGTGACTGGGCTGGTCGAGTGCTCGATGGTGGAGGTCATCGAGCGCGACGGCAGGGTCCGGTACCGGCTGTTGGAGACGGTCCGGGTGTATGCGCGGCAGCGACTGTCCGAGCGGGACGACCTCGACCGGTTGCGCGACTGTCATCTGGCGTTCCATGTCGAGCTTGCCGGGCGGGCCAGGGTCGGTCTCAACGGTGGAAGGTCCGAGGAGTGGATGGCGCGGCTTGCTGCCGATCTGGACGACCTGCGTGCTGCGACGGACTGGGCGGCCGCATCGGGCAACGTGCACGCGTTGGTGGGCCTCACCGAGCCGATCGTGATCTTCTGGTACGGGCGCGGCCTGTCCGCCGAGGTGCACCGACGCCTGCACGATGTGGCCGACGCTGCGGACACACCCGATGGCGAACGCGCGCGGATGCTGACCACCGCCGCCGCACTGGCCGGCGACAGCGGCGAGTTCGCCCGCGCGTACCAGTACCTGAACCAGGCCGTCGACGCCGCCCGCGCGGCCGAGGTGAGTGGTGCACTCGCCACTGCAGTGGGTCTGCGGGCCTTCATCGGCACGGCGTCGGGGCGGTCGTCCGGACAACAGCTGGACGCTGACGTCGAGGAGGCGATCCGGCTCGCCGAACAGTGCGAGGATGCTGCGACCCGGGCCTTCACGCTGGTGAACGCTGCAACGGCGATGCTGATCGGCCGGACCCTCGATGGCGGCTGCCGCCTGCTGCAGCAGGTTCTGGAGGTGTGCGAGGCCAACGAGCTCACGTTCCAGCTGCCGGGTGTCCACGCGGCCCTGGGGCTGGTGTTCCCAGGAGGGCTCGACCGGACACGCCACCATGCTCGACGTGCCGTGGAGCTCAGCCGGCAGTTGGGGCGGCCCGGGTGGGAGGTGACTGGACTGACCGGGCTGGGAGCAGTCGCACTCCTGCAGGGCGATCTGGGTGTAGCAGCGGAGCACCTATCATCAGCGCAAGCGGTCGTGCGCAGACATGGGCTGGAGAGGAGCCCGTACGAGATGCACCTCCAGCGGCGGCTCGCGCTGCTGGCACACGCACAGGGCGACCTGGCAGCTGCCCGGAGGTCGGCCGAGAGGGTCCTGGAGTTCGGCCATGCTGGCGGTAACCGCTGGTGCGAGGCAGTGGGCGAGTGGCAGCTGGGTGCGATCGATCTCACTGAAGGACGCCACGACGACGCGCAGGAACATCTGAAGGTCAGCCGTGCACGCTCGACCGATCCACGCCTCCCGCTGCCGCTGGGCCGATCGCTGCTCGGCCTCGCGGAGCTGGCCAGGCAGGACGACGAGCTGGAGGAGGCGTGGGAGCTGGCCCACGATGGGCTCCGGGTCCTGCACGAGTACGGCGACCAGGTCTGGGTCGCCCGGGGACTGGAGGCGATCGCTGATCTGGCCCTGGCAACGGAGGAGCCTGACCGGTCGCTGCGCCTGCTGGCCGCATCCGAACGGTTCCACACCGAAGCGGGCCTCGCCCGTCTCCCGGGTGTGGCTGGCCGCTTCGAGCGAGCCCGTGACGTTGCCCGGGCCGCCCTTGACGACCGTGAGGCGATCGCCTGCTGGGACGCGGGTGCCGAGCTGTCACTTCAGGACGCAGCCGCGTATGCCATGCGTGGGCGCGGCGAACGTCAACGCGCCCGGTTCGGCTGGTCGTCACTGACCCCGACCGAGCTCGATGTCGTGCGGCTGGTTGCCCGCGGCCACACGAACGCCGAGATCGGTGAACGCCTGTTCATGAGCGTCAACACCGTCAAGAGGCACCTGACCCACGTCTACGGGAAGGTCGATGTCGACGGACGTGCCGATCTCGCCGCGCAGGCGGCCCGCCGCAACCTGTAGTACCACCGGCCGCGGGAACATACCCGGTCGGGTGATGTTCTCCGGGAGCTCCTGCGGGCATCGTTGGTGGCATGACCGGGCGAACCGTGGCATGACCGGGCGAAGTCAGGGAGAACTCGATGGACAGCCAGCGCGCCCACCACACCATCACCTCCGACGGCGTCATCCTCGGCGCGACCGTGCACGGCCAGGGCCCACCACTCGTGCTCCTGCATGGGATCGAGAACGATGGCGACCTCTGCTGGCAGGAGGTCCTGCCACACCTCACCGAACGGTTCACCTGCCACCTTCTCGACAACCGAGGTCGTGGCCTCAGCGGTGACCATCCCGACCTGAGCATCCCCCGGATGGCCCAGGACGTCGTGGAGTATGTCGCCAGCCTGGGGCAACCAGTTGGGCTGGTGGGAGAGTCCTTCGGTGGCAACCTCGCGTTGATCGCGGCGGCCCGGTCCAACGCGGTGGACGCGGTCGTCTCCTTCGAGCCGGCGATCATCAGCCTGGTGGGCGAGCAGGAACAGGCCGTCATGGGGCAAGCGATCGCTGGCATGGCCGAGCTGGCCGAGGAGGACGACGGGCCCAAGGTCGATGACGCGGCCATGCTTGGTGAGCTCTCGGTTCCGGTCCTGGTTGTCATGGGGGCGGACACTCGGCCGTTCCTCGCCGACAGCGCACGGTTCGTGGTTGAACACGCCCCGAGGGCGAACCTGCACGAGATCCCCGGCGCCGGGCATGCCGCTGCCCTCACCCATCCGGAGGCGCTGGCTGAAGCCATCACCGAGTTCTTCCTGATCGCACGGCGATCAGGCGAGGAGCGACTCACAAGCATGTGGAACTGACCCTGGAGGAGAAGATGGGTTCCCAGTCGAACAACGTTGAACGCCATGACCTGTGCATCGTGGGAGCGGGGATCGCAGGGCTCAACGCCCTGGTGGTCGCCTCCGAGTACCTGGGACCGGATGGTTCGGTCGTACTGGTGGACCGCCGGGACCGACCCGGTGGGATGTGGGTCGACACCTATGACTACGTGCGGTTGCACCAGCCCCACCCGATGTTCACCGCGGGCGACATCCCGTGGCAGCTCGACAAGGACCGGTCGCACCTGGCGACCAAGGGCGAGGTGCTGGACCACCTGCGGCACTGCTACGAGGTTGCGGCGGACCGGGTGAACGTGGTCGAGATGTTCGGCTGGGAGGAGGAGTCCCACGAGGAGCTCGACGGTGTTGTGCGGATCAGGTGTCGTTCCAACACTGGCGAGATCCGCGTGATCGAGGTCGACAAGCTCATCCGGGCACCCGGGTTCTCGATCCAACCCAACGAGCCGCTGGAGCTCTCCAGCACGAGCGTCCACTCGGTATCGCCCGATCACGGTGACATGCGTGGCCCGGAGATCGCCGCCAGTGACGCGCCCGTGTGGGTGGTCGGTGGTGGCAAGACGGGGATGGACACCGCCCACACCCTCATCACCGAGAACCCGGGTCGTGAGGTCAACCTCATCGCAGGTTCCGGGGTGGTGTTCGTCGAGAGGGATGAGCTGTACCCCAACGGTCTGCGACGATGGTGGGGAGGAAGCCGTGGGGGGCACGTGTTCCGCGAACTTGCCGGGCGCTTCGATGGCACCAACGGGGTGGAGGTGCGCCGGTGGTTCCTCGAGCGGGCGGGCATCAGCCTCGTCCCAGAGCCCCAGACCTTCTTCCTCGCCAACCTCTCCGAGAGGGAGAACCGCACCATCTCAGACGGCCTTCGGCGCGTCCTGGTCGACCACCTCGAGGATGTTGTTGACCGGGATGGACGAGCCGAGCTGATCCTGCGCAGCGGTGACTCGATGCCGGTTGAGCCTGGCAGCTGGTTCGTGAACTGCACCGGGTACCTCCTCCAGTCAGACCAGCAGCACGAACCCGTGGTGTCCGCGAGCGGAAACGTCATGTCGATCAACATGCGTGCGCACACCCTCTGGCTCACCCCGTGGTCCGCCTACTTCCTCACACACCTGTTGTTCCGCGGCGAGCTGGTCGACGCACCGCTGTACGAGCTCGACACGGTGGCGGTGCGCAACACCGCACCCGACGAGATCGGGGCGGCGGTGGGCACCCTGATGGTGCACAACCTCAGCGTCATCATCGACCTGCTGCCCCCGAAGGTGCTGATGCAGTGTGGTTCGGATCTCGAACGTTGGTACCCGTGGCCGCGCCGGCTCGTTGGCCGCGTCCGCTTCTTGGCGACGCATCGAAGGGACCGCGCACACTGGCGCCGTTCACTCGACACCTTCCGAGAGCGCCACGGCATCGCCGGAGGCATACGCGGGGAGTCTGCGCCCGCGTTGACCCACGAGTGACTGGCCGGCAACCGTGAGTGGTCCGCTCCACGGTCGCTAGCGGGTAGCGATGCCGGCGTTATCGCTACGGCCGATCCCTCCAGAAGCCAGCCGATGATCGGATCTGAGGCGAGGTGGCTGCGACGGCCGCGTCGCTGGTCTGGGACTCCCGGCCGAACAGCTCGGTGTCGCAGCTCGGAGCCACCCCGAGCCTCTCCCGACCGATCTCGAGGTGCTCGACGGGTGTCCCACGGTGAGACCCTCGCGCGACCCGTTCGGCGCGCCGGCTCGTGCTGCTCGGCCTGCGCAGCGCCAGATGGCGAGGCAGCACGAACCCATCGGTCACAGATCGCTCGACGACGACCGATAGCGCGGACGCCGGTGACGATCGTGTCAGAGGCCGCCACTGCCCGGCCGACCCCAGCCACCCCAGTGTCGTCGCAGAGCTCCCCGATCATCGAAGCGCTCCGGATCCTCGTGCTCGCCGCGTCGCGTCTGCCAACGCTGATGCTGCCGCTCCGACATGCGCCCCATCGAACGCACCAACGCGGCCACGATCCCGAGGACCCCAAACAGGAGCAGGCCCAGGCCGATCGCCTCAAGCCTGATGTCCCCCCACCGCCGCTGTCGCTCCCCACCGTAACGTTCCGCAGACGGCACCGCGAGGCAGGGAGCAGCGACCAGCGCCCCAACCGCCGGCCAGTGATCCCCTAGGTTGCCGGCTGGTCAGCGGGCGGTGGTGGTGCTCCGGTTGCAGCTGGACTGGTCGGTGGAGGCGGTCGCGGAGGCATTGGAGATCTCGCCTGGCACGGTCAAGCGCCGCCTGTCACGGGTCCTGGCGCGGTTGCGTGACCATCTGGAGGGGTCGACATGAACGACGAACAGCGGGTACGTGACGCGTTGCGTGACGATGCCAAACGCCTTGCGATGTCGACGCGTCCCCCGTTCGATGAGCTGATCGGACGTCGGCGCAGGGGTCGGGTGGTGCCCGCGGTCGTCGCGGCGATGGTCGCGGCCGTGGCGGTCGTGACGCTCGCCATGTTCTGGGGCGGCGTCTCCGTGCCGCAGATCGACCCGATCGACCGGCTCGAGCCGGGCCTGCCGCCGGTCGAGGAGCTTCCAGGTAGCTTCGATCCGGACGCGGTGGGGTTCTTCGAGCAGGGCAGCATCGACAGGGGGCAGTGGCGGGCAGCGGCCGGCTGGCAGGCGCCACACCCGGCTGCCCCCGAGGGGGTGGCCCCGTCGCTGTGCCTGGCGCTGCGGTGGGAGGTCCTGCCCGACGGGGTCGACGGCGAGGCGCCGGGTGATGAGATGCGCTGTGGGACCCGGCTGGGAGACCAGCCTCAGGCGCTCGACGTCACGCCGATGCCACGGGATCCCGCGGACCCACGGATCCCGATCATGGGGGTCGTCTCCGACGAGGTCGATCGGCTCGTCTGGGAACTCGCCGAGGGCGAGGTGCTGGTGGAGATCCACGAGCCATCGAGGCTTGGCCGCCGGGTCTTCGCCGCGGTCGAACACGCCACCACCGGCGACCGGCTCGTCGCCTACACCCAGGACGGCACCCGCCTGGATGCCTGGGAGTTCGCCGGCCCCGGCGCCGAAGGTGCGCTGGAGGAGTGGCCACGGGTGAGCGGCGAGCCGGTACTCACCCTCGAGGCTCACCCGGACGTCGAACCGGGATGGTGGGTGTCGGTCGCACCGGGTGAGCGCGACCGCTGGTGTGTCGCCACGTCGTTGGACGATCCCGGACCACGCTTCGAGGATCTGTGCGACCAGCTGTTCCTGCCCGGCCAGGGAGACGTCTTCACCGTGACTGGCAGCCTCACGACGCACGATGGCGGCTGGCTGCGATGGGGCACGGCCTCTCACCTGGACGACGATGTCGAGCTGCTCGTCCGCTACGACGACACGACCGAGGCCGTGCGCCACGCTTCCGCGCCCGAACTGGACTTCTGGCTCTGGACGGTGGCCTACATCCCCGAACTGGATGACCGTGAACCAGTCGGCATCGACATCGTCATCGAGGGCGAGGTCACTGACCATCGCACCTTCGCGCCCACGGGCGAGTAGACCTGACCACCAGCCTCAGGGACCCACTCTCGAGCATGGAGATGACCGCCGCAGACGGATGGATGACACGACATGACAGGGCGTGTTGTACTGGTCAGCGTCGTCGGAGCCCCGGAGTTCGGTCCTTCGCCTGCAGCAGGTCGCCGATCACTCGAAGCGAGAGCTGCTCGCGATCCACGGCGTTGGACCCAAGGCGATCGCCATCCTCGGTGACGCGCTGGCCGCGAAGGGCCTCGGGTACAAGGAGTCCTGATCGATGCCAGCGATCGGTCGGTGGGTGATCTGGGGCCGCGCCTACGTGGAACCGCTGATGCCTGACCAGGGTGGCGGCAGTCGCCACTGCAACGCGGGCATCGATCCGAAGGGCCGCACCGGCAACGGCGGGCAACCGCCGCAGCGACCTTGCGGATCCGGGCGTATGTGCACGGTCGGAAACGGGCTGCCCAGGGCAAGAAGGGCGACTCAACGATGAAGTTGCTCCAAGGAGAAGGTGGCTCGGATCGATAGCACCCGATGATCACGGAAGTTCGACTGCATCGAGGGTCGCTTGGACATGACCAAAGCCGAGCGGGTCGAGGTGCTTCGGGACCGTTGACCGCGCGCTCTGGCCGCGTTCGGGCGGGTCGACGAGACCGACGGTCTCGGGGCCGACGACCTGTTCTCGGTCGCGGATCGCGCATGGTGGTTGCGCAGGATCGACGAGGCGATCGCTGCCTATGAGCGGTCGTACCGCAGCTACCTCGGCGAAGGGGCGCCAGCGAAGGCCGCACTGGCGGCCCTGATGCTCGGCGCCCATGCCTCCGAGCGTGGCGACGGGGCGATCGGGTCCGCGTGGATGAGCCGTGCACGCCGCCTGCTCGAGGAGCTCCCCGAGACCGCGGAGCACGGCTACCCCCTTGTACTTCGAGGTGTTCGGTGCGATGGGGGCAGGTGATCTCGACCTTGCGCTGTCCCTGGCCGGGCGGATGCAGCAGCTCGGGCGCCGCTTCGGCGACGACGATCTCGTTGCCCTCGGGACGCTCGCTGAGGGTCGTGCCTTGGTGAAGAAGGGGGAAGCGGAACGTCGGATGGCGTTGCTCGATGACGCGATGGCCGCCGTCGCCGACGATCTGCATCCGGTCTGGACGGGCGGGATCTACTGCCACCTGATGGACGTCTGCCACGAGTTGGTCGACCTCTAGCGAGCAGGCGAGTGGACCCGGGCGATCGAGGCGTGGTGTGACGGTGTCGCCGAGGCGAGGTGCCGCCGCGCTCACGAGCTCGGACGAGACCCCCAGCCCGGGGCGGGTGCGTCTGGTGTCGGCCTTGGTCGACGCTGCGGTGGACGCGGGAGACCTGAAAGCTGCTCGGGGAGGCAGCGAGGAGCTCCGGACCACCGCTGAGGTCTACCGCACCGTGGGACTCACCGCGTTGGCGCAGCAGGCATCGGCTCCGTACGACGGCGCGCGGACGCGGGTTCTGCTGTCCCGCACGCTCCGTGCGCTGGGCGACGAGGTCGCGGCGGTGCTGTTCATCAGCGACAAGACGGTGGCTCGCTCGCCACCTGGCCAACATCTACCGCAAGCTGGACCTGCCCACACGATCGGCAGCCACGGCGTACGCCTTCGAACGAGGCCTCGTCGGACCACCGACCACCTCCAGTACATAGAACGGTGCAGGGTCGGGCTCGGGTTTGCATCTTCTGGCGGAAGTCGGCGGACACGCTCCTCCGTAGCTTCGAACCACCTCAGCGACCGCTGGGGACGACACGAACAGGAGCCGACCGTGACCACCCGACCCTTCCGCCTGTACGCGATCTCCCGCCGCTGTGGCTGGACCCCTGAGGAACTCGAAGCCGTCGACCCTGAGGTCCTCGAAGAGCACGCCCGGGCCGCCGACCTTCCCTGCGATGACATCGTCGAGGTCACGGCGATCGACGTGCACCGCCCGGATCCCGACCTGACTGCAGCTCCGGTCGGCTGAGGCCAACGGCGTCGGCCCCGGCCGGGGGCCAACGCCCCCGCAGGACCGAACCCTCAGCGAGCAGCGCCGGACGCGGTCGGAGCTACGGAGCCAGCCTCAACGCACCTGGTCGGTGAGTGAGCGATCGAGATCACGGTGATGGCGCCCCGGCGGGTAGCTCCAAGGGGCGTTTGTGGCCCGGTCCGAT
>CAYVJT010000120.1:0-11388 GCA_964451855.1 uncultured Actinomycetota bacterium
CTTCGAAGCCCTCGCCCAAGTGTCCGAGCTGGTTCTCGAGCACCCGCAGCCGTGATTCTGCGCGCGGCCGCTGGAGACGCCAGTAGCTCATAGCGCTCAGCGACGATGCTGGCCGGAGCCGTCGCAGAGCGCCGGATCTGTGACACCGGGATTGCCCGTACGGGGTGTGCAGAACCTGCAACCTGACGGTAACTCGCGGTTGTGGTAAGGGCGCCAGGACGGGAACCACCGGAGACGCCGAGGGCAGCCCTCGCCCCAAAAGAGCAGGTCGGCTGAAGGCTGGAGCGTCGGTCCCGGTAGGGGTCAGTTGTCGGGGGCTAACGGGACGTCTTGTGGGGAGGGGACGGTGCCGGCGAGGGCAGTGGCTGTGGGGTCTGCGGCCGCCTCTGCGAGCTGGTCGACGGCGGGGTCGCCCACGGTGACCGCCTGGTCCCACAGGCGTCGGTACAGGGGCTCGCCGCGCCAGGCAGACGTGCGCCACACCCAGTCCGGATAGCCCGGCACGAACGCCTCCGGGAAGACGGCCAGGCCCGCGCCATTACGGACGGCCTCACCCAGGAGGGCGCACGCCCGCTCGATCGTGGCCTCGCGGTCCAGGAACACCGGTGGGGCCTGCACCGCCGCGACGAGCACGGTGTCGGACATCTCGGATCCTCTGCGTCTCCGGCTGGAGGATGACCAGCCTGCTGGCCGGCGTTCGCCTACGACGTCGAGGCGGCGGCTCCGGGGCGGGCGGACCCGCCCCGGAGCGTGGGCCAGCTAGTCGTCGAAGATCGCGAACCACCACATGCCCGGGCCGCCGGCCGGCGTCTGGATCTGCTCGGGCATGATGTCGGGGTCTAGCCGACCGTGGGGGGCCACCGCGAGATGGATGTCGACCTCGCGCGGGTTCTCGAGCGGCTCGCCCGCCACTGGCTCGGATCCGGTGTCGATCCGACCGCTGAGGGTGAGCCGATCACCGCCGACCATGTGACCGGCGCCGAAGAATCCACCCACGATGTCACCGTCCTCGACGACGAACACCCACAGGGTGAAGCCCTCGGGGTGCCCTTCGGACGCCGCTGTGTCATCCTCCTCGGGGTATGCGTAGCTGCCCGGCTCCGGGGTCGGCATCTGGAGCCGGACCTGGATGCCGTTGTCGGTGCGCCGCAGCGTCGCACCGTTCTCGGCGACGGTGGGACCCTCCGGGCCCTGGCCGATGACGTCGGCGACCTCGGTCTGTGCTCCCCGGTCGCTGGCGCCCGCCGGAGCGAGCATGCCGAGCGTGAGCGCCATCGCGGCGAGCAGCACCAGGCTCCGCCTCATCCTCGTCGTCCCCTTTTCACGCCTTCTGATCCTCATCGTCTCCTCCTCGCTGCGCGGTGTGTGGACGTCCCGCCTACTTGGTGCCGTGGACGACCACGTGGACGGGGGTGAGCTCGATGGCGCCGACATCACGGAAGCCGGCGTCGCTCAGCAGCTCGATGTAGCGGCTGGTGGGCAGCAGCTGGCAGTCGATGTGGGCCTCGAAGGCCTGCACGCCGCACATCAGCCGGCCCGGCACGCTGCGGGTGTCCTCCTCGCGCTCGGGGAAGGGAAACTCCGAGACGAGGAACACCCCGCCGTCGCCGAGGGCCCGGTGGGTGAGCTCGACGGCCCGCTCGATGTCGCGGGCCTCGTGCAGGCTGATGTTGATGATGGCGAGGTCGTGGCCGCCGTCGAGGTCGAGGTCCTCGAGATACGACTGCACGAACGTGAAGCGGTCACCGAGGCCGCGCTCCTTCATCTCCCGCTCGGCGGTAATGAGGCTGTAGTCGTCACAGTCCACCGCCGTCACCCGCGTCCGCGGGTAGGCGTCGACGACCTTGGCGGGGCCGCGGCACACGCCGCAGGCGAGGTCGAGGTAGCGCGCCCCCTGCTCGAGCGCGCCCTGCACCGCCGGCAGCTGTGGCACGACGGCGTTGAGCATGCGCCGGTAGTAGGTCTGACCGTTCTCGGCGACGGCCTCGATCCACTCCGGGTCGAAGTCGTCCCACCACTCGCGCTCGCCGGTGCGGGCGAAGGTCCGCAGGTCCAAAAAGGTCTCGCGCAGCGCCACCAGGGTGTGCACCGCCCCGGCGGCGTAGGCGGGCGCGTCCGGGTCCAGCAGGAGGGTGTCCATGTGCTCGGCGAGCCGGTAGCGGTCGTCGTCGAGCTCGAGGACCTCGGCGGCGTAGGCCGACCGCAGCAGCACCTTGGTGTACAGCGGATCGAGCTCGAGCGCGGCGGCCACCTCGTCGGACGTGGCTCCCCTGGGCTGGTCGGCGAGGTGCTCGAACACGCCCAGCCGCAGCCCGAGGTCCAGCGCCCAGGTGGTCGCGACCCCCGACAAGGGCTCGAGGATCTTGCTGGCCTGCTGTTTGATCTCGGTCATGGTCATGCACCTCCTCGTGGCAGGGCCCGTCGGTCGGACCCTGCACCCACGGAGGCGCGAGGTGGCGCCGCGCGATGCTAGGCGGCCCCTTGCACCTGCCAGGAGACCGGATGCTCCGGCGCGTACGAGCAGTAGGTGCCGGTCACGATGGAGTGCCGGAGGTGCCGGCCGAGCTCGGGGTGCTCCTGCTCGATGCGCTCGATGGCGTTGCGGATCCGCCAGGTCACGGCCTTGCGTGCCCGCTCGGCCGGGCCGGGCTCGCGCCGGGGCCGCCCCCCGAGGCCCACCGCTCCCGCGAGCTCCTCAGCGAGGACGTCCATCTCCTGCCGGGCCCGTGCGGCGCGCTCGACATCCTGGTTCGCCTCGGCCTCGTCGAACTCGTCCTGCAACTCGGTGAGCCGTGCCCGATAGGCCCGGCGGGCCTGCGGGTCGAGCACCTCGATGTCGGTCTCGCCTCGACCCACTGCGGCCCCGCCCGCCCCCATCAGGTCGAGTGCGGCGATCTCGCCGTGCGGCTGCGCGAGCAGCGCGGCAAGGCCACGGAGTCCCTTGGTCTCGCGCAGCCGGATCGTTCGCCCGGCGAACGACAGCGCCCAGAAGTCCCCCTCCCGCTGGAAGGCGCCCGTCGTCTCGGCGGCAGGCGTCGGCGACGCGTGCGCCTCGACGCCCGACCGGTGGCGGACGATCTCGGCCAGCAGGCCGGGCATTCCCAGGCGGTGGGCCTCCGTCTCGGCCTCGCCCAGCAGCCCCGCGGCCCGCTCCGCGTCCCCGGGGTGGCGACGGGCGAGCAGCGCGGCAGCCAGTTCGCGGCGGGTGCGCGCCGCGAACGCGTGCGCCCCCGTGCGCACGTGACGGGTGAGCGCCCGGTCGAGCCGCTCGACCGACGACTCGACGTCACCGAGCACGCCGTCGAGCAGCCCGATGAGCCGCTCGGTCGAGCCCTTGCACGCCAGCCCCCGGTCGATCACGACCCACCGGTCGGCGTAGGGCTCGAGCAGGCGGCGCAGGATGGCGGCCAGCTCACGATGGCCGATGATCGCGGCCGCGTCGGCGGCATGGGTGAGCGCGACGAGGAACACGGCGTCACGCGGGACGCCGGCGAAGCCGTCCCCCGCCGCGGCCTCGAGGTCGGCCCGGGCGTCCTCGTGCCGGTCGGCGCGCGCCTCGGTGAACGCGAGCAGGGCCCGCCACGCCGGAATGTCCGGATGGGCGTCGCTGCCCTCGCGCGCGAGCCTGACCGCCTCGTCGAGTTGTTCCGGGTCCGCCTGCTCGGCCAGGATCATCGGCTTCTGCACCCGGTAGATGTCGCCGGCGCCGGGGGCCTGGATACGGTCCCCGGCCGTGAGGGCCTTGTCGGCACGCTCCTCGGCCTCTGCGAAGCGCCCGTCGAGCAGGGCCACCATGGCGCGCCAGACGGCCCCGTCGCGAAGATGCGAGGGCTCCCGCAACCGAGCGGCCAGCGTGGCATGGTGCTGGATCTCGGTGCGTGCCGCCGCGAGGTCACCGGCCTCGACCAGGTCGACCACCCGCCACACGCGCGTGCGCACGTCGAGCTCGAGGTCGTCCACCCGCTGTGCGACGCCCACGAGCTCCTCGCTGACCTCCGCCCGGCCGGACAGGTCCTCCGGTCCCCACAGGACCCGACGGGCGGTGAGCGCGTCGACCAGTGCACGGTCATCGCTCGACGCGCGGGCGACCTCGACCGCCTCGCGGCTGAGTGCGTCCCGCTCGGCATCCGTGACGAGGTAGTACTGCGCCTGGGCGAGTCGGGCGAGCAGGCGGGCGCGCAGCGCGGGGTCGCCGTGCTCGCCCAGCGCCGCCCGCGCCTGCTCCAGCTGCTCGACGAGCTCCGGATCGATGCCCCAGACCGGCGAGGCCCCACCCAGCCCGAGCGCGGCTGCCGCAAGACGCTCGGCCTCGTCGCAGGCACGAGCGAGGTCGGCGGCGGCCCGGAAGGCCTGCCGCGCCGCGTCCGGGTGGCCTGCCCGCAGTCGCGCCTGTCCGAGTGACAGGTGCAGATCGGCGTGCTGGCCGGCGTCCCCGGTGCCCGGCGCGAGGTCGAGCACGCCGAGCGCCTGCTCGAAGAGCCCCGCCGCCTCCTCCCAGCCCAGCATCGCCATGGCCCGCTCGCCGGCCCGCTGTGCGTAGCGCACGGCGCGCTCGCCACCCGTGAGCGGTGCCGCGCGCAGATAGTGCGACGCGATCGCGGTCAGCTGCTCCTCCGAAGCGACCGAGAGCTCTTCGATCGCTTCGCCCACCTGCCCGTGCAGCTCCGTCTGCCGTTGGGCCGGCAGGCTCTGATAGAGGACGTCGCGGATCAGGGCGTGCGCGAAACGGTAGTGGCCCGGGGCGGCGGCGTCCGCGGCGACGAGCCGGGCGTCGACCGCCTGCTCGAGTGCGGCCAGGGTCGCACGCCGGTCGAGCTCGGTCGTGCGCGCCACCACCTCGACGGTGAACGCCTCGCCGACCACCGAGGCCACCTCCAGCGCTGACTGCACGTCGGCCTCGAGCAGCCCCAGCCGGTGGGCGATGACCTCCCGCACGCCGCCCGGCATCACCTGCGTCGCGGAGGAGAGGCCGGCCAGCGCACCGACCGCGCCCTCCTTCCAGGCCAGCCGCACCAGCTCCCGGACGAACAGCGGGTTGCCGCCGGTGTGGCGCGACACCGCGTCGACGACGCGAGGCTCGGGCTCGACACCCGTGATGGTGGCGATGAAGCGCGCCACCTCGTCCGTCGTCAGGCCGGACAGCGGCAGGCGCCGGGCGACCGACGCGAGCTCCCGCGACCCGGCGGCCAGTGGGTGGTGGTCGCCGACCTCGACGTCCCGATACGCGCCGACGACCAGCAGCCGGCCGCGGTGGAGCTCGCCCGCGAGGAACCGCAGGGCCAGGACCGAGGAGCGGTCGGCCCAGTGCAGGTCGTCGAGCAGGATCAGCATCGGCTGCCGCTCGGCCCCGCGCAGGAGGGTGTCTGTCAGGGCGTCGAACAGGCGGAGCCGGTCGCCCTCAGCGTCCTGTGACTCTGCCTCGGCGTGTGCACCAGGCGCGAGCTCGGGGACCAGGGCAGCCAGGTCGGTCACACGCGCCTCGAGGGCGTCGAGCGAGGCGTCGTCAGCCGTGCGCATCCAGTCGCGGAGGACCTGTGTCCATGGCCAGTAGGCAGGTGCGCCGCCACCCTCCCAGCAGGCCCCCCGCAGCACGAGCACGCCCCGGGCACGGGCACGAGCCGCCACCTCACTGGCCAACTGGGTCTTGCCGATGCCCGGATCGCCGGTAACCAGGGCGAGCACGCCCTGCCCGGCCACAGCAGCATCGATGGCCGCCTCGAGCTCCGCGAGCGCATGTCCGCGCCCGACGAACACATCCGGTGCCGGTGAGTCACGGGCTGGGTGGACCATCACCTGCTCAGTCTCCGCGGCAGCACCGAACCACCATCCCACAAGCCGCCAGCTCCCTCACCTTGGTACCCCCACTCACCGAAGGGTCTCGAACCACACTGCTGGCTGTCAACGGGGCAGTGGGAGCTGCGGCATCAGCTGCGGCAACCGGATCAGCGGATTCGCGTTCGTACACGGAATCCGGGGGCACGACCAGCCCACCCGCCAATACTTGATGGGTCGTCAGCCCCGGGCGGGGGACGCGAGGTGTGCAGAGCGGGTCCGAACGACCGAGCTCGCAGAGGTTCTCGCCGGGCCCGTCACTCTACGCCGGTGGAGCTCCGAAAGCGCCTCCGCGGCACACGAGTCGGTTATCGCTCCTCGTCAGCGGGCAGGATGGGCAGCGAACGGATGCGAACGCGCTCATCCTCAATCACCACGATGGCCCCTTGCGCCAACTCGGTCTCGATGTGATCGAGTTATGCCAGCAGCGTCTGCGCTTGCTCGAGAGGGCGCCGTCCGACCTGACGGTGGAACAGCACAAGCGAAGGAAGGGTGGTCCGGCGGCGGGCGACTATCTCACCGAAGTCCGTGTCAGCGGCCACGATCACCCAGCGCTCACGTGCCGCGAGATCGAAGATCGCTTCATCGGAAGCATCGAGTCGCAGTGCCTCGCCGACGTGGACAGCCTCGTGGCCGCTGTCTTCAAATGCCTGCACCACGACTGGTGACAGGCTCGCGTCGATCAGGAACCTCACCCTGCAGAGCGGACCGGCAGTTCACGCTCGCGAACCGCTTCAGCGGCGTAGCGCAGTGCTTCAACGATGTCGGCGTGCTCGAGATAGGGGTAGTCAGCCAGGATCTCCTCGACCGTCATCCCGTCGGCAACCATCCCCACCACCGTGGCCACCGGGACGCGCAGCCCCCGGATGCACGGCGTACCGCCCAGCACCTCAGGATCAGTGGTGATGCGTTCAAACGCCATCGGTCGACCTCCGCCAGCCCAGCGTACGCCCTCAACTGGCTCGCGGGCGGAAGCTCGCCGCAGGATGTGCACGCCAGCCACGGGGGCATGCATCAGCCCGTACGCGCACGGCCTCCAGGCCGCCGCCGACCGCCGGATCTCCACGGTTGCGGCGCCGCTGGGCAGATGCCTCGACAAGCCCGCGGACGACAGGTCGCCGAACGCCGGGACCGCGATCTCGTGCGAGACCGGTGCCGGGCGGCCCCTTGCTCATCACCCTCCGCGCACGCCGCCGGCGATGTCGTGACGTTCCCGCAGGGTGTCGAGGGCCCGGCGGCAGTGTTCGCGGTCTTTGCGATGCCTGGCCATGAAACGTGCCACGCCGAACAGCTGGCGCGGCAGGGGGTACCAGCGGTCGAAGTCGGCGCCGAACTTCAGCATCACCTTCGGCGGCACTCGGTCGATGATGACGCTGAGGTTGTGCATCGCCAGGGCGAAGAACGCACCCGGCATGTGCTCGCGTGCCCTGCTCCGTACCGCGATCTCGTCCAGCTCGTACAGCGGAGCGTCGGCGAGCTCGTCGCGAAGCAGCAGGTGGGTGACGAGGTAGCCACCGAAGTGGGCGAACGGCATCACGGCGGCGCGCATGTTGATCGAGACCACGCGGCCGTCCGGTGAGACCACGGGTTCGTGGGGTTGGTCCCGCTGCAGGACGTAGCCGGTGCAGTTCACGAACCAGCTGCCGGGCTCGACCGGCAGGGGGTCACCGCTGCGCAGCACGAGCTCGGTGCGCCCGTCGCGGTCCACCACGTCCGTCAGATGATCCATCACGACATGGCGCAGACCGGCCGCAACCGTGCGTGTCTCGGCCTCGGAGAGGATGCCCGCGAAGTAGTTCCGGGCCTCGGGCGTCAGGCTGGTGCCGTACGACTCCAGCAGCCACTCCAGCACGGCGGCGCCGTTGGTGCCGTCGTAGCGTCGGGCCGCCTCTCGGAAGAAGAAGTTCGCACGGGTGCCACCCCACCAGCGTCGCACGCCGCGGGGAAAGAGCCGCTCGCGCTGGCTGAAGACGGTGCCGGAGCCCGCGACGAGGTTGACCTCGCGGCCCGGCTGCCCGGTGATGAGCGTGTGGGCGGTGTCCACGCCGGTCTTGCCGCCACCGATCACCCACACCGGGGCGTCGCTGGCCGCCATCTCGGGGCCACGCATGTCACAGTGGTCCGGCGAGACGGAGCGGACCTCCTCGCTGGAGAGCTCGAGGGGGTCGTTGGGTTCGACCGCGAACCCGGGGGCCCGGATGAGCCGGTCGGCCTCGATCGCCCGGGTCTCCCCGTCCGTCGACCGGCAGGTGATGCGCACCGTGCCGTCGACCTGCCGATGTGAGACCTCCTCCCAGCCGAACAGCTGTGTGACCGCCACCCGGTCCGCGGCGACCTCGTAGCAGTGCTGCAGGTGGTCGAGCACCTCGCCCTTCGTGGCCAGGTAGCTCCGGTCCTCGTCGAGCTCCCACCGGATGTCGCCGGCCGTGAACATCGGGTGGGGCTGGTGCAGCCGCACGTAGTCGTACGTGTCGTTCCACATCCCACCGGGGCGTTCCCGGCGGTCCACCAGCACGACCGACCCGTCCGGTGACAGGTACTCGGAGGCGACCACCAGCGCGCTCAGGCCAGCGATCCCCGCCCCCACGATGCACACATCATGGCGTTCAGTGGTGTTCGTATCCGGGGCCACTTTCCAACCTCCGCTCAGAGGAACGTGCTGGGTGAGCATCGACCGGCGGGCGTTCCACGAGCGTTCGTCCGGCACAGATCGCCCTATGGCCGCACGCACTCCAGGGCGTCCTTGGCCACCGACACTGACTACCCCTGCTGGGATATGCCCTTTGTGGGGCAATGGGGCAATTAGTACCGTACGGGTCGAGTCGAGGAGAGTCGCCATGCCAGTACCGGCCCAGGCGCAGGATGTCGTCGTTGAGGCCGACGAGCGCGGCCGCGTCAGCCTCGGTCGAGCCGGCGTGCAGCCCAACCAGCGCTATGTCGCGCACGTGGAACCAGACGGGACCGTCATCCTCACCCCTGCGGCTGTCGTGACCTCCTACGAGGCACGCTTCCTTCAGGACACGCGGCTTGTCGAGCAGATCGAGGACAACCGGGCACACCCCGAGCGGCTGAAGAAGGTTGACCGCAAGGCGCGGCGGCGTGGCTGACCTGTACTTCGATGAGGAGCCCGAACGACAACTGACCCGGCTCGAGACGGATCCCAGCCTTGCCACCGTGTTGCGAGCAGTCGATGAGAAGCTCGACCTCCTGGAGGCAGGCCCAAGCGACTCCACCGTCCGGCCTCGTCGCTTCACGAACGGCCTGTGGTGCGTGATCGCCTACAACGCTGACGAGGACCGGGCGATCCTCTGGGAGCCCCACCCAGAACTGGATGGAGACGTCGCGATCCGCTATCTCGGCCCCGCGACCTTCGACTGACGATGCCTCCAGACAGGCGTCACAGAACGCCTGCCCGAACCCGAACGCTCCCAGAGCACCACTGACCGCCGATCTGTGACGTTCTAGTTCACGGCGTAGAGCCCGAACCAGAGCACCACCCAGATGATCGCGGCCACGAATGCGAGCATCACGGGCTACAGGACGATCACGAGCTCTTGGATCGCGTCCGGAGGTTTGAAGTCTCTTACGTCCTGGTCGGACGATCGCCCGAGGAGGCTCTTCGGCTGACCACGGGTTGCAAC
The DNA here is from genome assembly GCA_964451855.1 of uncultured Actinomycetota bacterium. Taxonomy (GTDB): domain Bacteria; phylum Actinomycetota; class Nitriliruptoria; order Nitriliruptorales; family Nitriliruptoraceae; genus CSSed11-175R1. The sequence continues at coordinate 9,474 of CAYVJT010000120.1, forward strand.
CAGAACCGTGACGACCAAGTAGGACCCCGCAGCCAGAAGCCAAGTCACCTTGATCCCCTTCTCCAGCACTCACCGTAGTGCTCCAACGCGAGCGCGAGAGGGCGCTCCGCGTGGAGGCTGAACAGGAGCACCTTCAAGGCGGTGGCGACGACCCGGGCGCCGTTGCGGCCTGGGAGGTGCCACCTCTGGACAACACACGTGGCTGGAGGCAGGAGGTCGGGCCGGGCGGGTGGAACTTCTAGGAGAGAAGGGTGCGACTGTGATGGCTGGTGAGCGTGTGCGTGGCCACAAGGTGGCGCTCGCGTCGTTCGCTGTCACGCTCGCCACGCTTGCCGGCATCGTGGCCATCGGCATCGTCGTTGAGGGGTCGACTGCGTCCGGTCGCCCCGAGCGTCAGAGCGTGACGGCTTGGACCATCCCGCTGCTCCGCTTCGCAGTCCTCCTCGGTATCCCGCTCATTGCAACAAGCGCCGTACTCATGGTGCGCCGACGTACTGCGGCTATCGTCACCCGAGCGATCGCAACCGTCGTGCTCCTGCTCTGGTCGCTGCTCTTCGTCTTCAGCGCGATCATCGGCTTCTTGCCCGCAACTGCCATGATGGCAATCGCGATGATTCTGGCCATATCGGACAGCGGCTCCCAAGATCCAGCCAGAGCCCCAGAAGGTGGCTAGGCAGAGAGATAACGCTCTCCTGCGGGTCTGGGAGGACGGCCCCGGAGCGATATCTGACGTCGCACATCGCCGTGACGATGTGCGGGTGCGGTCGGTGCCGCCTCCGCACAAAGTTGCTCTGCCCGGGGGGGGGAGGGGGGAAGTCAGGTGCCCGACTGAAGTGTTTCCAGGAACTCGCGGGGTGTCAGGATGCTGATCTGCCCGACGTCCCCCAGAGCGAGCAGGTCTTGATCGCCGGTGACGATGACGTCGGCGCGGCCGGCCTGGGCGGCTTCGATGAGGCGGTCGTCGTCGGCGTCGCGGACGAGTTCGACGGTCTCCGTGGGGGTGACCACGATGGCCGCGAGGGCCAGGAGTTCGATGAGCTCCTCTGCATCGCCGATGACCGCTTGCAGCTTGGGGTATGCGAGTACGCGACGTAGTTCATCGAGCAGGATCGGGGTGGTGACGAGCTCGAAGTGGCCGGCCAGGGCGGCGTCCAACACGGCTCCCGGGTGACCGCCCCACCCGAGCCCTGACACGATGGTGTTGGTGTCGAGGACTACGCGGGTCACGACACCTTCCGGGCCGCCTCGATCGCCTCGTCCACCGTGGCCGGATCCAGACCAGCGTCGGTGACGCGTTCACGCACCTGCGTCAACCGGTGCCGCAGTTCCTCGCGAGCTTCGGCACGGACCAGTTGTTTCAGTGCATCCCACTCGTCCCGGTTGACCAGCACCGCCACCGGGCGTCCTCGCTTCGTGAGCGAGATGGGCTCGGCCCCGCCGGCCACGTCATCGACCAGGCGGCCGAGCTGCCCACGAGCCTGTTCTACCCCAATGAAACGTTCCGACATCGCAGACCTCACAACCTTACGGTTGTCCTGAAGGTACCACGGGCGGACGCTGTTCTCGCGCCGATTTCGCGGCGCAAGAACCGGAGGTTCTCCCATGACCTCATCCACCCTGATCCTGCCCGTCTCCGTCGAGCAGGACCTGGCCAGCTGGGCCGCGGTCGCGTTCGTGGCCAGCTACTCGCCACCAGGAACTCGGCAGGCGTACGCCACCCAGCTACGTCTCTGGTTCGGCTGGTGTGCTCAGCATCATCTCGAGGCACTGGGCGATGTTCGCCGTCCGCATGTCGAGCTGTACGCCCGCGACCTCGAGGCGCGCGGCCTGGCGCCCGCCACGATCGCGCTCAAGCTCGTTGTGCTCACCGGGTTCTACCGCTACTGCGTTGAGGAGCAGCTGATCGAACACTCCC
>CAYVJT010000121.1:0-11294 GCA_964451855.1 uncultured Actinomycetota bacterium
GGAGATCAACCGGACCGGGCGACCGACGTGGCCGGAGAGCGCCGCGTGAACGGTCGGGTCCTCCCCCGACAGGCGTCGACCGTCGGGGACCCCGATGGTCGGTGCGTGGTCGCCCTCGAGACTGGCCGTGAGCTGCAACAGCCCGTCCATCCTGCGGAACCGGCGCGTCGACTTCCCGCTGCCGAGCTTGCCGTCGGTGTCGCTCACCGCCCAGCGCCGGTCACCCTTCAGGCCACGCTGGTCGACGTCGGCGGCGCTGAGGGTCTCACCGGCGAGGGACTTGACCGGGTAGCGCCGCAGTTCGACCACCGAACCGACCGTCGGCATGTTCCGCTCTTCCACCCGTGACGTCGGCCGCGGACACGGCGGCGACCCGACGCTAGCAGCGTGGAGCGGGAGGACGGCCGTGGCCGTGTGCAGCGCGCCCTGCGCACGCCGCGGTCTTCGGGTGCTTGCTCCTGACGCGACGTGAGGTCGTAGGGTCGATCGAGTCACGACATGGGAGGTACGCAGGTGGCGGCACACCGGATCGGTGAACTGGCCGAAGCCGCTGGGCTGACGGTCCGCACGTTGCACTACTACGAGGAGATCGGGTTGCTCGTCACTTCAGACCGCACCGACGCCGGTCACCGGTTGTACAGCCAGGCCGATCTCGAGCGCCTCTACCGGATCCGACTGCTGCGACGGTTCGGGCTGGCACTGGACGAGATCGGGAGGGTGTTGGATGACCCGGCGTGGAGCCTGCGAGCCGCGATGAGCCGCCACCTCGGCGAGGTCGAGGATCAGCTCGAAGCCGCCACCCGCCTGCGCGACCGTCTGGTTCGCATGGTCGGCTCGGACGGAGCGGACGCCCCCCTCGATGACGAGATGCTGGGACTCTTGGAGGAGATGACCATGCTCGACACGACCATGCAGCGACGGATCTCGTTCCTGGTCTACCAGGACCTCGAGGCCGCCTACGGCTTCCTGACCGAGGTGTTCGGGTTGGGGCCCGGCCGGCTCGATCGCACCGCCGACGGCCGGGCCGTCCACGGCGAGGTCCACGCCGGCGACGGTGTGATCTGGCTCCACGGCGAGGACGCGGATTTCGGGCTGGCCTCGCCCGCGACGGTCGGGGCGGCGACCTCGGGGGTCGCCGTCCTTGTCGATGACGTCGACGCGCACTGCGAGCGCACGCGGGCGGCCGGGGCCACGATCATCCAGGAGCCGCTCGACCAGCCGTATGGCTACCGGATCTACAGTGCTCGCGACAACGAGGGCGGCCTCTGGTCGTTCATGAAGCCCCTCGACTGAACGGTCGGGCGGCGAGGACCTCGACCGGCGGACGACACGGATCCGATCCGTTCAAGACCGCGCCAGCCGCGCCGTCCACCATGCCGACAGGTGCTGGCCACACGAGGGCAGCGGACGCCTTCGGATCGACACCGGGGGGAGAGACATGAGGATCGTTGTCACCAGCGTGCTGGTTGACGACCAGGACAAGGCACTCGGCTTCTACACCGGCAAGCTCGGCTTCCAGACACGTCAGGATCTGCCCGTCGGTGAGTTCCGCTGGCTGACGGTCGGCTCACCCGACCAGCCCGAGGGGCCCGAACTCCTCCTCGAGCCCGACGCGCATCCGGTCGCGAAGCTCTACAAGCAGGCGCTCCTGGAGGACGGGATCCCCGTCGCCTCGTTCGGGGTCGATGACTGTCGGTCGGAGTTCGAGCGGCTGTCGGCAGCCGGGGTGCGCTTCGTGAGGGAGCCCCTCGAAGCGAACGGCACGACGATGGCCGTGCTGGACGACACGTGCGGCAACCTGATCCAGATCGCCAGTCGCTGACGCATCCGTCGAGAGGTGGCACGAGAGCCCGAAGGTCCGGCGTCGAACCGCCAACCACAGGCGAACGGTTCGTCGGCCCGCGGCGATCGGGACCGGGTCAGGGCGACGTGCGTCGCGAGGTGGCCGGGTTCACATCCGTTCAAGAGGTGGCGCGGCTACGCGACCACACTCGACCTGTCCAGAGACCGAGGCCAGCAACCTGGCCGTGAGACTCGCGTCGCTCACGCGGGCAAGGCAGGCAGATGGACCCGTACCACTCACCGCTTCACTCGCACGGCTACCGCCTGCCCGAACTGGCGGAGGCGAGGCGACGCACCGCTGTGGCCCGTCGGCCGCAGGTCGGACCGGCGAAGACGCTGGCTCGGGTCGTCGCGACCCTCGGGAGGCTCACGGGGAGCTCGCGGCCAGGTGCGCACCCGCAGGAGCCGACACCGCCGGCGGAGGAGGAGACACCGGCCCCAGCCACCGCCCACGATCGCGTCCAGGTCTGACCTCACCATGACCGTTCACGGTTGTCGCGAACCATCGCCGAAGGAACGGGGTCGCTCGTCCGCTCACGTCGCAGGCCGACCATCGGTGGTCAACCAGGGGTGGCCGGTCGCCACAGCGTCCGTCCATCCGGTGAGCTCCTCGCGAGCATCGCCGGGGTGAGGCCCGACAGGCTCACCGTCTCCCGGCTGAGGTGGCTCTGGTCGGCGTAACCGCAGGTCGCGGCGACCTCGGCCGGTGTCCGGCCAGCAACGAGCAGTCGCGCGGCGCGTTCGAACCGCAACAGTCGTGCCGCCACCTTGGGAGTGCTGCCGATCAGCGCCCGGAACCGTGTAACCACGTGCCGGTGGCTGTACCCCGACCGCCGCACGAGCTCGCCGATCCTCGCGCGCCCTCCCGAGGCAACGAGCTCACCCCACAGCCAGACGACCAGCGGATCCGGTCGTGGTCGCTGCGCAGCGAGCGGTTGGAGCACGTCCCGAAGCACGGTGACCATCATCCGGTGATCGTCGGCAGTCACCAAGCGTTCGGCGAGCTCCTGGTTCCACAACCGGCTCGCGATCGAGTCGGTCTCGACGACCTCACCCGCAAGGTCCGACGCCGGTCGCCCGAACAGCCGGTAGCTCGCGAGCGGGTCGAGTTCGACGTGCAGGCCACGGTGCGTACCGCGCATCCTGGCCGACTGTGGATCCGTGCGCGGGCCAAGGAGCAGGCTCGGCTCTCGTGCCCAGCCGCCGGCACCATCCTCGATCTCGATCGCGTCGACGAGCGAGAGCATCAACACGTGTCGGGTCGTCGCGAACAACGTCCGCTGTTGCGTCACGTCGTACCGTGCCCGGTAGGAGTCGACGAAGCTGACCATCGACCGCAGTTGATCCTCGCTGGAGGGCACGAGCCGGATCAGCCGGCACGGGTACGCCACTGGGACGCGAGCCCAACCGGTCGGCCCTCCAACGGAAGCTTCGGCGTCCCTCGCCCCGAGCGTGACCGGCGAGGGCCGCCTCCCGATGTGCGTCGCCAAGGTCGTCTTGGAGGAGGTCGACGTCGCCGAGCCCTTGGACGTCATCGTCGATTCTTCTGTCGAGGGTCGAGCGCGTCGCGCAGACCGTCACCGAGGAAGTTGACCGTGAGGCAGATGAGGATGATGAAGGCTCCTGGAGGGTAGAACAGCCAGGGCCGGACGAACGGCGCGGTCCGCGCGTTCTCGATCAGCAGGCCCAGCGAGGTGTCGGGTGGCTGGATCCCGAAGCCGAGGAAGGACAGGCCAGCTTCGATCAGGATCGCGAAGGCGACCGCGAGGGTGCCGGCAACGATGATCGGGCCCGCTGCGTTGGTGAGCAGGTGGCGGAAGATGATCCGGCGGTCGGTCGCGCCGGCCGCGTACGCGGCCTCGATGAACTCCTGCTCGCGTAGAGACAGAACGATCCCACGGACCACGCGGGCGATGGACGCCCAGCCGACCACCGAGATGAGCAGGGCGACAGCCCACCACGTGGTGCCGCCGCGGACGTTGCCCGCGAGCGCCGCGACGAGGACGAGGAGTGGGAGGATGAGGACGACATCGACGCCGCGCATCATGACGGCGTCGATGCGGCCGCGGTAGAGCCCGGCCACGGCTCCCCAGATCGACCCGACGGCGGTGGACAGCAACGCCACGGTCAGCGCGACCTTGAGGGACTGCTGGGTCCCACGCATGACCTGAGCCATGACGTCGTGGCCTGCGCTCGTGGTCCCGAAGGGGTGCGCGAGGCTCGGCGGTTGGCTGCTCGGGATGTCGGGGTGGATGCGGTGGTCGTAGGTCCAGACCGCGGGGCCGAGGAAGGCGAACGCGACGATCAGCACCAGGAGCAGCAGACTCGCGACAGCGAGGCGGTGGTGGAGGAAGCGTCGGAGGATGATGCGCAGCTGGCTGCGCTCCACCGTCGGGATGGCGTCGGCATGCCGAGATCGTGGCCCGGCACGGTCGGGCGCGGTCTCCGACCGGGGCCCAGGAGGCTGGTCACCCATAGCGGATCCTGGGGTCCAGGACGGCGTAGAGCAGGTCGGCGACGAGGTTGGCGACGATCACCGTCGTGCCGGAGAGCATCAGCCAGCCCATGACGGCATAGGTGTCGTTCGCGTTCACGGCCTGCACGAAGAAGTCCCCGAGGCCACGCCACTGGAACACCCGCTCGATGAGGATCGCACCGTCGATCGTGCCGGCGACCAGGAGCGCGGAGAGTGTGACCATCGGGATGAGCGCGGTCCGCAGCGCATGTCTGCGCATCACGACGTGGTTGCGCAACCCCTTGGCTCGCGCGAGACGGACGTAGTCGGAGTCCAGTACCTCGAGCATGGAGGTGCGTTGGTAGCGGCTCAGCTGGGCGTAGCCGGTCAGCATCAACGCCATCGTCGGGAGGAAGAGGTGCGCGGCCGCGTCGGTCACGGTCTCCCAGGCGGTGAACCCTCGGGTATCCGCCGAGGCCGCACCGATCGTGTAGAAGACCTGGTGGCCGACCTGTTGGTTCACCCACACGCCTCCTTCCTTGATGAGCGCCGCGAGCCAGAAGGTGGGCATCGCCAGGCACAGGAAGCCGAGGAAGGTCAGCAGGTAGTCGGTGGTGGAGTACTGCCGCATCGCGCTGACGACCCCCGTCAGGATCGCCAGGCCGATGGCCATGAGGAGCGCGACCGCGACGAGACGGAGGGTCACGAGGAACCGGTCGCGGATCTGTAGGCCGATGTCGAACCCCGGGCCACGCACCGACGGGCCGAAGCGCCCCTGGAGCAGCCCGATGTCGCCCCGTCCTCCGATGCCGGTCGTCCACAGGACGTACCGCTCGACCAGGTTGCGGTCGCGGTACAGGTGGCGTTCAGCCGCTTCGATGGTCTCCTCTGGGACCGGAGGCTCGGCCAGCCGAAGGTCCGCCAGCGGGTCCCCGGCGATGTCGATCAGCACGAAGCAGAGCAGCGACGCCGCGAACAGGACCGGGACCGCCACGACGAGCCGCCTGAGGGTGTAGGCGATCACGGCCACCCTCCTCCCCGGTGTGCCTTCTGCGCGGGCCCCGGGTCACGGTGGCGGCACCCGGGGCCCGCACAGGCCGGAGGGCTACTGGGCAGCCAGGCCCCACTGCTCGTTGTTGTAGACGGCCCGGAGGCTGGAGGACGGGTTGTCGCGGACGTTGACGTACTCCTCCGCGATGAACAGGTAGACCGGCGAGTCCATGATCGGCAGCACGTAGGCCTCCTCCGCCACGATCGCCGCCGCCTGGTTGGCGTACGCCGCAGCGTCGTCGAGCGAGGCAGCGTTGGCCGCCCGGGACGCCAACTCGTCGACCTCAGGGTTGCTGTAGCCGCCGAAGTTGTTCCCGCTTTCGGAGTGCCAGAACTGGCTCGCGTTGTTGGCGAAGAACGGGCTGCCGCTCCACCCGAACTGGGCGATGTCGTAGTCGCCGCCGACGAGCATGCCGCCGAGGTCGTCGGCAACCTCGATCGTCACCTCGATGCCGAGCTGCGCCAGGGTCGCCTGGACCAGTTCCATCGTGGTGTTGCGTACCGTGGTCGAGGTGGACCGGATCCGGAACGGGCCGACCTGCTCGCCGTCACGGCGGAGCGTGTCACCGTCCAACTCGTAGCCAGCCGACTCCAGGATCGCGAGAGCCGCAGCGAGGTCACCGGACCCGTGCCCGGTCGGGGTCATCACGTCCTCGTGGTACGGGGACGTGGCCGCGAAGATGTGGTTGGTGCGTGGCTCCACCTCTGGGAAGGCGCCACCGACGGTGCGCTGCGCGATGTCCCGTACGTCGATGGCGGTGAAGATCGCTCGACGCAGCTCGAGATCCTGGAACCAGCTGTTGGCCAGGTTGAAGCTCAGGTGCTCCCAGGACGGCCCCGGGCCGACCCAGGTGTGAACGTCCGTGCGCTCCTCCAGCTGCCGAACGATGTCCTCGTTGAACTGTGGCGGCGACCCTCCGTGGATCTCACGGTTGGCCAGCGCCGGCAGCCAGGCACCCTCGTCATCGATCACGCGGACGATCAGCGTGTCGAGCGAGGGCGACTCCTCGCCGTACCAGTTCGGGTTGGGCTCCTTGATGAACTGGTTCTCGAGGTCCCCTTCGACGAGGATGTACGGCCCCCCGGAGATCGTCGGCATCGTCTCGTTGAGCCACTCGAAGTACCTGCCGAGCTGCTCCGGGTCGTCGACATCCAGGCCCTGTTCGGCCGCGAGGTGCGCTGGAACGACCCCACCCTGGATCCCGTGGACGCTGAACCAGCCGATCCACTCCGGGTCGGCTTCTCCCTCCTTGAGCCTGACCACGACCGTACGACCGTCGTTGGCACCTTCCACCGACGACGCCGCGTCGGCCTGGACGGTGCTCCGGGAGCGACAGCCAACGCAGTGCCCTTCGCCTTCGCTGGTCGACATCTTCCACGTCACGATGAAGTCGTCGGCGGTGATCGGTGTGCCGTCGCTCCAGACCGCTTCCTCCCGCAGCGAGAACTCGAACGTGAACGGATCGTCATCCACCAACTCCGGCTCGGCTGCCAACAGATCCATGTTGAACCGGAACTCGTCGCCGCTCGGCTCCCACTGCCCCGTGTGGGGGAAGATCCCGTGAAGCGCCTGCAAGGTGTAGACCGATCCAGCCTCCGGTGACATCGCCAGCCATCCGCCAGGCTGGGAGTTCAGCACCCACGTGATCGACCCACCTTCAGCGCGAGGCCCGTCGTTGCACGTGTTCGGCGCAACCTCACAGTCATCGAAACCCCTTGACGCTTGCGGCGGTCCGTCCGCCGGTTCCTCTGCGACGCCGGCCGGCTCTTCGACCTCACCCGGGTCAGCGACCCCCTCCTCCTCGGCCGCGCATCCCGCCACGACCATGACCGCCGCGACCAACGCAGCGATCAGCGACATCGGCCTGCCTCGACGCATCCGCTTCCCTCTCTCCGGTATGACCTGACGTGGACGCCGCTTCGACGCGGCATCGGACAACGCCCGACCCACTCGCTCCGGCAACCTCCGACTCGGAGGCCACGACCACGACCCGGGCAGGCGCATCCTGTTGTCACCCGGTCGGGCCCGTCTTGAACGGAACTGACCTCGGTGCTGCCACCGCACCGCACGGGGTCAGGGACCGCTCAACGCCCGCTTGAGCTCCGACGGGGTCCATCCGAGGAACCGGGTCGCCGTCCGGGTCAGGTGAGGCTGATCGGCGAACCCGGCTTCGAACGCGGCATCGGCGATGGGCACGGAGGGCAGATGCTCGATCGCGCAGCGCAACCGCCGCCACAGGCGCAGGTGCGCGAGCGACACACCGAGCTCCTTCCTGACGAGGCGACGCAGCCGCTCAGGCTTGACCGCCAGTCCACGGGCCAGTGCGTCGAGTGATGCGTGGGACTCGAGACGCGAGAGGGCAGCGATGAGGTCGGAGTGCAGGGTCGACCGCGGCGGGATGATCTCGACCGCCCGGAGGCGATCGAGCAGGGCGGCGGCATCGCCGTCGATGTCGCCTTCCTCGTCCAGGAGACAGCGAGCCAGCTCCAGTACGCGCCTGTCACGGCTCTCAGGGCGCGCTCTGGCCTTCACGTGGAGACCGGCGATCGCGGGCTCGAGGTAGAGGATCCATCGCTGCGACCGATGGTGGGGCCGTGCCAGCCCAGGCGGGTGGATCGACAGCTCCGCGCCACCTGCCCCGCGGCCGTACCAGACGATCGTCCTGGACAGTGCTAGCCGCCAGATCGGTGGTGCAGGCTGCTGACCGCGCACACGCCGAGAGCCCTCGACGAGCAGGGCGTGTTCGCCGACCACGATCCGGGTCGGCACCGCCGGGGGCGCGGTCGCCCTTGCTGCAGCCGGCTGCGAAACGGCGGGTGCCGTCGGTGGTGCCACTGTCACGAACCAACCTCACATCCGACGCCATGACGATGCTCGACGCTACGGACAGCGTGGCCCGCGGACACGTGCCGGCGGTCACCGAACCCACCCGTGACCGATGGCACATCGAACCGCTGTCCGGTCAGCGCCTGGCCAAGTATCGTGAACCTATGTTCACGATACAATCATGAACGCACGTTCACGTCAAGCCCGCGCACGTCGCAGCGACGGATCGTCACCGGCTTGCGATCTGGATCAGGTTGCCGCATGTGTCGTCGAGCACGGCCATGGTCGTGCCGCCCATCTCGACCGGCTCCTGGGTGAAACGCACGCCGGCTGCCGCCAGCCGCTCGTACTCGGCCCGGCAGTCCTCTACCCCGAACGAGGCACAGGGGATGCCGTCCTCGACCAGCGCCGCCTTGTAGGCCTTGGCCGCCGGGTGCGCGTCCGGTTCGAGGAGAAGCTCGGGACCTTCGGGCTGCTCGGGTGAGCCCACCGTGAGCCACCGGAACTCGCCCATCGGCACGTCCTGGCGCAGCTCGAACCCGAGCGTGTTGGTGTAGAAGGCGAGGGCCTTGTCCTGGTCGTCGACGAACACGCTGGTGATCACGATCTTCATGGCTCGTCCTCTCGTTCGGTCGTCGGCCACCGCTCGCGGATGGCCCGCAGGGGGGCCGTGTCCACGAAGTGGAGCTTGCTCCGTCCATCGCGACGGGAGTGGACCAGGCCCGCAGCCTCGAGGACGTCGAGGTGCTGCGAGATCGCCTGTCGGGTCGAGCCGATGCCGTGCCTCATCGTGAGTCGCGAGCACAGCTCGAAGAGCGTCTGACCGTCTCGCTCGATGAGCTCGTCGAGGATCGCTCGACGGGTCGGATCTGCCAGGGCCTTGAACACGTCTCCCATACCGGAACGACCATAGGCAAGGAAAGACTTGCATGTCAAGGGTGGGCAGCGCCCGAGCTCGTCCTCGTGCTGCGGGTCAGCGGCTCGCGCGGACGACGCACTCGAGGCCGAGCCATGCTGCCAGTGCCTGCAGTTCGGCGTCGACGGCCTCGTCGATCGTCCTCGAGAACCTGACGTCCTGGTGGATCGCATCGACGCGCAGCACGGATCGTTCGCGATCCGCGGTCGCGTCGACCTTGCCGACCAGTCGGTCGTGATGCAGCACGGGCAGGGCGAAGTAGCCCCAGCGCCGCTTCGCCTTCGGCTTGTACATCTCGAGGGCGTACTCGAACCCGAACAGCTCCACCGCCCGTTCGCGGTCGTGGACCAAGCGGTCGAAGGGCGACAGCAGCGCGGTCCGCCCTTCGAACGGAGCCTCGAGCGCGGCACGGTCGACCATCCACAGCCCCTCGGTCCCCTCGACCTCGGCGGGCTCGCCGACGACGTGCTCGTGGTGGCGCTCCCCGGCGACACCGGTCACCTCGGGCCGGGCGATGCCGAGGGCGCGCATCCGGCGCTCGGCCATCACCTTGCGGGCCTGCTCGAGCGGAACGACCTCGTCGGCGGGTGGATAGACGCGCTCCACGAGGTCGAACAACCGCTGCCGGCCGATCCGGCCGGTGACGGCGATCTCGCCGCGCGCCGACAGGAAGTCCAACATCTGGGTCACGTTGCGCTGGCCGGTCCAACCCGACGACCTCCAGGGCACGTCGCTGGTGTCCTCGATGTCACGAACGGCCAGAGGACCGTCCTCGCGCAGCCGAGCCAGAACGTCCCGACGGAAACGATCGTTGGCCGCGATCCACCGGTCCGCAACCGGACCCGGAGCCGACCAGTGGGGCTTGTCCTCGTCCGCGAACGGCCAAGCGGCCATCGCGGCGAGCTGCAACGGCAGGTCGGCGCTGGGCCGGATGATGGCACGGACCTCGTACAGCGTGCGGTCCTCCTCCAGGGCACGCGTAAGCTCCGCCCGGTCGTAGCCGTCACCGAGCCGGGTCCAGGCGACGAGGTCCGCAGCAGGGGCGATCGCTGCCGTCGGGTCGTGCTGAAGGAACGTCAGGTGCTCCACCAGTGAGAGCAGGTCGGTTGGCCGGCGGGCATCGAGCCGCTGGGCACGGACCGCAACGCGCCGCGCTTCACGTCGACTCAGACGGTGGGGGGCCACACGCCGAGCCTACTGGGAGCACAACCTTGGCCGTTGCCGACGCGGCGTCTTGGCGCCCCAATGCCTTGGACTTGACGCCTTGGACTTGACATGAACACGCGTTCATGCTTGTATCGTGAACATGAGTTCACAAAGTGTTTCCCAGCCACCGGTCGCGTGTCGCTCGTTGACGAAAGTCTTCGACGGTGACCGGGTGGTGGACGACGTCTCCTTCGAGCTGGAGGCCGGCACGGTCACCGGGTTCGTCGGCGCCAACGGCGCCGGCAAGACGACCACGCTGCGGATGCTCCTGGGGCTCGTGGCACCCACGTCGGGCGACGCACTGGTGGACGGTCGTCCGTACCGCGAGCTCGCGGCGCCGCGGCGCAGCGTCGGAGCGGTGTTGGGCGGCCCAGGTGCCCACCCGGCCCACGCGGCTCGCACACACCTGCGGATCCTCGCCACGGCGGCCGGGCTCCCACTCGAGCGCGTGGTTGAGGTGATCGACCTGGTCGAGCTCGACGCACATGCCGGCCGGCGGGTCGGCACGTTCTCGCTGGGGATGCGTCAACGGTTGGCGCTGGCGGCCGCACTGCTGGGCGAACCGCGCATCTTGCTCCTCGACGAACCGGTCAACGGGCTCGACCCGCCCGGCATCCGCTGGCTGCGCTGGCTGCTGCGGAGCCTCGCCGACGACGGCCGGACCGTGCTGGTGTCCAGCCACCTCCTGGGCGAACTGGCCGAGATCGCCGACCGGGTGGTCATCATCGACCGGGGTCGGCTGATCGCCGACGCGCCCCTGGCCGAACTGATGCAGGGTCAGACCGGCCGCTTCGAAGACGTCTACTTCCGGCTCGCCGGCACGCTGACCCGCCCGGCCACCGCCACCGATGTCCGGAGCCGGCCATGAGAGGGCTGCTGACGGCCGAGCTGCGCAAGGCCACCGCCACCGACACGAGCTGGTGGCTGCTCCTGGCCACCGCAGCTATCGGCGTGCTCGGCACGCTGGCGCCGCTGCTCGCCGCCGATCCGCAGGCCGG
>CAYVJT010000122.1:0-11271 GCA_964451855.1 uncultured Actinomycetota bacterium
CACTTCTCCGCGATCCAGGCCGAGGGCTACAAGTCCTTGGACGAGGGTCAGCGTGTCAGCTTCAACGTGGGGCAGGGCCAGAAGGGCCCCCAGGCCACTGAGGTCACCCCGCTCTGATCTGACACCAGACCGATCGTGAGGTTCGAACCGGCTCCGGCCCGACGGACACCAGGATCGAGTAACGGGCCCCGCCGCTGGCGGGGCTCGCTGCATCCGGGGGGACGACACCGCCCGCGGCTACGACGACCGGTGCCGACACCCGCCTCACCTCGCCTGCCAGCGAACGGAGCTGACATGCCACCGGCCGCGGAGATCCGTGGGTGGGCACGCCTGATCAGCGGCGTCGCCGACGAGGCCGTCGTCGGCACCGTGCACGACATGCACCGGGCCATCAACCGTGGGGTGTTCCGCTGGCTGGGGCCGATCGGTCGGCCGGTCGCCCAGGTCGTGGACGCGGTCACCGACCACGCCTACGCGGGCGTGCGCCTCGGGATCCGCGGCGCCGGGGAGCTCGGTGCTGCGGCTGCCGGCTACCTCGGCACGGACCGGACGACGCCACGCTCAGCGAAGGCTCGCGCCGTGGCCCACGGCGTGGTCGACGGGCGGTACCTGTCGCACGCTCCGGAGCTCGACGTCGACCTGGGCCTGCGTGTCGACGGGCGCGATGTCGCACCGCAAACGGCCAGCCTGGCCGCTGCCTACCCGGAGGCACGCGGTCGCATCGCCGTCTTCCTGCACGGGCTGATCGACTCCGAGGAGGTGTGGACCGCCGAGGCGCCGGGGCATCCGTCGCTCCCCGACGTCGTCGCGGCGCACGGGATGACGCCGGTGCTGGTGCGGTACGGGACGGGTCGCACGATCGCCCGGAACGGCGAGGACCTCGACGCCTTGCTCGCTGAGCTGGTCGCGGCCTGGCCGGTACCGGTCACCGGGCTGACGCTGATCGGGCACTCGATGGGTGGCCTCGTCGCACGCGGGGCGTGCCTCCACGCGGCAGCCCGTGGTCAACGGTGGCTCGCCCCGTTGACCGACGTCGTCTACCTCGGCAGTCCCCACCACGGGTCATGGCTCGAGAAGGTCGCCAACGTCGGCAGCTGGGTGTTGCGACACAGCTCGTCGCACAGCGCACCCATCGGCGAGCTGCTCGATGGCCGATCCCGGGGCATCAAGGACCTGCGCTTCGGCACCTTCGTCGACGATGGCGCGACGGCGGAGGATGCGCGGCCGATCGACGGCTTGTTGACGGGACGGAGCCCCGACCGGCCGTGGCTACCGGAGGTGGCCCACCACCTCGTCGTCGGCCGCCTCCGCCCGGATCCCCGTCACCCGCTCAACGCCGTGTTCGGTGACGGTCTCGTGCGGAGAGGGTCGGCTGGTGGCTCGCGTCGCCGACCGCGCCTCGGTGCCGATGAGGCCAACGTGGTGCCCGTCGCGGCCCGGCACACCCACCTGACCCACCATCCCGAGGTGGTGTCGGCGCTGCGAGGCGTGCTCGACGGGGCCTGACGGCGCCCGGTCGCTCGCCGTGGCCATCAGCTGGCGGGGTCACCAGCTGGCGGGGTGGTCCTCGCAGCACGTGGGGTCGTCGTGGAGTTCGACCTGCACGGTCACGTGTTCGATGCCGGTCCGTTCCCGCACCAGCCCGTGGACGGCATGGCGCGCCTCGTGCTGGTGGTCGGGGTCGGACACCTCCACGTGGAGCGACGCGACGTCCATCCCCGAGGTGAGGGTCCACACGTGCAGGTCGTGGACGCCGGTGATGCCGGGCAGGCGTGCCACCTCACGCACGAGTTCGTCGACGTCGAGGTGCTCCGGTGCGTGCTGGAGCAGCACCCGCAGTGACTGGTAGCCGAGGCGCAGCGCGCGGGGGAGCAGCCAGCCGACGATCAGCAGCGCCATGACGCTGTCGATACGGGTCCAGCCCGTGAGGTGGATGACGACGGCGGTGACCAGCACACCGATGGAACCGGCCGCGTCGGCGAGCACCTCGAGCCGGGCGCCACGCAGGTTGAGGCTCTCCTCGGCTCCGGGGCGCAACAGCCACGCGCACAGTCCGTTCACGGCCAACGCCACCGTCGCGATGATCAGCAGCGGGCCGGGCTCGATCGGGTGCGGAGCGTTCCAGCGCTGGAGCACCCCGACGAGCACGACGATCGCCACGCCCAGGAGCAGCAGCGCGTTGGCCAGCGCAGCCAGGATCTCCAGCCGGTACCACCCGAAGCTGGTCCGTGTGGTCGGTAGCTGAGAGGCCGCGAACGAGACGGCCCCCAGGGCGAGGCCGAGTCCGACGACATCGGTGGCGAGGTGGCCGGCGTCGGACAGCAGCGCGAGCGAGCCCGTCGCCAGGGCCACCGTCACCTCGGCGACGAGCAGCGCGAGGACCAGTCCGAGCACGACCGCGAGGCGGCCGCGATGGGCCGCCGCGACGTTCGGCGGGGTCGTGTGGGCGTGGATCCGGCGAACCTCCTCACGGCAGACGGTACGGCGCGCCGGGCTGGTCGGCATCCGTGGAGCCGCTTCGGGAGGGGTGGTCGTCACCGTTCTCGGAACGACTCGCCGTCCCGGGCGGACCAGCCATGCCGAGGGTGGGCCTCGCTACCAGCAGCCCTTCCACCCCGTCAGTAGCGCAGGATCGCCGCGCCGTGGGTGTGATCCCCGGTTGCGTCTCTAGGGAGGACGTACACGGTGCCACCGTTGCGGAGGGTGTGGAGCAGGGCGTCGTCAACCATCGCGAGCATCGCGGGCTCGGTGCCGGCGAGGTCGACGGCGGCGGGGAGCAGCAGCGTGTCGACCCGACCCTCCAGGGCGGCGTCCATGATCGCTTCAGGATCGCCGGCGGTCAGGCCCGTCCCGGCCAGCTCCTCGTACCGTTCCAGTGCGGCCCGACGCCTCGCGGCGAACCATGGTTCTGCGATCTCCCAGGTCGCCTCCCGCAGTTGCTCGATCGGCGTGGGTTCCGGGTTGCCGTCGATCGCGCCGAGGATGGTGCGGTGGGAGGTCAGCGACCAGAACTCGGTGACCAACGACCGTACGCCGGCGAGCACCAAGGGTCCGTTCCGGCGGGCGAGTCGTGGGCGGAGCGCATGCTCGACCACCCGGAGGTACCGGCGGCGCTGATCGTCCGCGGCATCCTTCGCGCCGCCGTGACCGTGGAAGAAGGCAGCGTCGGCCGAACCTGCCGGAGCGCGGTGCAACTGCAGGGGCACCTGGCGGTCGTGATCCGGCAGTGTGTCGTTGACCCCCGCAGGCAGGTCGGGCACCTCGATCTCGGTGGCCGACCAGCGGTCGACGTCGAACAGGCGGACCTGCTGCTGTGTGAGCGTGAGCAACAGCACGTGGTCGTCGGTGAGGAGCCCCGCGAGGGGATGGATGTGGAACCGCTCACCCACGATCGACAGCTCGGGGGCCGCGAAGGGCAGCTGGAGCACGTGGGACCGGTCGGTCGACAGGAGCAGTGCGAGCCCCTCGTCCTGTCGTTGCCAGAACAGCGGATCCTCGAGGATGCTCGTCGCGGGCGCCACCACCTCGTCCACCTCGGACCGGCGCAGCCCGACCTCCTCCAAGGCGGCCCGCCCCTCGGCGAGGAGGCGGCGCAGCCGGGTGCGGTCCTGCGGGGTCTCGGGTGCCCGTCGATGCGTGGGGAGGTAGAGGGACAGACAGGGCGGCGCGACGCCTGAGGTCAGGGCGACCAGCTCCGCTGGCGGCAGGTGGTGCACGAAGGTCGGTGCGGCTGGCGCGGAAGCGGTCATCTAACCCTCCGTCCTGTCCCTCCGTCTCACGACCACGAGGATGCGCCACCGACCCACCCGCTGCCAGAGGCGATGGGCCTGGCTTCGCGGCCGTCGTAACACCGAGTGCACCGGCGGCCGCCCCACGGATCGAGGACCATGGCCCCTTCCGCCCGCGCTCGTCATCACGCATCCTGGATGGTGCGCCTCGGAGAAGCTGCCCGCGAGGCGTGGACGGGAAGGAGTGGCCATGACCACGCCCCTCAGCGAGGGCCTGGACATCGGCTCCGATCCGGGTGTCGGTTCCCAGGCACGCCTGCTCGACGCCGCACGGATCGCCCAGCTCCAACGGGCGGAGATCGCGACAGGCGTGACCTACGTGCAGCTCTGGTCGGACGGGAGGTCCTACGCGGGCAAGATGCGCCTGGAGCCGGGCGCGGAGCTCGCGACACACACCCACCGTCGTCACGCGCACCACGTCTGGGTGATCGACGGGGTCGTCGAGGCGATGGGCCGACGCTTGACGCCGGGTTCGTACGCGTACGTCCCGCCCCGGGAGCCCCACGACATCTCCGCGGGCCCGGACGGCGGGACCATCTTCTACCTCCACCTCGAGGTAGCCGATCTTGAGGAGCCGCCCGGCGACGGCTGAGGGTGGGCGAGCCGAGCCCGCGATCGCCGTCACGGACGGGATGCGAGCGAAGGGGGCCATCCATGATGGTTCCGACGATCGGAGCCAACGGATCGGAGGTCACGTTCACGCGCACCTCGGAGGTGTGCTGGCGCATGGAGCCTCGAGGCGACATGCGGGTCCCGGGGATCCTGTTCGCCTCCGAGCGACTGCTTCCGGACGTGCAGGGCGATCGCAGTCTCGAGCAGGTCGCCAACGTCGCGACGCTCCCAGGGATCGTCACCGCCAGCTACGCGATGCCCGACGTCCACTGGGGCTACGGCTTCCCGATCGGCGGGGTGGCGGCGACCGACGTCGATCGTGGAGGGGTGGTCTCGCCCGGCGGGGTGGGCTTCGACATCTCCTGTGGCGTCCGCCTGCTCGGGAGCCCGTTCGACCGTTCGGACCTGGCAGCTCACCTCGGGACGCTCATGGACGAGCTCGGGAGGTCCATCCCCTGCGGGACGGGGCGTGGAGGTGTCTGGCGGGTCGGCCAGCGCGACGAGCTGACCCGCATCCTCGTCGACGGGGCGGAGTACCCGGTCGAGCTCGGGTACGGCGAACCGCGCGACCTCGACCGCTGCGAGGACGGTGGCCGGCTGACCTCCGCTGATCCGGACCAGGTCAGCGACCGGGCGCTGGAACGTGGGATCGGGCAGGTGGGCTCGCTCGGCTCGGGCAACCACTTCCTCGAGGTACAGGTCGTCGATGAGGTCGTGGACGAAGCGTGCGCGGCGGTCTTCGGTCTCCACCTCGGCCAGGTCTGCGTCATGATCCACTGCGGTTCCCGCGGACTCGGCCACCAGGTCTGCACGGATCACGTGCGACGGATGCAGGCGTCGATGGACGCCCTGGGGATCGAGGTCCCCGACCCGCAGCTGGCGTGCGTGCCGGTGCGGTCGGACGAAGGACGGGACTACCTGGGAGCCCTCGCGGCATCCGCCAACTTCGCACGCGCGAACCGCCAGTGGCTGACCGAGGCGACACGCGACGCGTTCGGCCAGGTCGCGGGTCGCCGGGACCTGCCGCTGATCTACGACGTGTCCCACAACCTCGCCAAGGTCGAGACCCACCAGGTGGACGGCCGCCAGGCGCACCTGTGCGTGCATCGGAAGGGCGCGACCCGGGCCTTCGCCGCCGGTTCCAGCGAGCTCCCAGACGATCTGCGCGCGGTGGGGCAACCCGTGCTGGTGCCGGGCTCGATGGGGACCGCTTCGTACGTGCTGGTGGGGACCTCCCCGGGTGACGCCTTCGCCTCGTGCGCGCACGGCGCCGGACGCACCATGAGCCGGCACGAGGCCAAGCGGCGCGGCCGCGGTGGTCGCCCGCTCCGTGACCAGCTGCGTGGCCAGGGCATCGAGGTGCGGGCGAGGTCGTTGCGGGAACTGCCGGAGGAGGCTCCAGAGGCCTACAAGGACGTTGACGAGGTCGTGCGGGTGTGCGAGCTCGCCGGGCTGGCTCGGCCCGTCGTGCGGCTGCGTCCCGTCGGGGTGGTCAAGGGATGAGCGTCGAGATCGAACGTTGCGGGCACCGGGTCGTCGACCACACCGCGGACGAGATCGTGACGGCCTGGGGGCCGACCCGCGAGGCCTGCCTGGAGCAGGCGGCGCTCGGGCTGATCGACAGCGTCGCTGACGTGCGTGACGTCGGGTGGTGCCACCACGTCGAGGTGGTACTGCGTGGCACGGACACCGAGCTGCTGGTCGGGCTCCTCGACGAGATCATCTTCCGGCTCGACGCGGACGACGAGATCCCCGTGCGGGTGCGGATCCGGCGGCACGGCCGGGAGGTGGTCGCTGGCCTGTGGATGGCCGACCGGCGTGCCGCGGTTATGGCCGGTGCGGCGCCCAAGGGCGTGTCCTACTCCGGGCTGATGATCGAGGAGGATCCCTCCGGCCTGTGGCGTTGCCAGGTGACCGTCGACGTGTGACGGTTGTGGCCTTCGCCCCTTGTCCGTGCTGGCGATGGGTAGGACGCTGGACGTGAGGGTCACCCGTCGTGTGACCCGAGGCAGGCCGACGATGACCTTCGCAGACCGCCGGGACGCTGGGCGTCAGCTCGCGTCGCGCCTCGCGCCGTGGCGGAAGGCCGCTCCGCTGGTGCTGGGCCTGCCGCGCGGTGGGGTCCCGGTCGCGTTCGAGGTGGCGACCGCCCTCCACGCACCACTCGACGTGCTGATCGTGCGCAAGCTCGGATGTCCCGGACAACCCGAGCTGGGACTCGGCGCGATCGGGGAGGACGGCGTGCTGGTGCGCAACCGCGATCTGATCGCGCAGAGCGGGGTCTCGCCCGCACAGCTGGAGCGGATCGTGGCGGCGGAGCAGGCCGAGCTGGCGCGCCGTCTCGAGCGCTACCGCGGCGGACGCCCGGGTAGGTCCCTGCAGGCGCGCACCGTCCTGCTGATCGACGACGGGCTCGCGACGGGGTTCACCGCCCGCGCCGCCATCGAGGTGGCGCGCCATCGAGGAGCGGCGCAGGTCGTCCTGGCGGTGCCGGTCGCACCCGCCGAGACCGTGGCGGAGCTGGCGAGCGTGGCGGACCACGTGGTGTGCGTGCAACAGCCGCGATGGTTCACGGCGATCGGTGGGTTCTACGACGACTTCCGGCAGACCAGCGACGAGGAGGTGGCTGAGCTGCTGGCCGCTGCGGACACGACAGCGGCCCCTCGTGGGTGAAGACAGGCACGCTGCATGACGGTTGGTGCCACCGCCTCACTCGCCATGCTCACTCACCCTGACGGAGTCGCTCGAGCACGCGGTCGAGCACGTCCGCGTTGTGGTCCTCCGGGCCACCGTGTCCCACCTCGTCCTGCCAGAGCCCCCAGATCTCGGCGTCGTAGTCGGTCGTCCGGAGCTTCTCCAGGTCGATGTGGTGCCGGACGAGCGTCGTCGCCTCGTCGGAAGTGAGCGTCGGTGTCCCCGTGGCGTCACGCGCCGGCTTGCCCAGGACCTCGTGGGCCTGAGGACGATGCAGCGGATGCACGATGCGCGCATCGGATCCGGGGAAGACGAGCGTGTCCCGGTCGCTGTCGTTCCACCGGATCAGGTACGGCGGCTCGCCGCCGGCGCCGCGGACCTCGAGGATCTCGGCTTCGTGGTCGGCCTCGTTGATCCGGTGGCCCTTGATGACCAACCGATCACCTACCTGCGCCTTCATGATCGCCTCCTCGTGGCCGTCGGTGGGCCACACCGCTGCCCTCGCTACTCAGCCCTGCTCGCTGGTCAGTCCGGTGGGCACCCGGACCGGCCTGACTCCGTCGAGCGCCTCGGGCTTGCTGATGGGGGCGATCGTCACGGTCCCGCCACGGAGCAACTGGTCGGTCTCCAGTCGGACCGACTCGCGCTGGATGCCAGCGGGGAAGGTCACCTTCCGTCGGGTCAGGATCATCCGGTCGATCACCACAGGGATGTGCAGGAGCGACGGAACGGCCGGGAGGGCACCGGGCTCGAACTCGGGGAAGACCCCCCGGATCTCCGTCTCCGACGCGAACGATGCGCTGGGGTCGCCCAGTGCCGTGCGGGTGAGGCGGAGGTCGAGCCGTCGCGTTGCAGGGATCACGGCGACCGCGTGCCCCGTCTCGACGTTGAGCACGATCGGTTTCAACACCTCGTCCGCCGGGATGCCGAGCGCGCGGGCCTCTTCGAGGGCGGTCTCGCTGCGCTCGTGGGGCAGCACCTCGAAACGCACGCCGAGCCGCTCCAGGTGTTCGGTCACGATGGTCATCGCCGCCACCTCCCGCGGAAGCTCCCGAGAACCCGTGTCTGGGCGCGATGCGTCCGCCCTAGCTGCGCGATGCGTCCGCTAGCTCGACTGTGCCTCGCGGAGGGGGGATCCCGGAAGGGGCGTTCGACCTCTCATCAGGGTCCGATGGTCGCCGGGACCTCCGCGAGGGCCGACCCCGATCGCACGGAAGGGTGTGAGCGTCGTGGCTCGGGACCTTGGCCCCTTCCGCAAGGTCCCACCGCGGTGGACCCTCGATGGGCCACGCACCCCGTCCCTCGGTGACCGAGGAGAGCTCCGGATGAGCGCGAAGGCCCCACCGGACCCGAGCCCGCTGCCGGAGCGCGATGGCCGGCTCGGGCACCGGTTCCCGACCGGGTTCCTGTTCGGTGCGGCGACCTCGTCCTTCCAGATCGAAGGTGCGGTGGACCGTGACGGTCGCGGACCGTCGATCTGGGACACGTTCTGCCACACGCCGGGACGCGTTGCTCGTGGTGAGACGGGCGACACCGCGGTCGAGCACTACGACCGGTGGCGCGACGACGTTGCCCTGATGGCCGACCTGGGGCTGCGCGCCTACCGGTTCTCGATCTCCTGGCCGCGCATCCTCCCGGACGGCGACGGGACGGTGGAGCCCCGGGGCCTCGCCTTCTACTCCAGGCTGGTGGACGCGCTGATCGACGCGGGCATCGAGCCGGTCGTGACCCTCTACCACTGGGACCTGCCCCAGCCGCTGCAGGACCGTGGGGGTTGGGTGAACCGTGACACCGTCGGTGCGTTCGTACGTTACGCCCATACCGTCCACGCGGAGCTCGGCGACCGGGTCACCTACTGGACCACGATCAACGAGCCGTGGTGCGCCGCGTTCCTGGGCCATGCATCGGGTGAGCACGCGCCCGGGATGACCGACCCACGGGCCGCGCTCCGCGCCGCCCACCATCTGCTGCTGGCGCACGGCGATGCCGTTCGCGACCTCCGGGAAGCGGGCCGGGGCGAGCACCGGTTCGGGTTGGTCCCGAACCTGTACGGGGTCGTACCCGCCAGCGGTGCCGCGGGCGACCTCCGTGCTGCAGAGACGATCGACGTGCTCCAGAACCGGTTGTGGCTGGACGCCACCCTGCTCGGCACCTATCCGGACGAGGTGCTGCAGATCGCCGAGCGGTTCCGGGCGGCGGACGCCATCCACGACGGCGACCTGGACCGCATCTCGGCGCCCCTCGACCTCCTCGGCGTCAACTACTACAGCCAGCACCACGTGCGGGAGGCGGCGCACGGCTCACCGGCTCCGCCGAGCTTCCCCGGTGCCGAGCACGTCGCGTTCGACCCGCCGCCTGCACCCCGTACCGCGATGGGCTGGAGCATCGAGCCCGGCGGCCTACGTGAGCTGCTGCTGCGCCTGCACGACGCGTACGAACTCCCGCCGATCGTGATCAGCGAGAACGGTGCCGCCTTCGACGACGAGGTCGCCCCCGACGGGCAGGTCCACGACGCAGCACGGCAGCGCTTCATCGCCGACCACCTCGGCGCGGTCGCCGAAGCCCTCGACGCAGGTGTCGATGTCCGCGGCTACCTGGTGTGGTCGCTGCTGGACAACTTCGAGTGGGCGTACGGGTACGCCAAGCGGTTCGGCATCGTGCACGTCGACCCGGCGACGCAGACGCGCACGCTCAAGCAGAGCGGCCACTGGTACCGGGCGCTGATCGCGACCGCGAACACCTCGTGAGGTCCGGGGGTCGCCGATCAACGTCGCCGCCTCCAGGCAGGTCAGGGCTCGGACGCGCAGACGTGGAGGTGCTCGGCAGCAGGGTGCTCGTCTCGGGGATCACGAGGTGCCACCGCGGTCATCGCCACGTAGGGTGGTCACCTGCAGGAGACGGGAGTTCGCATCGCGATGGGCACCATGAGCCTCGACGAGATCTGTGCCTCGGTCGGACGCCAGCCGGGCGAGTTGACGAGGCGTGATATCGCACGTGCGTTGCTGACCCTGCCGGCTGCCGAGGCGCTGGACGCCCTTCCCGGGCTGCGGCGTGAGCTGCTGGCGGCCGGCCATCCCCTGACAGCGGGGTTCTGGGCACGGACCGAGCAGCTGCTGAGCGACATCTCGGCGGGAGCTGCGACCGCCGGTGACGTGCGCCGGTGGCTCGAGGCGACGGGGAGCGAGCCGACGCAGCTCGTCGCGGGCGGGTTCCTGTGGCCCGATGAGGACGAGCGCGGTCCGGTCGCGGAGGAGATGCATGGCCGGCTGGTCGCCCACCTCGAGAGCCTCGTGGCCGCCGGCGAGATCGACCCGGACCGGCTCCTGGCTGGCGATCCCGACGCGGTGGCAGCCTATGAGCGGGTGCAGAACGACTGGCTGCATGCGCCGCTCGAGGACGGTCGCGAGCCGATCTGGGCCGTCACCGACGAGGAAGATGAACGGTTCCTGGCGGCCTGGGACGACGCCGAAGCGGACGCCCGCCAGGTCCTCGGCGAACTCTTGGACGAGGTCGGTCCCCGGCCGTGCCCCGAGGTCGAGCTGCGTGGCGCCGTGGTCCGTCTGCGGGAGATGCTGCACGACGACTCGGGGTTCTACGACCTGCTCCGCGCCATCGCCGGTGAGCCTGCGGTGCTAGCCACCGACGACCGCGAGCTCTGGACGGCGGTGGCCGCCGGCGTCGTCACCGGCGGGCAGCTGGATCCCACCGACGACCGTGCGTTCGACGTGGAGAGCCACGCCGCGTGGCTAGCGTTGGACCACTACGACTGGGTCGGTGCGGTCGTCTCGCTGATCCGTCTCGGTCCGGGGGCGGCCGCTGACGCCGACACGTTGGGGCGGTACGTGGCCACGTTCGACCCCGATGAGGACGTGGTCGAGGGTCAGGAGGTACCCGATGACGGCGCGGACGTGGAGGACCTGGACGCCCTGTGGGGTGACCCGTTCGACGAGGTCGAGTACGACGTCGAGCTCGCAGCCAGCCTCGGGTTCCACACGGTGACGCACTTGTGGCGTCTCCTCGGTGCCATCGACGAGGAGGAGCGACTGACCGAGCTCGGCTGGTGGGGCCTGCCCGAGGCGTTGGACCAGGCCTGGCGACCGGCCGGCGGGGTCCGCTGACCCGCGAGCCCGCGCTGCAGTTCGAGGTCCGGGACGGTTCTCGTGGGTGCGCCGCCTAG
>CAYVJT010000123.1:0-7798 GCA_964451855.1 uncultured Actinomycetota bacterium
CCGGAGCTGGCCGCCGACATCATGGACAAGGGCATCGTGCTCACCGGCGGCGGCGCGCTGCTCCATGCCCTGGACGAGCGACTCCGGCACGAGACCGGCATGCCCGTCCACATCACCGAGAAGCCGCTGACCTCGGTGGCCCACGGCTCGGGCAAGTGCCTCGAGGAGTTCGAAGCCCTCAAGAAGGTGCTCATCTCCTCGTCGCGGTGATGTCCACCAGGCCGATCCTCGTCGCAGCATCGACCCCAGTGGTCCCCATCGCGGCGAACGACCTGCCGCTCAACCTCGGAGGCGGACCTCGAGGGCGGTGAGGATCTCCGCGACCAACTCGTCGGTCTCCATCTCGGTCGTGTCGAGCACCAGGTCGCGCTGCGCGACCGCACCGAAGACGGCGAGCTCGGCGAGGGCCTTGCGGGCGCGCAGATCGGCGACTTCGGTACCGGGGCCTCCGGCCACCTCGGCGGGACCGCCACCTCGCGCCCGGTCGTCCAGCACGTCGGGATCGCACGTGAGCCCGACGTGCAGGTGGGGAAGGTCGGCGACCGCCTCCCGCAGTTCGGTGGCCGTGGCACGGTCGCGCAGGACGTGGTCGATCGCGACGTCCCACCCGGCGCGGGCCCACATCGCTGCGACCTCGGGCATCGTGCGGACCAGTTCGCGACCAAGCGGCCCCCAGTGTCCAGCGACATCGCTGGTCGGTTCGGGCGCCTCGATCAGATCCCACCAGCGGGTCAGCTCGGGACCGAAGCTCGCGAAGGTGTGGTCGATCCCGAGGTCGAGCAGCGGGCCGGGCCGGACCCGCGGCCACGCCGCCTGCAGCGCAGACAGGGTGGTCGACACCCCGACACCCGACGGTCCGTCGAGCACCAGCACGAGACCCGGCTCGCGGGCCCCCGGTCGCGCTGCTGTGGTGGCCGGGCTCACACGTCGATCCCGTAGATCTCGGGCTTGGCCTCGCGCGTGAGCAGGGCGTCGACCAGCCCGTGGGGGTCGTAGCCGTCGTTGCAGACCGCGACCACGCCCTGGGTGATCGGCATGTCGACACCGGCACGTTGCGCGAGTCCGAGGATCGCCTGGGACGACCGCACCCCCTCGGCCACCATGTTCATCGAGGCGACCACGTCCTCGAGCCGTTCGCCACGGCCGAGGCGTTCGCCAACGGTCCGGTTGCGTGACTTCGGCGACGTGCAGGTCGCGACCAGGTCACCCACCCCCGCCAGGCCGGCGAAGGTCAACGCGTGGCCACCGAGGCTCACCCCGAGCCGCGCCATCTCCGCGAGCCCTCGGGTGATGACCGCCGCCATCGTGTTGTCACCGAACCCCATGCCGTGGGCCATCCCCGCCGCCAGGGCGATGACGTTCTTCACCGCTCCCGCGACCTCGACACCGACCTTGTCATCGTTGGTGTAGATGCGGAAGTACGGGGCCATCGCCGCCGCCTGGACCTGCTCCGCACGGGCGCGGTCGGGGCTGGCCGCAACCGTCGCGGTCGGCATCCGTTGCGCGCACTCCAGCGCGAGGTTCGGGCCACTGACGACCACGACACGGTCCGGATCGCAGTCGAGGCTCTCGGCGATCACCTGGCTGCCGAACCGCAGGGTCGTGACGTCCACCCCCTTGATGAGGCTGACGAGGGTGGCGTCGGCGCCGATCCTCTCGCCCCAGACCGCCAACTGCTCCCCGATGCCCACCGAGGGGATGGCCAGCACGACGACCTCGGCGTCAGCGAGCGACCGTTCGGGGTCGGTCGACACCTCGAGCGCGTCGGGGAGGGCGACGTCCGGCAGGTAGGCGGTGTTGGTGCGTTGCTCGCGGATCTCGTCGGCGATCTCGGGACGACGCGCCCACAGGGCCGTCTCCGCCCCGGCATCCGAGGCCATGATGGCGAAAGCCGTGCCCCACGAACCCGCTCCCATGACCGCGACCTTGCCCACGCTGTGCCCTTCCCGCGCTCCCGGCACATCGGCCCACCTCGACCCGGGCGGCGCTCGCGTCGCTGTGCATCGTGTGCTGCGAACCCTAGCCCACGACCGGGCTTGGCTAGGGTCGCGCGCATGACGCTCGCCCTGGTCCCCCTCCGCAGCCCTGGACACGGCAAGACGCGCCTGCGCGGCGTCCTGTCGACCGAGCGACGCGCCGAACTGGCCGGCGCCATGCTGGCCGATGTGATCGCCGCGCTGCGTGCTGCCGAGCTCCCCAGGATCGTCGTCGCGGCCAGCGGGCCCGCCGCCGCTGCCGCCGCGTCCGCGCTGGACGTCGAGGTGGTGCTCGATCCCCCGTCGGTGGACGGGCTCAACACGGCGATCGATGCGGCGACGCATCAGCTCGGGCCGCTCGAGGGACTGCTGGTCGTGGCCGCCGATCTCCCCCGGCTGACCGCAGGCGACGTCACCGCCGTCCTCGACAGCGACGCCGAGGTCGTCGTCGCCCCGACCCTGGGCGGTGGAACCGGAGGCCTCCTCCGTCGACCGGGAGACCGGATCCCCACCGCCTACGGCGCCGGCTCCGCCGAGCACCATCTCGCGCTCGCCCGGCAGGCCGGCGCGACCTCTGCGACGGTGCACACCGCCGGGTTCGCCGAGGACGTCGACACCGAGCACGACCTGGCGGGTCTGCGCGAAGGTGCACTCGGCAGCGCCACCTCGAGGTGGGCGGCGCGATGGGCCGAGCGGATCGACGCCGCAAGCTGACCCACGTCGCCGTCAGCGCTTGCGTTCGGCCCGGCGCTTGCTGCGGGCGCTCTGCCAGGCGATCACCAGACCGACCAACAGCCCGATGACGAACGCCGCCCCCAGCAGCACGATCAAGGGGACACCCCCACCGACCCGTTCTCCGGTTGGGTCGACCTCGACCCGGGCCTCACCGAAGATCCAGGAGAAGTCGACCGGCTGCGAGTTGGCGACGGCGAACACCCCGAAGAGCACGACCAGGATCGCGATCAGGATCCGCCCGAGCTGCTGTGAGAACGGTGTGCCCGCCGGTTCGGGCGGCGTCTGGGACGGCTCGCGTCCATCGTCCTCGGGCAACCCCTGTTCGCTCACGGCCGTCTCCTCGCTCGCTGTCCCGGTCATGTCCCCGGCCACTACGTGGCTATCCTGCCCGGTCACGCAGGAAGATGTCGAGGAGGGGCGCGGATGCCGCAGGGCACGATCAGGACGTTCCACCCGGCGACCCGCACGGGGACGCTGTTGGACGACGGGCTCGTCGAGCGGGGGTTCGATGCTGACGCGTTCCGTGCCTCAGGCCTGCAGGAGTTCCGGATCGGCCAGCGCGTCCGCTTCGAGGTGATCGAGGACGACGGTGAGGAGCGCATCGCCCAGCTCAACATCGTGAGCCTGTAGGACGGCCGCGCCACCTCACCGGTGGCCCCGCTCAGCCTTGCGGGAGCTCCTCCAGGACGACGCTCATGCGCGACAGCAAGCCCTGGCCCGCGTCGAGTCCGTTCTCCTCGGACCACTCGCGGGTCTCCTCCAACACCTCGCGCAACCGCGTCACGAGGTCCGGGGCCAGCGCGTTGTGCTCCGCCAGCGCCGCACTCGCGACCTTGTCCGGGTCGGTCTCCATCAGTTCCCGGACCAGGCGGGGCGGGTCCGACTCGTCGCGCCATGCGAGCGCGCAGCCCGCGCGGAAGTCGACCGAGTCGAAGTCGGCGTCCGAGGCGATGACGGCGAGGTGCATCAGTGCCTTGGCGGAGAGGCGGTCGTCGTCAGCGACCGCCGCCACGAGTGGGGCGTACTCGCCGAGGTCGTCGTCGCTGAACAGAGGTGCGTGCAGGCTGACGTGCTTGGACCGCACCGGCACGTTCTGGTGGACCTCGAGGTCGTCGGGCACGTCGCCGTCGGCGAGCCAGGCCTTCAGCGGCCTGGCCGCTTCCCAGTACGCCTCGAGGTCGCCGGCCTCCCGCAGCGACGCTGGCACCGCCAGGGTCTTGGCCGGATCGACGGTGTAGGTCACGTACCCCGCGCCGAGCTCGTCGACGCGGGCGCGGGCATGGTCGGCCGAGTACCACCCCGACACGCGCTTGCCGTGGGCGTAGGTCCCCGGCGCCACCGTGTCGATGCCCTCGGGCGGCCCCAGCAACGCGGACAGGTCCGCCCGTGTCCGCAGCCCCTGTTCCTCGATCAGGGGCAGGCGGGGCGGCGGGGTGAGGTGGTGCACGGTGACACGGGCCACGGTCGGACCTTCGGGTCGGGAGCCGGCGCACTCGTCTGGCGCCACGGAGGACGCCGTCGAGGGTAGTCACGCCTACCATGGTCTCGATGTTCGCCGACCCCCACGACCCCGACCTGCGCCCACCTCCCCCGGGATTCACGATCCGTCGGCCGACCACCGACGACATCCCGAAGGTCGCGGCGCTGTTCGCCGCGTGCTCGATGGAGCGCATCGGCATGGTCACGATCCGTGAGGGCGATCTGCGGGCCCGATGGCACGACGTCGGGGACTACGAGGACCTGCTCCTCGTCGAGCATCCCGATGCCGACCCGCCGCTGGTCGCCTACGCCGAGTTCCACGCCAACGTGGATCCGTTCACCGGCGAACTGGACCTGCACGTCGAGGGTCGTGTCCACCCCGACTGGACCGGCCACGGCCTGGCGAGTTTCACCCACGGGCGTGCCGAGGACCGAGCCCGCCGCGCCGCCGCGGAGCTCAAGCGCGACCACGCGGTCCTGCGAACGGCGGTCGTCGATGGTGACGACCGTGCGCGTCGCTTCTTCGACAACCGCGGGTACGTCCCGGTCCGTCACCTGCTCGAACTGCGCCTCGACCTGCACGCCGATCCGCCGGCGCCCGCGTGGCCCGAAGGGGTGACGTGTCGTGCCTTCCGCCCGGGCGAGGACGAGGCGGCCGTCTGGAAGGCCCACCAACGCGCCTTCGACGACGTCCCGACCTACCTGCCGATGGAGTTCGATGACTTCGTCGAGGATCGCATCACGCGCGTTCCCGGCTTCGATCCCGGCCTGTTCCTGCTCGCCGAGCACGAGGGCGAGGTGATCGGGCTGGCGCTGTGTCGCGCCGGGACCCAGGCAGCTCGAGAGGACGGCTGGGTCCGTGACCTCGCCGTGGTCCCCGAGTGGCGACGGCGTGGCGTCGGCATGTCGTTGCTGCGCACCGCCTTCCGCGCCTTCCGGGAGCGCGGCCTGACCGGGGTCGGGCTGGAGGTCGACGACGTCACCCTCGAGGGCGCGGCGTCGCTCTACCGCCGCGCCGGGATGCGCATCGTGCGGCGCACGGACGTGCTCGAAGCGGTCCTGCGCGTCCCCGGCCCCTGACCGTCGCCCCCCACCAGCCCCTCGTCTCCCGGGACACCGACGTCCTCAGGCCGACATCCTCAGACCGGCGGGATCCCCGGGACCGGGAGCAACCCGTCGAGCTCGACGTCCGGGTCGCTGGCGTCGGCCTCCTCGATCTCGTGCCGCCGGATCCCGAGGAGGAACAGGATCGCATCGAGGTAGGGGACCGACAGCGCCGTGTCCGCCTGCTCGCGGACGACCGGCTTGGCGTTGAACGCGATGCCGAGCCCGGCGGCGGCGAGCATGTCCAGATCGTTGGCCCCGTCACCGACGGCGACGGTCTGCTCCAGCGGGATGCCCTCCTCGGCAGCGATCTCGCGCAGCACCCGCGCCTTCCCGGCGCGGTCGATCACCTGACCCTGCAGCCGGCCCGTCAGCCTGCCATCGACCACCTCGAGCCGGTTCGCGACGGCGCGCGTGATCCCCAACTCGTCGGCGATGTGGTCGATGACGTCGGTGAACCCTCCTGAGACGAGCGCCACGGTGTAGCCCAGCCGGTGCAGGGTCCGCACGAAGGTTCGGGCTCCGGGGGTCAGCAGCACCCGCTCACGGACCCGGTCCAGGGCCTCGACGGGCGTGCCAGCGAGCTTCGCGACCCGTTCCGCGAGGGACGCCTCGAAATCCAGCTCGCCTTCCATCGCCCGTTCGGTCACGCGGGCGACCTCGTCGGCACACCCCGCTTCGATGGCGAGCAGCTCGATCACCTCGTCCTGGATCAGTGTGCTGTCGACGTCCATCACGATCAGCCGCTTGGCGCGGCGCTCGAGGCTCTGCCGCTGGATCGCGACGTCGACGCCGTGCTCCGCGGCCGCGACCACGAGCGTCTCTCGCATCTCACCGATAGCGCCGTCGACCACGACGAACTCGTAGGAGACCACCGGGTAGCGCGACAGTCGGTCGATGCGATCGATGTTGCCGCCGCCGGTGGCGATCGCGCCGGTGATCGCACCCAGGGCGGCCGGTGACAGCGACTGTCCGATCACCGTGACGATGAACCGAGGCAGTCCGACGCGCGACGACGTGGGCTCGACCACCTCGAAATCCAGGTGCAGGTCGCGCTCCCAGCCGTGGAAGAGCAGCTCCTTGAGGACGTCGTCGCCCTCCGAGACCCCGATCAGCAGGTCGAGGGTGAGCCGGTCGCGGACCACCACCTGCTCCATGTCGTACAGCTCGGCGCCGGACCGAGCGAGCACACCGAGCAGGCCGGTGGTGATCCCGGGCTTGTCACGACCCGAGCACCGGACGAGGATCGTTCGGGTCTCGTTGCTCACGACGTCGAGGCTACCGGCGCACCGAACCGCAACCGCACGCCTCCCACCACCGCATCCACCTCGACGTCGTCGAGGTGCAGCCCCCGCTCACCGGTCGCGAGCAGTTCGCTGCACCGCTCACCGAGGGGTTCGTCCCGGGCGAGCGTGAGCTCGAACGGCCGGCCGTCCGGCCCCGTCGCGTCGGGGACGGGATCGCGGGGCGGCTCGACCGGGATGTCGCGGGTGGGATCGAAGTCCTCGAGGCGGGCGGCGAGGTCCTGCAACAGCGGTCGCAGCTCGTGCTCGTTGCCGGTGAGGATCTCGGTCCACAGGTCGTGGTCGGAGGTTGCGACGCGCAGCAGGTCGCGGAGCGAGTTGCCCGAGAACCTGCGCCACCCGGCAGGGTCGATCGCGTCGACCTGGGCCTGGAAGGCGAACGCGAGCGCGTGGGCGACGTGGCTGGTGAGGCCGGCGAAGCGGTCGTGGAACGTGGGGTCCATGAAGCACACCGTCGCCCCCAGCGCCTCGACCGCGGCGATGCTCCGTGCCACCTCGGCACCGGTGGCCTGTTCCGGGGGCATGAGCACCCACGTGGCGCCACGGAACAGCGCAGGGTCGCTCGCGTCCCAGCCGGTGCGCTCGCGTCCCGCCATCGGATGCGACAGCACGAACACCGCGTCGTCGGTCGCCCACGGCATCCCGAGCTCCACGACCCCGTCACGGACCGGGCGCTTCACCGACGCGACATCCAACACGACGCTGCGTGCGTCCCTGCCACTGCCCTCGGTCGCGCCACACCAATCCCGCCACACCGAGGCGACCGTGTTCGGGGGCGGGCAGAGGAAGACCACCTCGCCGTCCTCCGCGAGACCGGCGAGGGAGGTGGACCTCGCCCCGGCCCGCTCCGCCCGCTCGGCAACCGCGGGATCGCGGTCGATGACGCTCACGGCGACGCCCGCCTCGAGGTAGGCACGGGCGATCGAACCCCCGATGAGCCCGGCACCGATGACACCGACCTTCCCGACGCGGGGAGCGCCCGACGACGCTGCGCGGGGGTCATCGACCACGGGGTGTCGGCTCCTCGTCGCGACGGCGTCCGGTCCACCGCCCGACGCGGCGCACGGGCGGCGCAGCGGTTAGCGTCAGCGGGGCCCGTACGGAGCGTAGCGCTGGCTCCAGCGAACCCGGACCTCGCCCCCGACCCGGATCAGCCTGCATGCCGACCAACCCGGATGTTCCCCCGGTGCCCACCAACCC
>CAYVJT010000123.1:7898-11180 GCA_964451855.1 uncultured Actinomycetota bacterium
CCCCCGGTGCCCACCAACCCGGTCCTCGAGGGGTTACCCGGCTACTTCACCCAGGCCCTGCTCGAGGCCCTCGATCGCGAGACGCTGATCGACCTGTCCGTCGGTGATCCCCACGAACCGACCCCCGAGCCCGTCCGTCGGGCGTTGATCGAGGCCGTGACCCCCGAGAGCAGCTACCCGAGCGCCGCCGGACAGCCCGCGCTGCGCCAGGCGATCGCGGGATGGCTGCGACGTCGACACGGGGTCACCGTCGACCCCGACCACCACGTGCTCGCGTCCGCCGGCAGCAAGGAGGCGATCTTCCACCTGCCCTTCGCCGTGGTCGACGCGCGGGGTCCGAGGAGGAGCGTGATCTGGGGGCAGCCCGGCTACCCCATCTACGACCGTGGCACACGCTTCGCGGGCGGGCTGTCAGCCCCGGTGGCGTTGACGCCGTCGGAGGGGTGGCGGCTCGAGCTCGCGGACCTGCCGCGCGAACGCCTGCAGGCCGCGTCGATCGCCTGGATCAACTACCCCCACAACCCGACGGGCGCTGCCGCGGACCTCGACTACCTGCGACGGCAGCTCGCCGTCGCTCGGGAGCACGGGCTGCTGCTCGCCTCGGACGAGTGCTACCAGGAGCTCTGGTTCGACGAGCCGGCGCCCTCCCTGCTGGAGGCCTGCGACGGCGACCTCACCGGGGTCGTCGCGGTCGTGTCGCTCTCGAAGCGTTCGGGGATGACGGGCTACCGCTCCGGCGCGATGATCGGGGATCCAGGGCTCATCGCTCGGTTGCGGCGGTTGCGCACCACGACCGGGACCGCTTCACCCGGCTTCGTCCAAGCCGCCGCCACCGCGGCATGGCAGGACGATGCCCACGTCGAGGAGCGTCGCGCCATCTTCGCCGAGAAGCGACGCATCCTGCTCGGCTTCCTCGAGCAACAGGACATCGAGGTATCCGGATCACACGCCACGTTCTACGTCTGGTTCCGCGCGCCGGGCGGGGACGACGTGGCCTACAGCGAGGCGCTGATGGAGGCCGGCATCCTCGCCACACCGGGGAGAGGTTTCGGCGAGGGCGGCGAAGGGTGGCTCCGTCTCGCCCTCGTGCCGACGGTCGAGGAGTGCCACCTCGTCGTCCAGCGGTGGGCGGCGGCGATCAGCGAGGGACGTCTGCCGACCTGAGCCCATCCGGCGGCGGATCAGCGGTACGGAGGGCGCACGTCCTCCTCTGGCTCATCGGCTACCTCGTCGCCGTCACCGTCAACGACCACCGCGGCACGACGCGCACGCCGCCGCGAGATGCCCGTGGCGAGCAGTCCCAGCATCCACACCACCGAGAAGGCCGTGAGCGTCACGGCGATCAGCAGGAGGGCGTCGGTGGTCTGCGGGAGTCCGAGCTCGACGTTCTCGAAGGGCGCGTCCGACGGGAAGGGCCACAGGACGCGAGCGCTCCCGACCATCAGACCGATCAGCGCAGCGAGCACCACGTCGTGGAAACGTGCGAGGAGCCAGTTGAGCAGGGTCGAGAACGCGGCCAACCCGACGACGCACCCGATGCCGAACACCAGGAGCAGCCCGAGCTGCAGGTCGGCGGCGGCGGCGATCACCGCCGGCCACAGCCCGAGCAGCAGCAACAGGAACGATCCGGAGATGCCGGGCAGGATCATCGCGCACACCGCGATCGCCCCACCGAGGAAGAAGGTGAGCACCGACGGGGACAACAGCGTGCCGTCGACGGCTCCGAGGCCAACGAAGGTTCCGAAGGCGACCACGACGCCGGCCAGGACGTGCCAGGGGTTGGGCGCGCGCAGCTCCTTGGCTGCGACGACGGCGGCACCGAGCACCAAGCCGAGCAGGACCGACTTCAACAGCGCCGGCTCCTCGTCCGCCAGGTGGCGAAGTGGCGTGGCCAGCGTGAAGATCGCGGCCAGGATCCCGACCAGCAGTGCCGTCACGAACAGCCACTCGATCGCGAGCAGCGCCCGCAGCGCGTCGTTGAACCGACCTCGGACCAGCAGCGACAGGGTCCGCGCCCCCTGGCGGACGTTGGCGATGAGCCGTTCGTAGATGCCCACGACCAGCGCCACGGTCCCGCCGGAGAAGCCGGGCACGACGTCCGCGGTCCCCATGAGGAACCCGGCGACGCCGGTCCCGGCCAGCGCGATCGGTCCACCGACCGGGGCCGCCGCCTCCACGGGGCGGTCGGCGACGACCTCCTCGAGCGGCGTTGCCTCGATGTCCTCGTCCTCGATGTCGCCGAGCAGGCCGCGGAAGCCCGCGGTACCGGCCTCCTCGGTAACGGGCTGGTCCTCCTCGGTGTCGTCACCAGGGATCGATGACGCCCCGTCCTGCGGTGGCTCGGTCACGGCGGTCTCCCGGTCAGCCGCGCACGCTACCCAAGTGGCGCTCGCACTCGGGAGGCTAGCTCGTCGCTGCCTTCCAGAGTCCGCGACGTTGGAGCACGGCGCGCAGCAACCGTGTCCGATCGGTGACCACACCGTGGACGCCACGGTCCAGCATGGCTTCCATGGTGTGCGCGTCGTTGATCGTCCAGACGTGGACCGGCAGCCCGCGGCGGCGCGCGGCAGCGAGGAAGGGCGGATCCACCAACGGAACCCGGCCATGGCGGAGCGGGATCTGGACACACGTCGCGGCGATCGGCACGTGGTCGAGCGGTCGGCCGAGCAGCGACGCGAACCGCAGCCGACGGACCTCGATCGGACCGGCCGAGGTGCACGCGCGGTCACCGAAAGCCCGGCGCACCGCGTCGATCCGCGCGTCCGAGAAGGACCCGATGCAGATCCGCTCGAGGATCGAGGGCTGCAGCTGGATGCGGGTGATCAGGGGCGCGACCGCACGGTCCGCCTTGATGTCGAGGTTGACCCGCAACTCCGGGAACGAAGCGAGCAGTTCGTCGAGCCGGGGGATCGGCTCCGTCCCACCGATCCGTGCCCGCGAGACCTCGGACCAGGGGAGCTCAGCGATGGCCCCACTGCCGTCGGTGACGCGGTCGAGGGTCCGGTCGTGGAAGACGACGAGCACGCCATCGAGGGTGGACTGCACGTCGGTCTCGACGTAGCGGTACCCGACACGCACCGCGTCCTCGAAGGCAGCCATCGAGTTCTCGCGGCCTGCGAGGTCGCCGCCGCGGTGCGCGAACGCGATCGGCGCCTCATGGTCGAGGTACGGGTGCACGGGCGGACTCCCCGGTTCGAACGTGGGCGACACAGGTCGGGACAGTCTGACATGTCGGCCCCCTGGCCGTTGTAGGAGGGGTCCCCGACCGCGGGAGCCCGGGCC
>CAYVJT010000124.1:0-8729 GCA_964451855.1 uncultured Actinomycetota bacterium
GGAGGTGTCCGGACGCCTGGTGGGTCCCCCGGTCTTCAACACCGGTGAGAGGTTCGTTTCGACCTCTGGCGGGTTCGATTCCCGTCCACCTCCGCTGGTCCCAAGGACGCCCTGGCCCGCGGCGATACTGCAGGCTGCGGTCAGAGGCGCCGCACGGTCTCGGGCCCGTCGGCATCGACGAGCAGGTCCAGCGCGGCCTCGACGACCTCGCTCTGTCGACCCCGGTCGCCGACCGGGCCCACGGTGCGCCCCATCAGGTGCGGGGTGATCAGCACACGGGGGAGCCGGAGCCGCCCGGCGACGTGCGCGAAGGCCTCCACGAAGACGCTGACCGTGGGGATGCCGTTGGCCTCCAGCTCCCGTGCGACGAGTCCGACCGACCCGTGGCACACCGGTCAGGTCGCGACGAGCAGGCACACATCCACCTCCTCAGCGACGAACCGTCCGGCCCACGCCGGCGCGACCTCCTTGCGCAGCCGGGTCTGCGAGGTGGCCCCGACGAAGGTGTAGTGCGTGTCCGCGAGACCGAGGCGGCCCTGCTCCGCCTGCTCGCGCAGGACATCCAAGGGGAACACGGTCCCAGGATCGCGTTGCGCCGTGGTGGCGTCGTAGCCAGGGTGTCGAGCGGTCAGCTGCGCGTCCACCGTGTCCACGGGGATCTCCGACAGCGTCGGTGTGCCACGCAGGAAGTCCTTGATCAGGTCCAGCGACTCGTGCTGGCTCGGCCCGCCCGGCCCCATCGGGTCGTCGTCGCGCCGGAACACGCCCCCGGCGGAGATCAGCAGCAGCCGCGCACCCGAGAGATCCCCCGACATCGGCGTGAAAGGGGCGTCCTCCACCTGGGGCGTCGCGTCGCCTGCGTACGCACCGGCCTGCGCCCGCTGGACCAGATCCCGGAGCGGGGCCAACTCGCCGGTGTCGAAGGCATCGCCCAGTCCCGCCAGGATCTCCGCGACGAGATCCGCTGCCTCGTCGTCATCGAGCTTTGCGAGGAACTTGAACTGCATGTCGGCGTGGTCGCCGTAGTAGAAGGACTCCCGGAACGTCCGGAAGGCGAGCTCGCGCTGCTGTTCGTCGTCCTGCGGCTGCGTGTCCGTCACGGCTCTCCCGGTCGTCTGACCCCACGACGATAGCGACCACGTCGAGTCACCTTGCCCTCGGACGGCACCGACCCCGCCTCGCTGCAATGTCGCTGCCGGCGTCGTCGTCCTCGGGTACGACGGGGATGGTCACCAGCGACCGGCGAGCAGGTCGTGCCATCCTCGGGAGGGAGGATCGAGTATGCGACCCCTGCGTAGGATCAGCGTGACCCTGGCTGCGATGCTCATGGCACTCGGCCTGAGCGCCGGGAGCGCGCTGGCGTTCCAGCCGCCCGCCGATGCCGCCGCCGACAACTTCGGCTGCGCCTACGACGAGGAGGAGGGCTACGTCACCGACCCGGTCAACGGGCACCCCGGTGTCGCCGGACTGCGCACCGA
This sequence comes from uncultured Actinomycetota bacterium, assembly GCA_964451855.1. Classification (GTDB taxonomy): domain Bacteria; phylum Actinomycetota; class Nitriliruptoria; order Nitriliruptorales; family Nitriliruptoraceae; genus CSSed11-175R1. The sequence continues at coordinate 1,479 of CAYVJT010000124.1, forward strand.
CGGCCCGTCGTTCAACAACGCTGCCACGCCACTCGGCGATGGCCCGACGGCCTGGAACGCCGTCCACAAGGACAACCCCGTCGTCGCGGGAACCTGTCACAAGGAGGAGGACAGCTAGACGCCCGCCCCGCGACCGATCCGTCCGGTCACACCGCACGACCCGGAGGCAGCACCACGACGTCCGGGTCGTGCGGCTCGCGCCGTTCCGTAGCCCGCTCCGCATCCGCTACGGGCGACCGGACGCCGACGACGGTCGCGCCTCACCGGCCGAGCACGTCGTCCTTGCCCGTCTCGGCGATCGCCATCGCCTGCTCGATGTGGCCTTGCTGCACACCGAACTCCTCGAGCGTGTCTCGGAAGTGCCCCATGAACACCTCGTAGCGTTCCTCGTCGAGCCCCTTGGCCCGCGTCCCCGCGTGGGCACGCCGCAGGTCACGACCGTCGTAGCGATCCGGGCCACCGAACGCCATGGCCAGGAAGTCACGTTGCTTGGCCTTCACACGGTCGATGTTCACGCCGTCGAAGAACCCGTTCACCTCTGGGTCGTCCATGACCTTCTCGTAGAACCGGTCCAGCGCGGCGGTGATCGCCTCGTCTCCGCCCAGGTCTGTGTACAGCGACATCTCCCCAACCTCCTCTTCGTGGATGGCCGAGACGTCCCTTCCCATCCCGGCGACACCTGCACCCCGACACTACGGACGTCGGCCGGCACGGCGTCCCGTAGTGGTTACGGAGACGGCTACGGAGCGTCATGCTCGACGGCCAGGTCGAGCTCGGCGGCTCGCTGGATGAGCTCACGCTTCGAGGCGACGCCGAGCTTCGCGTAGCAGGCGGCGAGGTGGGATTCGACCGTGCGCCTGCCGATGAACAACCGTCCACCGATCTCGCGCGCGGTGAGACCCTGTACAGCCAGCATGGCGACCTCCCGCTCCCGCGTCGTGAGCGCAGCGGGGCCGAGGAGCGACGCGGCGTGTCGCCGCCCCTGGCTGCCTTGCCGCACCAGGTCGGCCATGACCCGATCCCGACGCCACACCGCTGCACAGTCGTCGAACGTCGAGGCTGCTGTCTCCAGCGCGACGATCGCCGCACCGCGATCGGCGGGTCCCAGTGCACGTCCGAGGACGTGCTGCGCCGTGGCTGCGAGCGGGCGGAAACCGGCATCGGCGAGGGTCCGGGCTGCGGTGTCCGCGAGGCCGCGGGCGCGACCGTGGTCGCCCGCCGTGAGGGCCGCCAGTGCCCCGACGAGCGCGGCACACCCGTCCGACACCACGCCCTGGACCGAGCCGGCCAGTGTCTCGGCCCGGGCCGCCGCCTGGGAAGCGTTATCGTGGTCACCGGCGTCGGCGGCAGCCTCTGCCAGATCGACGAGCACCAGGATCTCGTAGGGTGCACTGCCCTGATCGGCGAGCTGTCCCGCGACCTCTGCGAGTCGGTCGAGTGCTGCTTCGGGGCCATCCTCGATCCAGCGCAGGACGGCCTCGCCCCACGGTGACCAGAAGCCCCAGACCAGGAACGGTCGGTCGCCGTAGGTCGCTGCCGCCACCTCGAGGCTCGCCCTTGCTCGGCCCAGGTGTCCCCGCTCGGCGTGGATGCGTGCCCCAAGTGCAGCACCCCAGGCTCGCCGTCGACTGCCGCGCAGCGGTCGGCGGATCGCTGAGCGTTCGAGCGCCGAAACGGCATCGTCGAACCCACCACCCAGCCAGTGTCCCTGGGCCAGGACCTCGAAGGCGAGCGCGTCGGGGGCGCGGGGATCGGTCCGCAGTGCCGACTCAACGGATGCGAGCCCGTCATCGAGCCGCCCGGACAAGCTCAGCACGCCCCCGTGCTGGGCCTGGATCCACGCAGCCCGGTAGCTGTTGTCCCCCTGCTGGGCCATGACGAGCGCACGGCCGAACAGCTCGTCTGCCTGTTCGAAGCGACCGAGGAATCCCGCGGCGTAGGCCGCGATCGCAGCTGCCTGTGTCGCCGCCTGCCGGTGATCATCCCGTTCGGCGGCCTCGAGCACGTCGCTTGCGATCCGCCACTGCTCCAGGAGGTCTCCGCCGCAGCCGTGGATCCACCCCACCTCGGCTTGGGCCAGCAACGCCCCTTCCCTGTCGCCAGCTCGCTCGTAGAGGTCGGCGGCCGTACGGCAGGCCCGCTCCGCCGCTGCCAACCGGCCGGCACCGAACGACAGGAACGCCGCCAGGTGGAACCGCACCGTGGCGCGCGCGACGAGGTCCTCCGAGCCGTCGAGGTGGCCCTCGATCCGCTCCATCGCAGCGATCGCGGTGGCGACGTCGTTCTCGGCGAGGTGGGACAGCACCCGCTCGGACCGAGGGTCGATCGCCTCGAACACCTCGAGCCACCGCGCGTCATCCGCAGGGAGCACATCCAGGAGCGCGGCCAGGATGGCGAGTGCCTCCTGGTGCAACCCACGCGCCTCGGCCTGGGCCATCGCCTGGCAGAGGGCCTCCACGGCCTCGTCGTCGCCACGGTCTGCGGCACGTGCGAAGTGTCCGGCCGCCGATCCGAGCTGGCCGGATGCCGCGAGCGTCCGCCCGACCCGGCGATGCAGTCCGCGACGTCGGGACTCGGCGATCTCCTCGTAGATCGCGTCCTGCACGATGGGATGCGAGATCTCCACGGAGAGCTCGGCTCCGTTGCGCTGCTCGGTGACCAGTCGCAGGCGGACGAGTCGCTCGAGCGCGTCGGTGATCGGTGGCGCGAGGTCTGCCACCCGCTCCACATCCGGGATCTCCATACGGCGGTCGGCTACCGCCAGGACCTCGAGCAGGTGCCGCTGATCGCCCTCGAGGCGCGCGAGATCGAGTGCCACCCGGTCACGTAGCCCGGTCGGGAGGTGCTCGAGGCGGGGCTGGGTCAGGTCGGCCCCCTCCTCGATGAGCGCTTCGAGCAGGCCTATCGCGAACAGGGGATGGCCAACCGACCGTTCGACGAGCCAGCTCACGAGCGGTGCAGGCACGAAGGTCGATCGAGCCCGGGTGTCGGCGCGCAGCACCTCGTGAGCCAGCGCGGTCACCTGTGCGAGCGTCAGGGGCTGGAGCGGGAGTCGCACCAGCATCCCGTCGTCCTCGAGGCCGACGAGCACCTCGCCGGCGATCGGTGACTCGGCGAGCTCCGATGGTCGAGCGGTCGCGATCACGCCGATCGGCGAACCGCTGAGCCGACGACCGAGGTAGCGCAGGACCTCCCACGTGGACGGATCGGCCAGGTGCACATCGTCGAGGGCGACCAGGACGGGTCGCTCGCGACTGAGCCGGTCGAGCAGGCCGACCAGCGCCTCCAGCAGTTGTGACCGGTCGGTGTGCCGATCCGCCGGCCCGGTGACCACCTCGACGGACGGCAACAACGCAGCCAGCTCGGAACGCAGCCCGGTGCACAACTGCCGCAGGTCTTCGGTGGGACGGCTCCGCAGATCGCGATCGAGCGCCTCGACCCAGGGACCGAAGGAGGTCGTGCCACCCCAGCGGTACGAGCGCGCCGAGAGGGCGAGCGCCCCATCGGCAGCATGGCGATCGAGCGCCTCGGCCGCGAGACGCGTCTTGCCGATGCCCGCCGAACCGACGACCAGCGCGACACGGAACGCGCCCTCTCCGACCGCGCGCAGATGCTCGTCCAGGGTGGCGAGCTCGCGCTCCCGTCCGATGAGCGCCGGAGCCCTGTTCGCAGCGGAGGATAGGCCGGCCGCACGCGGACGGCCCCCGCTGGCTCCGGAAGGGGACATGCACTCACCAGCGCGCACAGCGCCGTGGAGAAACCCTAGCCCCCTCCCGGTACGAAGGGTGGTCGCGTGATCAGGCGGGCTGACGCAGCGTGAACTCGATCGGCAGTTCGAGCAGCCCGTAGACCCCGGAGGGGGTGTCGTGCTCGGGGGGACCGTCGAGCGCCAGCTCTTCGATGTGCTCGGCGAGGTAGCGCACCGCCTCCTCGAGCTCGGCGCGGGCGAGCGCATGGCCGATGCAGAAGTGCGGCCCGGCGCCGAAGGTCAGCAGCGAGACGTCCCCCCGGTCGGCGGTGAGATCGAAGGTGTGCGGATCATCGAACACCTCAGGGTCACGGTTGGCGGTGGCGATGCAGGCGATCAGCAACGTGCCGGCGGGCACGGTGACGTCGTCGAGATCGAGGTCCGCGCTCAGCAACCGCGCGGTGAACGGCGTGATCGGTTCGAACCGCAGTGCCTCCTCGACCACCTGGGGGACGAGGCCGGGGTCGGCGACCAGGGTGGCCCACTGGTCGGGACGTTCAGCCAACAGCCGGACCGTGTGAGCGAGCTGCGCCTGGGTCGTGTCGACCCCACCGATCAGCACCGCACCGATCAGCGAGGCCGCCTGTTCGTCGGTCAGCTCACCGGCATCGACGGCCGGCAACAGGTCGGCCACCAGGCCCGAGGTCGTGCCCTCGGGGGCGGCCAGCAACCCCTTGACGTAGGCGTCGAACTCCTCCGTGGCGGCCTGGATGCGCGAGAGCTCGGTGGCCAGCTTCATCGGGTCCAGAGAACCCTGGATCCAGTAGGCCCACTCCCCCAGTCGCTCCGCGTCCGTGAGGGGAGCACCGACGATCTCCGCGATCATCCGGGCCGGATAGGGCTTCGCGACGGCGGTGACGAACTCGCAGCGGCCCTCGTCGGCCACCGCCGAGAACAGTTCCCCCACGTGGCGACGCATGACGGGGCGCAGCTCCTGCGACCTCGCCGGTGACAGTGCCGAGGACACGAGGCGTCGCCGGTGGCGGTGCTCGTCACCTTCGAGGTTGAGCAGGTTGCCCGACAGGTAACGGTGCACCGGGCCCTCGGTGACCCCCTGGAGCTCCAGGAGCTGCAGGGCCGGCATCCGCGCGTCGCGTGCGCGGAGCACCGTGTCGACGGCATCCCGATCGAGCACGACGTAGCCCAGGGACTCGATCCGGGCGAAGCGGTGCTGCTCACTCAGCTCCGCCAACTGGCCGTGGTAGCCCTCCGCGCTGCTCGAGAAGGCATCCAGGCCAAGGGTGGGAAGGTCCAACTCGTCGATGAGCATGGTGGCGCCAACGTCGCGGGTACCAGCAGCGTAACCATCCCACTCGGGGGGCGATCCGCCGGTCCGAGGTCGCGTTCGCCGGTCGATCAGCGCGCCTCACGGCCGGCCTCCAGGCCGCGTTGAGCGGTCGTTGAGCACCCCGCCCCACGGTGTGGTCGCTGCCGTGCCGGCAGGCGCAGGCACACCAGACCCACTGAGGAGATCGAGACGATGAGACGCGAACTGACGTTACTGACCGCGATGCTGTTCACGTTGGGGCTCGTGGCGGCCCCGACCCTCGCCAACCCGGGCGAGGGTGCCGATCAGGGACAGGGCAAGGGCCAGGGGCTGGAGAACCCCAACGTGGTCGAGTTCTACTCCGAGGGCCATGAGTTCTTCGGCCTCCCGGAGGAGATCCCCTCGGGCTGGACCACGTTCCGCTACCACAACAACTCCGACGGGGAGCACTTCGCCTACATCGCCGACCTCCCCGAGGGCATCACTGCGCAGGACAGCCTGGACGAGGTGGCCCCGGTCTTCCAGGAGGCCATGGACCTCATCGCCGCTGGCGACATCGCAGGCGGCTTCGGCAGGTTCGAGGATCTGCCCCCGTGGTTCTGGGAGGTCGTGCCCACCGGCGGTCCGGGCCTTGTGGCTCCCGGCGGTGTTGCCGAGACGACCGTCTACCTCGAGCCGGGCAACTACCAGATCGAGTGCTACGTCAAGTCCGACGGTGAGTTCCACACGTTCACGATGATCGAGGACCTGACCGTGACCGGCGAGGACAACGGTGCCCGTGAGCCACGTGCAGACTTCGACGTGGTCCTGACCAACCCCACCGACGAGGAAGACGGGATGGAGATCGTCGGCGACGTGCGACCCGGCCACCGGACCTTCGCGGTCCACTTCGAGGAGCAGATGGTGCACGGCAACGGACTGGGCCACGACGTGCACCTCGCCCGGCTCGATCACGACACCGACCTCGATGAGTTGGCCGCATGGATGAACTGGGCCAAGCCCGGCGGACTCGACGTCACCCCACCTGCCGAGTTCCTCGGCGGTGTCCAGACGATGACCGCAGGTAGCACCGCCTACGTCAGCGTGCACCTGACCCCCGGCGAGTACGCGTTCATCGCCGAGGTCGACGACCCCCAGGGCAAGGGCATGCTCCAGACCGTGACGGTGCCGTAGCGAACCGCACTGGTCGTTACTGACCGGTCGGAGGCCGACGGCGCCGACCCTCGGGGCTCCCGCGCGACCGGTAGGAGCTCCGGGGCCGTTGGTCCGCTCGCATCTCGTCCGGGCCATCCCAGGGCGGGCAGCCTGAACCCGACTACGGCAGGGCCGTCAACCCTGGTGATGGGTCCGAGAGCACAGGGTCGAGCCCCTCGCCCTCCTCGAGGAGCGCCTGGAGGAAGCCGAGGAACCGGGTCGCCGGTCCCCCATCCACCACCTCGTGGTCGAGGCCGACCGTCAGGCAGAGCTGCTCCCGGTTGTCGAGCTCGTGGGCGTGGATGTGCGGAGCAGGAGTGATCGCGCCGATCGTGACCGTCACGGGGTAACAGGCCAGGCCGTGGCCCCAGCCACGTCCGACCCCGAAGGTCCCCACCGTGGTGACCATCACCGTGCCACCGAACCGTCGCCGCAGGCGAGGTGTCCGCAGCAGGGCCCTCCAGAGCAGCCACCGCAGCGGTCGCGGAACCCGACGGAGGCGTTCGATCTGTCCCTGCTTCTGCTGCAGGAGGGGCGCCGGATCCTCCTGCACGGCTCGGATCTCGGCGTGGATCTCGGCCACGGACATCGCCGCCGCGTCGCGGATCACGTAGAGGAGCGGGACACGGGTGCCGTCGGCATCGACCTCCACCATCGTCGCGACGTCGACCTGGTCGAAGATCAGCAGCCTGCGCCCGCGGCGGAACGCCTGGACCTGACGGTGCTCGTCGACCGCGCGGGCCACGCAGGCGATGACGAAGGCGGTGAACGACAGCCGCTCGCCGGTGTGCTGGAGGTGGACCCGCAGCCGCTGACGGGCAGAGCTCACGTCGATCTCGAGGTAGGCGTACATCGGGTTCCGCAGCGCGAGGACAGGCATCATCTCGATCTGGGGTAGCCGTTCGACGGGCACACGATCGATCCGCCAGCCACCGCCTCTCGCTGCTGCCATAGAGCACCTCCCTCGAGGTGAAGGTCGCGTCAACCTCACCGTGACGCCAGGGCCACACGGCCCTGTGCACGGCAGAGCACACAGCTCTCG
>CAYVJT010000124.1:8829-11139 GCA_964451855.1 uncultured Actinomycetota bacterium
GGGGGTGGTCCGCCGCGTGCGGGCCTCCTCCCGTGGGTCGAAGGTCCCGCCGGTCGGGGCCGGCCTGGTCTGGCGGGGCACCCGCCGGTGCAGCATCCTGATGGCGATGCTCCCGACCGAGAGGTAGCCGTGATGGCACAGATCCTGGTTGGTGTCGACGGCTCTCCGGCCGCCCACGCTGCGCTCCAGTTCGCCGTCGAGGAGGCCAGGCTGCGTGACGCCGAGCTCATCGCGGTGTACGTCTACAAGGCGGTACCTCCGGACGACGGTTCCTCGAGCTACCGGTACGCGCGGGACACCCTGGATCTGCCCGGACACGGCTACGAACCGGCAGGACGTCCCGACGAGGTCTCCCGACGCGCCACCATGCTCAAACAGGAGGAGGACTACCGGCGCTCACAGGCCTGGGTCGAGGCCGCCGAGAAGCAGGCTCGCTCGCTCGTCGAGGACATGATCGCCCAGGTCAGTGACGGCGGGGGTGACATCGAGGTGACACCGCGCGTCATCGCAGATGCGCATCCGGCTGAGGCACTGGTCGATGCGGCCGCCGACGCGGAGCTGCTGATCATCGGGTCACGCGGACGCGGCGGCTTCAAGGGGTTGCTGCTGGGATCGGTCTCCCAACAGTGCGTGCAACACGCCCGTTGTCCGGTGATCGTCGTCCGAGAGGGGTGACGACCGACGCGCGAACGGAGGCTGCACGCGATCAGAGGCATGCCACCCGACGAGGCTGACCGGGCTGCGGTGTTGGCCTCGGCCCACCGGTTCGTCATCAGGTGGACCCGAGCGGGCACCGGTCCACCTCGCAGCTGACTCAACCCGGCAGGTGGTCGAGCACGTAGGCGGTGACCGGCTCCGCCTTGCCCTTGATCTGCATCGGCGGGAGCTGTTCGACGACCGCCTCGTCGGGAAGCTGGATCCGGGTGCCCTCACCGATCAACACGCCGCCGACCGGGGCCTGGGACTCGAGCCGGGCGGCGAGGTTGACGGTGTCGCCGATGACGTCGTGCTTGCGGTGCCCCCGGTCGCCGACGATGCCCGAAGCGATCTCGCCGCTGTTGACGCCGACGCGGAACCTCGGCCAGTCCGGGTTCGCCGCCGCGATCTGTTCGGCGGTCTCCTGGAAGGCCAGCGCGGCCCGGGCGGCGAGCCGTGGGTGGTCGGGCTGGTCGCCGTGCTTGTTGAACACCACCATCACCGCGTCGCCGATCAGCTGGTGGACATCGCCGCCGCGCTCGCGCATGAGCGGGATGAGCCGCGAGAAGTAGCCGTCGAGCATCCGGCGGACCTCCGCCGGCTCCGTCCGCTCGGAGTAAGGGGTGAACGACTCGAGGTCGGCGAACAGGATGCTGGCCTCGGTGGTGCCCTTCAGGGTCTGTTCGAGGTAGAGGGCGCTGAACCGCTCCTCGTGCCACTCCCGGCGCGCCGCCACGGCGATGATGCCGAAGGCGGCGAGCATCAGCACGTGCCACTCCCACCACGAGACCCGCCAGTTCACCGCGAACGCGACGACGATCAGCGTGACGGCGAGCAGCGCGAACGCGACCGCGAAAGCGAGGACGATCGGCGCCCCGCGGCGCCGGTACAGCCGCACGTACCCCCACGTGCCGATGCCGTAGCCCAGGATCCCGACCACGACGAAGCCGAGCTGCCAGCTCGGCAGCGACTCGTCCGGCACGGGGACGTCCAGGGGCGGCAGCTCGGCGAGCGAGGCGACGGCCCACACGGCCATCAGCGCGACCAGGGCGACCAGCATCGACCGCGAACGGGCCATGATCCGCCGCGAGGCCTCCGGCGTGAACTCGATGCCCGACGCGGCGGCGAACAGGCTGCCCACCACCAGCCCGATGGGGGTGGCCAGCTCGAACCCCGCATTCGGGCCGACCAGCACACCCGGGGTCGCGAGCGCGTGCAGCCCCAAGAAGCCCGCGCTGGCGATGAACGCGAACGAGACCAGCAGCAGGCGGGCGTCCCGCCGGCGGCGCGCCGCGTCGGTGACGTTGTAGCCCAGCGTGACCGCGATGGCCGCAGCACCGAGGACGAGCCAGAAGTGGGCCGGATTGTTGTCCCACAGGACATCGAGTGCCGGCCACCGGCGTAGCACCACGAGCAGGCCAAGCGGTGCGAGCACCGCGACGGCCAGCCAGCCGAACACGACGTGGCTCGGTCGCTCCCGCAGTTCGTCCCCTACGTCGTCGGCTTGCATACGACCCCACCCCTTGCCTCGAGAGATCCTGCGTAGATCAACAGCGCCAGCCCAGAGTCTGCCGCCTCCTCGGCCCGAACTCCACCGGAGGCCGCCCGCCTACC
>CAYVJT010000125.1:0-11101 GCA_964451855.1 uncultured Actinomycetota bacterium
TGGGTCCGCAAGCAGAAGCAGGCCAAGCTCGACGAAGGCGGGGAGACATGAGCGGGCATGATGTGGTCTTCATCATCGTCGCGCTGCTCACCGGTGGCGGGGCCGTGCTGACGGTGACCTCCAAGAACCTGTTCCATGCGGCGCTGTTCTTCGCGGTCACCTTGGGTGGTATCGCCGGGACCTTCCTCGTGATGCGTGCCGACTTCCTCGCACTCACGCAGCTGGTCGTCTACGTGGGTTCCGTCGCGGTGCTGTTCCTCTTCGGGTTGATGCTCACGCGTGCGCCGATCGGGCGCGAGGCGCTGGACGGTCAGAACCGCGGGTTGGCCTTGGCCGTGTCCGGGACGCTGTTCGTGGTCCTGGCCACGCTGATCGTCACCACCTTCGGTGGCGAGCGTGCCGAGCAGGTCACCGGCCCCAGGATCGCCGATATCGGCATCTCGATCTTCGCCGACTGGGTGTTGCCCTTCGAGCTGCTGTCGATGCTGCTGCTGGCGGCGTTGATCGGCGCGATCCTGCTGGCTCGCCGTGAGGACGGCGAGACCGGCGAGGTCGAGCCCGAACAGCGCATCGAGATCGGTGACGAGCCGTCGACCCACGCGGGCGCGGCCGAGCTGCCGGACAGGACCAAGGCCGAGCTGCCCTCGGGAGGTGACCGATGAGCCTGGTCGGTCCACTGCTGCTCGCGACCTTCCTGTTCTGCGTCGGCGTCTACGGTCTGATCGCCCGGCGCAACGCCGTCCTCGTGCTGATCAGCGTCGAGCTGATGCTCGTGTCGGTCAACATCAACCTCCTCGCCTTCAACAACCTGCTGTTCCCGGCCGACGCGGCCGTGAGCGGCCACATGTTCGCCTTGTTCATCATCGCGGTCGCCGCCGCCGAAGCCGGTGTGGGGCTCGCGATCATCTTCAACGTGTTCCGCAACCGCGCGTCGATCAACGTCGACGACGTCGACCTGATGCGCTGGTAGGGAGCGAGACACCGTGGACGGACTTCTCGGATACGCCTGGGTGGTGACCCTGCTGCCGCTGCTGTCGGCAGCGGCGATCGCCGCGTTCGGCAAGCACCTGCCGGGCAAGGGCAGCGAGCTCGGTGTCATCGCCCTGCTGATCAGCTTCGTGCTGGCCCTCGGCATCGCGTGGCAGACCTTCACCGCAGGGATCGCCGAGCCCTTCGAGCGGTCGTTCGAGTGGTCGCCGCTCGGCGGCGGGTTCGTCCTCGAGCTGGGGATGCTGGTCGACGGGCTCACCGCCATGATGTTCGTGCTGGTGACCCTCGTCTCGCTGATGGTGCACATCTACTCGCGCGAGTACATGCGGGGTGAGCCCCGGTTCACCTACTTCTTCTCGATGCTGAGCCTGTTCACCTTCTCGATGCTCCTGCTGGTCGTCGCCAACAACACGCTGTTGGCGATCATCGGCTGGGAGCTGGTCGGGCTGTGCTCCTACCTGCTGATCGGCTTCTACTGGGAGGGCAAGTCCAACCAGGATGCGGCCAACAAGGCCTTCCTCACCACGAAGGTCGGTGACGTCGGCCTGATCGTCGGTGTGATCGTCCTGTCGGCCGGGATGATGGGGCTGGGCACCTCGACGCCGTTCAACTTCCTGGAGACCAACGCCGCAGCCGCCGCCGGCGAGCTGTCGACCGGCACGATCGTGCTGGCGATGCTGCTGATCTTCGTCGGCTGCGTGGCGAAGTCCGGGCAGATGCCGCTGCACGTGTGGCTGCCCGACGCCATGGCGGGGCCGACGCCCGTCTCCGCCCTGATCCACGCGGCGACGATGGTCACCGCCGGGATCTTCCTCTTGGCCCGTTTGTTCCCCGTGCTGGCGCAGTCGGCGGTGGTCATGGCCGTCATCGCCATCGTCGGCGTCATCACGCTGTTCTTCGGTGGGCTGCTCGCACTGGTGCAGGACGACCTCAAGAAGATCCTGGCGTACTCCACCGTCTCCCAGCTCGGCTACATGATCGCGGCGATCGGGGTCGGGGGCTACACCGCCAGCATCTTCCACCTGTTCACCCACGGGTTCTTCAAGGCGCTGCTCTTCCTCGGGGCCGGTTCGCTGATCCACGCGGTCCACTCGAACAACATCTCCGACATGGGCGGCATGGCCAGGGCCATGCCCCACACCTTCTGGACCTTCATCGTCGGGACCCTGGCCCTGGCCGGGTTCCCGCTGACCGCCGGGTTCTTCTCGAAGGACGAGATCCTGCTCGCCGGCGACGGGTGGGCCGGACAGGGCATGTTCACCGGCAACCTCGTGTACTGGGTCGGGCTCGCCGCCGCGTTCGTGACGACCTTCTACATGGCGCGGGCGTGCTTCCTGATCTTCGCGGGCGAGAACCGCAGCCACCATCCGCCCCACGAGTCCGGCAAGCAGATGGTCGCCCCGCTGATGGTGCTCGCGGTGCTGTCGATCGCCTCGGGCTACCTGCTCTCGCCCTTCTCCTCGGAGGAGTACAACTTCGAGACCTGGACGGCGACCCCGCTGATCGCCGAGGCCACCTTCCCGTTCCTCGAGGAGGGCGGCGAGGCGACCGGTGGCGGGGTGGTGGCCGGCGGCGTCGAGCTCGCGGCCGCCGAGGAGGGCAGCTACTCGATGCTGCACGGTGTGCCGTCGTGGCATCCAGACCTGCTCGCCATCGTGCTGGTGCTGTTCGCGTTGGCGGTGTTCCTGGCCTGGCGGTTCTACGGCCGAGGGCTCCCCGAGCGCGATCCGACCCTCAACATGGGGGTCGCGAGCAAGGTGCTGGTGAACAAGTACGGCTTCGATGCGTTCGGGTACCGCTTCATCGTGGTCCCCGTCCGCGATCCGTTGGCCAAGTGGACGACCTGGTCGAGCAACGTGGTGCTCGACGGGATCGTCGCTGGCGTGGGCCGCGCCACGAAGGACGCGGCGATGACGACCTACCGGGTGTTCGACGAGCGCGTGATCGACGGCGGTGTGAACGGTGCCGCCTTCAGCGCATCGTGGTGGAGCGACCGGCTCAAGCGCATCCAATCCGGTGATGTCCAGCGCTACGCGGGTGCCCTCGTTGCGGGCACGATCGTGCTGGTGCTGGCCATCGCCGCCGTGAGGTAGACGACAACGACCACGGTCGCTGCGAAGCGACCACGCCGCTCGGCCGGGAGGCCGACGACGCCGACTCGACCCGGACACGCTCGAGTTCCGGAGCGAGCTGGAGGAGACGACGATGGACCCGAACACCGCAGGTTGGGCACTGGTGGTCGCCCTGTTCCTCCCGCTCGTGGGGGCAGGCGCGCTGGCCATGATGCCCGCCTCGATGGATCGGCAGATCCGCCGAGCCGCCGTGGTCATCACGGGGGTGGCCTTCGCGTTGGTCGTGGCGATCACCGCGTTCTTCGACTTCGGTCGCAGCGGCGAGCTGCAGTTCACGACCGACGTCCCGTGGATCACCGCGATCGGCGCGAGGTTCGAGCTCGGGATGGACGGCATCTCGCTGCCGCTGTTCTTCCTGACCTACCTGCTGACGTTCCTGTGCGCGATCTACACGACCAAGCACCTCCCGGCGCCGGGCAAGCCCAAGGCGTTCCTCTCGCTGATGCTGATGCTGCAGACCGGGATGGCGGGCACCTTCGTCGCCTTCGACCTCGTGCTGTTCTTCATCTTCTGGGAGCTCGTGCTCGTCCCGATGTTCTTCATGATCGGGATGTGGGGCGGGGCGCGGCGCGACTACGCCAGCGTGAAGTTCTTCCTCTACACCCTGTTCGGGTCCATCTTCATGCTGGTCGCGTTCCTCGCGATCTACTTCCAGGCCGGCGCGGAGACCTGGAGCATCCAGGCGCTGTCCGAGATGGCGCCGTTCGGCTCCGCGACCTTCCAGACCTGGGCGTTCTTCGGCATCTTCCTCGGGTTCGCCATCAAGGTGCCGATGTGGCCGTTCCACACCTGGCTGCCGGACGCCCACACGGAGGCGCCGACCGTCGGTTCGGTGCTGCTGGCGGGCGTCCTGCTGAAGATGGGGACCTACGGCTTCATCCGCATCGCGCTGCCGATCCTGCCCGAGGGCTCGGTCCGGTTCGCCCCCCTGATCGGCGTACTGGCCGTGATCGGCATCATCTACGGGTCGTTGTGCTGCCTCGCCCAGACCGACGTCAAGCGGTTGATCGCGTTCTCGTCCGTCGGCCACATGGGTTTCGTGATGCTCGGTGTCGCAGCCATGAACGAGGCCGGCATCCAGGCTGCCCTGTTCGGCAACATCGCGCACGGCATCATCACCGGCATGCTGTTCTTCCTCGCGGGGTCCCTGCACGAGCGCTACCACACCCGCGAGATCGCCGTCATCGGTGGCGGCATGCTCAAGAAGATCCCGCGCTACGGCGTGGTGCTCACCTTCGTCGCCGTGGCCTCGCTCGGGCTCCCCGGGCTGGCGGGCTTCTGGGGGGAGTTCACGGCGATGTGGGCGGCGATCTCGCCCGGGCTCGGGATCGGGGACACCTACTCGGGGCTCTACCTCGGCCTGGTGGTGTTCGCCGCCATCGGCACCGTGCTGACCGCCGGCTACTTCCTGTGGCTGTTGCAGCGCGTCAACCTGGGTGAGCCGTCCGAACGGTGGGCGGCAGAACCCCTGGACGACGTGATGCGCATCGAGTGGGTGTCGTGGACGCCCCTGCTCGTGCTGATCCTCGCGCTCGGGATCTTCCCGGTGCTGATCTTCGGCGTGCAGGACGCAGCCGTCACCAACCTGATGGGCTACCTCGGCGGCTGAAGCCGGGTGCTTCACCTGCGGTAGCGGGAGGAACGAGACGACGATGCTCATCGATTGGCTGGCGATCGCGCCGGAGATCGCGTTGACGGTCACGGCACTGGTGGTGCTGCTGGCCGACCTCAACCTGCGCGGGACCGCCAAGCAGCTGATCGCCCCCCTCGCCGGCATCGGCACCGTCGTCGCCATCGTCTTCACCGCCGTGCTGTGGGGTGACGAGCGCACGAACTTCGGTGGCACCTTCGTCATCAACGACTTCGCGGTCGTGTTCAAGCTGCTCTTCCTCGGCGCCCTGCTGGCGATCCTGGGGATCAGCTGGCGCTACTTCGCGGAGAGCCGCTACTTCCAGGGCGAGTACTACTTCCTGCTGCTGACCTCGTTCGTCGGCATGATCATCATGCCGTCGGCGCGGGACCTGATCCTGCTGTTCATCGCGCTGGAGACCGTCTCGGTACCGGCCTTCGTGATGGCGGGGATGCGCAAGCGGTCGCTGTACTCCTCGGAGGCGGCGTTGAAGTTCTTCCTCATCGGTGTGCTGTCCGTGGCGCTGATGCTGTTCGGCATGTCGATGATCTACGGCTTCACGGGCAGCACCTACCTGCCCGACATCGCCGCGGGCATCGAGGCGATCGGCACCACCGAGCCGCTGCTGCTCGGCGCGGTCATGCTGGTCATCGTCGGGTTCGGCTTCAAGATCTCGGCCGTGCCCTTCCACTTCTGGGCACCAGACACCTACGCCGGCTCGCCGATGCCGGTCGCGGCGATGCTCGCCGTCGCGTCGAAGGCCGCAGGGTTCGCCGGGCTGCTCGCCATCACCTTCATCGCCTTCGAGCCGCTCGCCGAGGTGTGGGCCCCGGTGCTGGGTGTGCTCGCGATCCTGACGATGACCCTCGGCAACCTCGTCGCCCTGCAGCAGCGCGACCTGATCCGGCTGCTCGCGTACTCGTCGGTGGCCCAGGCCGGCTACATGCTGATCCCCTTCGGGCTCGCCCGGTCGGGTCCGGACGCGGTCGTGGTCAACGACGCCGCGGTCCAGGCCGTGATGTTCTACCTGGTCGCGTACGCGGTCATGAACATCGGCGCTTTCGGGGTCGCCATCGCGGTCAACCGGCGGACGGCGATCCGCTCGATCGCGGACTACGCCGGCCTGTCGGCGCGGAGCCCGCTGCTGGCGCTCGGGATGACGGTGTTCCTGCTGAGCCTCGGAGGCGCCCCGCCGACCGTCGGACTGTGGGCCAAGCTCGAGATCGTCCGCGCCGCGATGACCGACGCGACCCCCTTCGGCGTCGTGCTGATGGTGTTCCTCGTCATCAACTCGGTGATCGCGTTCTTCTACTACCTCAGGGTCATCAAGACCATGTGGATGGACGAGGCGCGCGAGGGCCTGCCTGAGCTGCAGCCGGGCTTCAACCTGTCCGCGGTCGTCGTGGTGCTCATGGTCGGCACCGTGGTGCTGTTCGTGCTCCCCGGCCTGATCAGCGGGGCGACGTCGCTCACGGGGCTGGTCGCCGCAGGCTGACGGTCCGCCGTGCCGGACGTCCCGGGACGGTGCGTGGCGACGGTTCAGCCCTCGACGACGACGGTGCCTTCCATCCCGGGATGGATGCTGCAGACGTAGGCGTACTCCCCGGGTTCGTCGAAGGTGTGCGAGAAGGTGTCACCGCTGTCGATCGTCCCGGAGTCGGGGCCGTCCTCGAAGGTGACGGTGTGCGCCGCCTGACCCTCGTGGGTCCACCGGATCGTGTCACCGGCAGCGACCTCGACCGTCTCCGGCGAGAACGAGTTGTCGACGACCTCGATCTCGGTCGCCGCCTCCGCGGGGGCGGCTTCCCCCTCGGGTGCCTCCTCGGCATCGCATGCGGTGAGCACCGCGGCGAGCGCGATGGCGAGGGTCACGACTCTCTGGCGTGGTGTCACGGACGCTCCTTCGGAGTCGGCAGCAACGGATCGTAGTGTGCCGGCGTCGGCACGCAGCCAGGCTACGGACATCGGAGCCACGCCGGCACCATCACCTACGCACCGGGTCCTGCCTCCGGTTCGATCGATCCGCAGCTCCCCGAGCCCCGAGGTCACGCCCTGGGGTCAGCCCGAGAGGTCACACCGAGGGCTCACCCCGAGGTCTCGCCGAGGGCTCACACCGAGGTCGGTTCCCCCGGACCGGAGGGGCCGGTCCCGTCATCGCGTGCGGCCTCCCGCCGGAGCCAGTAGGTGAGCAGCAGGATCATCACCCCGAACAACGTGACCCCGACCGCCGTGAGCCAGAAGCCGCCGGTCTGGTAGGCACGGCCGAGCGTGTAGCCGGCGCCGATCGTCGCGCTGGTGGCCAGGACGGCCCCGAGCGCATCCGCGGCGAGGTAGGCGCGCCACGACACGTCCGAGACCCCGGCGGCAGCTGCGAGGACCGTCGGCGGCAGCGCGGCGAACCGTCCGAGGATCGCGATCGCGGGACCTCGTCGCGCGAGCACGCGCTGGCCGATCTCGATGTGACGCGGGTCGATGGCGCGTTGGAGCCACCTCGGTCCGGTGCCCTCACGCAGTCGAGTGCCGTAGGCCCGGCCGACGACGAAGAACGCAGGGACAGCGAGCAGCCCGAGCGGGAGGAAGGCCAGGAACAGGCCGAGCAGCTCGGGTTCGCCGAGGTAGCGCGACTGGCCACCGCCGACGAGCAGGAACTCCTTCTGCGGGCGCAGCAGCACCAGCAGCGAGATGTCCCGGGTGATCAGCCAGGGGATCGTCGGGATCGCGGCGAGGGGGACGGCGAACCGCAGCGCGACGACCGCCAGGGCGAGACGTCGCCACCGCGCGCCCACCTCGAGGTCGCTGAGGACGGGGCTCGCAGGGTGGCCGGTCGCGGTCCCGGCGGTCACGGCGCCCGCGTCGCGATCGATGTCGGTCACCGCGCACCCGCCCGGTGCCGTGGTCGGGGCTGGCAGGTCTCGCACGCGTACGCCCATCGGCCTGCGAGGTCCCAGCGTCGCACCTCGCTGTCACAGCGCAGGCAGGTCTCGCTGCGGTAGACGTAGGTGGCTTCCTCGCGGGTCATGCGGCTGCGCGGCTTGCCGACCTCCTCCGGATCGACGGTCACGATGCGCTGCTCGCGCACGCCACGGCGCAGCCAGCTGACCAGCGTGGTCCAGATCGCATCCCACTGGGGACGGCTGAGCTGGTTGGCGGGGAGCTCGGGGTGGATGCCGTGGACGAACAGCACCTCGGCGCGGTAGACGTTGCCGATCCCGGCGATGACCGACTGGTCCATGAGCGCGCGACCGATCGCGATGCGGCGCCGCTGGAGGGCACCCCAGGCGCGGTCCGGGTCGGCGTCCTTGCGGATCGGGTCGGGTCCCAGTCGCGCGATGATCGCGTCGACCTCGTCCGGGTCGAGGAGCTCGCAGGCGGTGGCGCCGACCAGGTCGACCGTTCGTTCGCCGCCGAGGACCCGGTAGCGGACGGTGTCACGTGGCTCGGGCGGCGGCGAGCCGTGGGTGAGGAAGCGGCCGAACAGCCCGAGGTGGACGTGGACGGTGTGCCCGCCCGCGTAACGGTGGAACAGGTGCTTGCCGTGGGCGTCCGTGGCCTCGAGCTCCGCGCCGTCGACGAGCGCCGCCCCGTCACCGAACCGGCCCTGCGGTGAGCTGACGTGCACGCGGTCGCCCGCGAACCACGTGCCATGGTCGCGGGCGAGCCGGTGGATCGTGTGGCCTTCGGGCACAGCTACCTCGAGGTGGTCGCCACCACAGGGGCGGTGGCGGTGGGGCCCTCCCCGAGGGCGTCGTGCCCGGGGCTGGTCACTTGTAGTTCGTGAAGCGCAGCGGCGCGTCGTGGTCCTTGCTGCGGACCATGGCCTGGATCTCCTGCAGATCATCGCGCTTCTTGCCGGCGACGCGGATGCGGTCGCCCATGTTGGTGGGTGTGACCTTGAGCTTGGTCGCCTTGATGTCCTTGACGATCTGCTTGGCGAGGTCCTGCGGCAGGGTCGTGACGAGCGAGACGTCGATCCTCGAGCGGCCACCGCTGACGTCCCGCGGCTCGCCGACGTCGAGGGCCTTCAGCGACACCTTGCGCTTCACGCACCTGTCCTTGAGGACCTCGAGTGCGGCCTTCACCCGGTCTTCGGAGGCGGACTCGACGAGGATCGCTTCGTCGCCGGCCCACTCGATGCGCGTCTCGGTGCCCTTGAAGTCGAACCGCGTGCTGACCTCACGCGCCGCCTGGTTGATGGCGTTGTCGACCTCCTGGCGGTCGACGCCTGCCTCGATGTCGAAGCTCGAGTCCGCCACGTGCTCGCCTCCTGATGCGTGCTGACACTGCTGGCCGGCGATCCGTGAGGCCCGTCGACCCTTCGGGGGAGAGGGTACTGCTCGCCAGCCGTCGACCCGCACGGCTCCACCGAACCCGTCGGTCGGTGGCTCCTGGCGGCGTCGGGGTGGGTCGGCGTTGGGTAGCTGGCCTGTAGCTGGCCTGTGGACATCCGGCCGAGCGTGTCGCACCCCCCGGCCACACTGGGCGAGTGAACCCGGGGCGGGCTCGCGCGGAGCTCCACCGCGTCCGACCTCGAGGTGGCACATGAGCGAGAGCAACGGCACCACCCCCACCCCACGAAGTGGCCCGGCACCCGACCCGTTCGCTGCCCACCTGGCGAAGGGCGAGCGGCGTCCGGACGACACGATCTGGCGGCAGAACCCCCGTGAACAGGGGCTGATCGGCCTGACCGACGCGATTCGCTGGTTCGGGGCGAGCGGCTACCTCGTGCTCATGCCGCTGATCGACGCGCAGCCCTACGACCTGGTGATCGACGACGGTGAGCGCCTCCAACGCGTCCAGGTCAAGACCACAACCTACCGGTCTCCGTACGGTGTCTACGTCGTCTCGCTGGCCACCCGTGGCGGCAACCAGAGCTTCCACACGTCCAAGCCCTTCGATCCGGGCCTGTCCGACCTGTTGTATGTACTCACCGACGATGCGAGCCGGTACCTGATCCCCACTGGGATGATCCGCAGCAAGACGACGGTGAACCTCGGCGCCCGGATGGCTCACTGCCGGGTCGATGGTTCGGGATAGTGGCAAGCTGTGCCGTCCGCGGAGGGAGCGGGCGGCCGTCATCGGCGATTGGCATGGCAAGGTCCGACTCCCTACCCTTCGCTCTGCTCGGCTCTCGTCGAGCGCACGGAGGGATGTCCGAGTGGCCAAAGGATCGCGGCTGTAAACCGCGCGGCTCAGCCTACGCAGGTTCGAATCCTGCTCCCTCCACCCGGCCGGCATGACCAGCACCCCCGGAGCGCACGGGACCGTCTCGCGGTTCGACGGCACCGGGGGTGCTGGCTACGCTGCGCCTCCGCACGCCCTGGTAGCTCAGTCGGCAGAGCACATCCATGGTAAGGATGGGGTCCGCGGTTCGATTCCGCGCCAGGGCTCGGGGTCACCACCACGGTGGTCGGCCCGTGGTGGACCACCGCAGCTCGGTGATCCACCCAAGTACAGCTCGACGTAAGCCAGGCGGCGTAGCTCAGAGGTAGAGCAAGCGGCTCATAATCGCTGTGTCGGTGGTTCGAGTCCACCCGCCGCTACTGGCGTGACCGGTCCCGGGAGCCCGAAGAGGGCTCCCACCGGCCCAGATCGTCACTAGTCTCACGCAGAGCTTCCAAGAAGCGCCGTACCGGAACCCGGTACGTCCGTACCCGTCAACAACCGCACGCACCAGTCGTCGGTCACCACGAGGAGTGCACGAGGATGGCCAAGCAGAAGTTCGAGCGGACGAAGCCGCACATGAACATCGGGACGATCGGTCACGTTGATCATGGGAAGACGACGTTGACGGCGGCGATCACGAGTGTGTTGCACAAGGCGAATCCGAATGTGCAGTCGATGGCGTTCGATGCGATCGATAAGGCGCCGGAGGAGCGTGAGCGGGGGATCACGATCAATGTGTCGCATGTGGAGTATGAGACGGAGAATCGTCATTATGCGCATGTTGATGCTCCGGGGCACGCGGATTATGTGAAGAACATGATCACGGGTGCGGCGCAGATGGATGGGGCGATCCTGGTGGTGTCTGCGGCGGATGGTCCGATGCCGCAGACGCGTGAGCATGTGTTGTTGGCGCGGCAGGTTGGGGTGCCGCGGTTGATCGTGGCGTTGAACAAGGTCGACATGGTCGATGATGAGGAGCTGCTCGAGCTGGTGGAGATGGAGGTGCGTGAGCTGTTGGAGTCGTATGACTTCCCGGGGGATGACACGCCGGTGGTCAGGGTGTCTGCGCTCAAGGCTCTGGAGGGGGATGCGGACGCTGAGCAGCAGGTGTTGGAGTTGATGGCTGCGGTCGATGAGTATTTCGAGGAGCCGGAGCGGGCGTTGGATAAGCCGTTCATCATGCCGG
>CAYVJT010000126.1:0-5083 GCA_964451855.1 uncultured Actinomycetota bacterium
CCGGGTCTGTTCAACCCCCCATCGGCGGCCCGCCTGGTTCGGGCCGCCTCGCTCCCCCCTCTGCTAGGGGGGAGCGGTCCGTCGCCCGGCCTCGCGGATGACTCGGACGGCACCTTGGCCGGCTCCGTTGTAGGGTGCTCTCGCTTCGAGGACGTGACGTGACGGATGAGCTCGTGACGATCGGTCGGATCGTCAAGCCCCACGGCATCAACGGCGAGGTGGCGGTGGACGTCCTCTCCGACGTACCGGGACGTCTCGATGCCGGGGCCGAGGTGCAGGTCGCCGGCCGGCGCGTGGCCATCGCGGCCAGCCGTCCCCACCAGGGTCGGCTGCTGCTGCGCTTCGACCACGTGACCGATCGCTCCGGTGCCGAGCTCCTCCGAGGTCTGGAGGTCGAGGCGCCGCCCGTCGACCTCTCGGAGACCGAGACCTACTTCGCGCACGAGCTGATCGGGATGACGGTCGTCGACGACGACGAGCGCACCCTGGGTGAGGTGTCCGCACTGGTCGAGCTGCCCGCCGCCGCGGAGTACGACCTCCTCGAGGTCGCACGAGCGGACGGGAGCACGTGGCTCCTGCCCGCCGTCGACGACTTCGTCGAGATCGACGAGGACGCCGACGGCAACGAGCGCCTCCGCGTGACCGACCCGCCGGAGGGCCTGCTGGATCCGGATGCCGCCGACGTCGCACCACCCTCCGAGGCCTCGGCCGGGGACGGGGACACGGAGCTGCCGTCGTGACCGCGCCCCGGATCGATGTCGTCACGATCTTCCCCGAGTGGTTCGAGGGTCCGCTGACGACCTCGCTGCTCGGCAAGGCGATCGCCGACGGCCGGCTCGACCTGCGGACCCACGATCTCCGGGCGTTCACCACCGACCGCCACCGCACCGTCGACGACACCCCCTACGGCGGCGGCGCCGGCATGGTGATGCGCTCCGACGTCTGGATCTCCGCAGCCGAGGCCGTCTGGAACGACCTGCCTCCCTCCGCGACAGCTGGCCGCACGGAACCACCGGCCGACGCGGTCCACGTCGCCGGAGGGGACCGTCCGCGCACCGTGCTGCTGACGCCGCGCGGTCGTCCGTTCACGCAGACGCTGGCTCGGGAGCTCGCGGACGAGGAGCGGTTCGTGCTGCTGTGCGGCCGGTACGAGGGGATCGACGAGCGGGTGCACGAGCTGGTCGCGACCGACGAGATCTCGGTGGGTGACTACGTGCTGTTCGGCGGGGAGGTCGCTGCTGCCGCGGTGATCGAAGCGGTCGTCCGCCTGCTACCGGGGATCGTCGGCAACGCGGCCTCACCCGACGACGACTCGTTCTCCTCCGGGCTGCTCGAGTACCCCCACTACACCCGACCGGCCGAGATCCGAGGTCACGGGGTCCCCGAGGTGCTCACCTCGGGCGACCACGGCGCGATCGCCGCGTGGCGCCAGGCGCGTGCACGCGAGCTCACGCAGCAGCGTCGCCCGGACCTGCTCGGTGAGGATCCCGGTGACGACGAGGCAGCTGCGCGCTGACCGGCGTGGCAGGTTGACCCCCGTAGCTCGCGCACCGTATCCTCAGGTCTCCGCAGCTCATGCTGCTCCCACGCCTGTGCCCCGGCGCGGGCCTGCGTCCTCTCGATCCCGAGCGTCGCTCACCCGCGGACCGGCCCCGCTCGTGCACGCGGTACGGCGTGGCTGTGGCGAGCCCCATCGTGACCAGGAAGTCCTCACCATGAACAAGGTCGACGTCGTCGAGAAGTCCCGCCTGCGGGACGACATCCCGGAGTTCTGGCCCGGCGACACCGTGAAGGTGCACGTCCGTGTGGTCGAGGGAACCCGGTCCCGGATCCAGGTCTTCGAGGGCGTGGTCCTCGCCCGCCGCGGTGGCGGGCTGCGTGAGACCTTCACCGTTCGCAAGATCAGCTTCGGTGTCGGGGTCGAACGGACCTTCCCCGTCCACAGCCCGGTGATCGACAAGATCGAGGTCGCCCGGCGAGGCAAGGTGCGGCGCGCGAAGCTGTACTACCTGCGCGACCGCGTCGGCAAGAAGGCGCGTATCAAGGAGAAGCGCGAGGTCGCGCGCTGACCTCCACCAGGGGCCGCGCGTCCCACCCGTGCGAGACGTCCTCGCTCGATCGGTGGTGTGGCGGCCGACGGATAGGCTCCGCCACCCATGGACCATCGCGACCTCCCCGGATCCGGCGCCGAGCCGCCGCCCCCACCACTCTGGCCGACGGCCGGTGGTGCCCGGTACCCATCGTCCTCCGGTGCTGCGGGTAACGAGCCACAGGAGCCGACACCCGACGGGCGCGACCTTGGAGCCGATGGCGAACCCGTCCCAGACGTCGATCGTGACGTGGCCTCGGAGGACGACGATGCGGGGGTGACCGGCACCCCTGCGAGCGGGACCGCTGCGGCCGAGGCTGGCGCCTCGGGGGCCGACGGCGGGGTGCCTCGTCGTCGGCGACGTGCTTCCGACGACACCAGGGACGGCTCGGGCGGGGGAGCGGCGGCGTTCTTCCGTGAGCTCCCGATACTCATCCTCGTCGCGTTCGTCCTCGCGTTCCTGCTGCGCACCTTCGTGGTGCAGGTCTTCTTCATCCCGTCCAGCTCCATGGAGCCCACCCTGCAGGTCGACGATCGCATGGTCGTCGAGAAGATCACCTTCCGCTTCCGGGAACCGCAACGTGGCGACATCGTGGTCTTCGAGGAGGAGGGTGAGTCGCTGGTGAGCCCCACCCGCAGCGACCAGCTGCTGCGAGGCATCGGACAGTTCCTCGGGCTCGTCCCCGTGGACGCCCGCGACTTCGTCAAGCGGGTGATCGCCGTGGGAGGCGACGAGGTCCGTATCGACGGTGGGGAGGTCCTGGTCAACGACGTCGCCCTCGAGGAGCCCTACGTGGTGTTCCCCGACGGCGACGACTACGGCCCGGTGACCGTCCCCGAGGAGCACCTGTTCTTCCTCGGCGACAACCGCCCCAACTCGTCGGACTCACGCCGTTCGCTCGGGTTCGTCCCCGCCGACGCGGTGGTGGGACGGGCGGTCGTCGTCATCTGGCCGCTCGAACACTGGGATTCGCTCACCGGGGTGGTCCACGAGCTCGAGGAGGCCGACCCGGGCTGAGCGCGCCGTTGGCCCGCCACCGCTGGCCTCAGGCGAACAGCCGCGGCTGGTCGAGCGCGGCGATCGGCGCCCAGGAGCGTCGGTGCAGGGTGCAGGGGCCATGCTCATCCAGCCCCGCGATGTGCTCCGGTGAGGGGTAGCCCTTGTTCGACGCGAAGGCGTAGCCTGGGTGCTGTTCGCTCGCCTCGACGAGCAGCCGGTCGCGTGCGACCTTGGCGACGATCGAGGCCGCGGCGATAGAGGCGGAACGGGCGTCGCCGCGCACGATCGTCTCCGTGCGCACGTCCGGTGTCTCCAGGAAGTCCCAGTGCCCGTCGAGCAGCGCGACATCGGGACGGATCGGGAGGGCCTCGACGGCTCTGAGCGCAGCGATCCGCATCGCGTGGCTGAGCCCGTGCCGGTCGATCTCGTCGTTGGATGCGTGGCCGAGCCCGATCCCCCGTGCGAAACCGTGCAGCCGGGCGCTCAGCCGCTCGCGATCGGGCGGGGCGAGCTGCTTCGAGTCGCGCAGCTTGTACATCCTGCGGTCCGCCGGCAGGACCACCGCGGCCAGGGTCAGCGGACCCGCCCAGGCGCCGCGTCCCACCTCGTCGATGCCAGCGACGACCGCACCGTCCTGCCAGTAGGCGTGCTCGTGGACGATCCCGGGGACCTCGTCCCTGCGGGTCCGTCGACGTCGTGCGGTCGCTGCCATGCGGGCACCCTACCGAGGGAGGCGGGCTCGCACGGTCGTCGTCCGCAGCCAGCAGCACGCCGGTACGTGACCGGTGCTCAGCGCTACCCTCCGAGGAACCGCTGGTGTGCGCCGGACCGCAGGGAGCGCCGATGGAGCCCGACGAGCTCGACGTGTTCGAGACCGATCTCGAACTGTCGCTCTATCGCGAGTACCGCGATGTCGTGCGCATGTTCCGCTACGTGGTCGAGACCGAACGTCGCTTCTACCTCTGCAACGAGGTGGAGGTCCGTCCCCACGAGGGCGAGGACCTCTGGTTCGAGCTGGAGCTCGCCGATGCCTGGGTGTGGGACATGTACCGGACGGCACGGTTCATCAAGCACGTCCGGGTCCTGACCTTCCGGGACGTCAACATCGAGGAACTCGCCCACGAGGACCACCAGCTCCCCGGCTTCCTCGACGACTGAGACGGGAGGGACCACGGTGGGTTTCGACGCCACGCGCCGTTACCGCGACGACAAGCGCAACGACCTCTGGTTGCTGGTGGTGGCCGGGGTCCTGATCGTCGGGTCGATCCTCTGGGCCGTCGGGGTCTTCTGAACGACCTTCCCACCCGAGCGGCTCCGTGCCCCTCGGTCGGGGCGTCGCGTGAGCTCTCTATCCACAGGCGCGAGATCCGTGGACGGATCGATGCCGGGCGGTCGTAGCGTCGGGGCATGGATACCACGACCGCGCACTGCCGCATCTCGTTGGCCGACGCAGCCCTGCGCGAGGGGTCCGCTGACCACCTCGCGACGGGCGTGCTGGGGGAGGAGCTCGCGGCACGTCACCTGCGGGACGCCCACGGGTTGAGGATCGTCGCACGGAACTGGCGCGTGTCCGCCGGTGAGCTGCGGGGTGAGCTCGACCTGGTCGCGTACGACGAACCCGCCCAACGTGTCGTGGTGTGCGAGGTCAAGGCGCGGCGCGACGCGCAGCGCTTCGGGGGTGCGCTCGCAGCCGTCTCGCCGCGCAAGCGCGCGCAGGTCCGACGGCTGGCCGCTGCGTTCCTGCGTGAGGCTGGGCTCCGCCACCAGGGCGTCAGCCTCGACGTGATCGCGGTCGACCTCGGGGCCGCCCCCACGCTGACCCACCTGCCGAGCGCGCTATGAGCGGCGCCGGAGGCCCCGTTATGGGGTTGCGGGGGCCGGAGGCGGCCTCGGAGGATCGGACATGAGCGGCGCCGGAGGTCGTGAGGGTCAGCGACGACCGGAGGCGGCCTCGGAGGATCGGACATGAGCGGCGCCGGAGGCCCCGTTATGGG
>CAYVJT010000126.1:5183-11043 GCA_964451855.1 uncultured Actinomycetota bacterium
ATGAGCGGCGCCGGAGGCCCCGTTATGGGGTTGCGGGGGCCGGAGGCGGCCTCGGAGGATCGGACATGAGCGGCGCGCACGGGATACTGGCGGAGGTCCATGCGGTGGCCCTGGTGGGGCTCGCCCCGCACCGGGTACGGATCGAATGCTCCCGTGCCTCGGGGCTCCCCGGGCTGCGACTGGTTGGGTTGCCAGACACGGCGGTGCGTGAGGCGGAGGACCGGATCCGCACCGCGATCCAACGCAGCGGCCTGCACTGGCCCCAGGAACGGGTCGTGGTCAACCTCGCGCCGGCCGACCTGCCGAAGGTCGGTACGGGCTTCGACCTGGCGCTCGCGCTGGCGGTCCTGGCGGCCACGGAGCAGATCCCGGCGCGGAGCCTCGTCGGGACGTGGGCCTGCGGCGAGGTGGGTCTCGACGGCAGCGTCCGTCCCGTTCCGGGCACGCTGCCGACGGCGGTCGGTGCACGCGACCTCGCCGCTGAGCGGCTGATCGTTGCGACGCCGGCTGCAGGCGAGGCTGCGCTGGTGGACGGCATCGAGGTGGTCGGTGTCAGCGACCTCGCGGAGGTCGTGGAGGTGCTGCGCGGGTCGCGCCGCCCGGCTGAGGTGGTCGCGGCGCCGACGACGATGGGTGATACGACGCTCGAACTCGCCGATGTCAGAGGGCAGCCGGTGGCACGCCGTGCGGTCGAGATCGCGGCGGCAGGGTCGCACCACCTGCTGCTGGCCGGTCCACCGGGGTGCGGCAAGAGCATGCTCGCCCGGCGCCTGCACGCGCTGCTGCCGCCGCTCGAGCTGCCACATGCCCTGGAGGTCGCCGCGATCCATTCGTTGGCCGGGGAACGCCCGCCGGACGCACCCCTGTCGCTGGTGCCACCCCTGCGCGAGCCGCACCACTCGGTGTCGGCTGCCGGGCTCGTCGGGGGCGGCAGCGGGCTGCCGCGCCCGGGGGAGCTCGCGCTCGCGCACCGCGGGGTGCTCCTGCTCGACGAACTGCTGGAGACGCCGAGGTGGGTGCTCGATGCGCTGCGGCAGCCGCTCGAGCGCGGTGAGGTGACCATCACCCGGGCACGCGCACGGGTCCGCTACCCCGCCCGGGTCCTGATGGTCGCGGCGACGAACCCATGTCCGTGCGGGCACCTCGGTGACGTGCGGCGGGCGTGTACGTGCCGTCCGGACCGGATCGAGCGGTACCGCTCCCGGTTGTCCGGCCCACTGCTCGATCGCCTCGACCTCCAGGTGGAGGTGCAGCCGGTCGACCTCGACCGCCTCGCCGTCGACGCGGATGGTGAGACCACCGCGACCGTCGGCGTCCGGGTCCACACAGCTCGGCGGGCGGCGCGCGCCCGGTGGGGGACGGGCGTCGCCAACGCGCACGCCACCTCGGCGCAGGTGCGGTCGACGACGTCGGCCTCGGCGCTGCGCACGCTGGCGCGGGCGATCGACGGTCTGGCGCTCTCGGCGCGGGCGTTCGACCGGACGCTGCGGGTGGCCCGCACCATCGCGGACCTCGCGGAGGAGCCGGAGGTCGGCTCCCGACACATCGAGGAGGCGTTGGCCTACCGGATCGCCTCACCGGTGGCGGCAGGATGAGCTCGGCGACGGCTCGGCTCCTGGCCGTGGCGCGTGAGGTCACAGCGGAGGGCAGCGACCCCGACCACCTCGTTCGGATCGTGGCGTGGTCGCTGCGCCGTGGACACCAGCCGGACGGGCTCCGCAGACACGTCCGGGACCTCCGCGATGGCGCCACCCCGTTGCTCGCCCAGGGCGACGCGTCCGAGCCGACCGCGGCGGAGGCCATCGCACGGGTCGCGGGCGACCCGAGGCCGAGCGAGACCGACGGGGTGACGGAGGTGCTCGGTGTCTGGCGATCAGCGCAGGTGCGGGTCGCGCTCGTCGGGGACCCCGGCTACCCGCACCGTCTGGCCGAGGGCTGGCCCGATGTGGACGCTCCCGGTTGGCTGGCCGTCCGGGGCGAGCCTGCGGTCGATGCCCCGATGGTGGCGCTCGTCGGTGCGCGCCGGGCGACGGGCTACGGCTCGGGGGTGGCCGCGTGGCTCGCCGAGGCGGCTGCGGATGCGGGGGTGCGGGTCGTCTCGGGTGGAGCGGTCGGCATCGACGCCGCCGCTCACGGGGCAGCCCTCGGTCGCCCCGGCGGGACGACCGTCGTGCTCGGCTGCGGGCACACGGTGGCCTACCCCCGTCCCCACGCCAAGCCCGGTGGACTCTTCGACCGGATCGTGGAGGACGGTGGGGCCATCGTCAGCGAGTCGCTGCCGACCGCCCCACCCCGGGCGCATCGCATCCGGGCCCGGAACCGCATCGTCGCCGCTCTCGCCGAGGTGGTCGTGGTCGTCGAGGGAGGGGCGACGTCGGGCT
Source organism: uncultured Actinomycetota bacterium (assembly GCA_964451855.1). Classification (GTDB taxonomy): domain Bacteria; phylum Actinomycetota; class Nitriliruptoria; order Nitriliruptorales; family Nitriliruptoraceae; genus CSSed11-175R1. Next base: position 7,565 of record CAYVJT010000126.1, read on the forward strand.
CGTTGCTGACCGCAACCGCAGCCCTCGAGCGTGACCGGACCGTGCTCGCCGTGCCCGGTGACGTGCGCGCGCCCGGGTCGACGGCGCCGCACCGGCTCCTCGCCGAGGGGGCGGCCCCCTGCACCTCGCCGCGCGACCTGTTGGAGGTGGTGGGACGCAGCCCTACGGATCCCGAGGCGTCGCGATCGTCGCAGGCGGCCGTGCCCTCGAGCCTGCCTCGTGAGGTGCACCACGAACTCGCGGCGAGCTGGCCCCGGGCCCTCCGGCTCGAGGATCTGGCCACGCGCACCGGGCACCCCGTCGGCGTGCTCCTGGCCTCACTCACCCGGGCGAAGGTCGCCGGAGAGGTCGCCGACGGCGCTGACGGGATCCGGTTGCGACGGGCTCCGGCGGGCGCGATCGTCGAGGGTGCTAGGAACCGCGATGATGGCGCTGTAACGTAACGTGTCCCCTTGAACGCTCTCCGGGACCTCAGTCCTATCTTCAGCCACAGCTATTGACACTGGCAACGACCCGGACGACGCTGCCCGGGTGGCTCACGAACCCGAACCGGCGATATCCGGCCAGAACATCACCCCGGCGTGGCAGGGGGCCATCGACACCTGGGTCGAACATCTCAGGGTCGAGCGGGACCGGAGCCCACACACCGTCGACGCCTACCGCACCGACGCGACGGACCTCGCTGCGACCATGACGGGCTGGGGTGTCGAGCACCCCGGTGAGGTCGAGCCGCTGAGCCTACGGCGCTACCTCGCCGATCTGGGCTCCCGCGGCTACGCGCGCAGCACGGTGGCGCGCCACGCCTCGTCGGCACGATCCTGGTTCGCCCTGCTGCAGCGGCGCGGCATCGTCGCCAAGGACCCGGCGGCGCTGCTCGGCTCGCCGAAGCAGGGCCGCTACCTGCCGCGGGTGCTCGCGGTGGAGGATGTCGACCGCCTGCTCGCGGTGCCGGACACCTCGACCGTGGTGGGCCGTCGTGATCGGGCGCTGCTCGAGCTGCTCTACGCGTCCGGGGCCCGGATCTCCGAGGCCACGGGGCTCGACCTCGCAGCGGTCGATCTGCCGCTCGGCCAGACCCGGCTGCTCGGCAAGGGGGGCAAGGAGCGGATCGTGCCGATCGGCGATCCGGCCGTCGACGCGATGCGGGACTACCTCGGTCGCGGCCGCCCGGAGCTCGTGGGGCAGCACACCACCAACGCCGTCTTCCTCAACGGCCGGGGCGACCGGTTGGGGACCCGTGACGCGCGCACCGTGGTGACCGCAGCTGCCCGGGCGGCAGGGCTGGGTCACGTCACACCACACACCCTCCGCCACTCCTTCGCGACCCACATCCTCGAAGCCGGCGCCGACATGCGTCTGGTACAGGAGCTCCTCGGCCATGCCTCCCTCGCCACCACCCAGCGTTACACCCACCTCTCCCGTGGCCGCCTCCGCGAGGTCCACGCGGCGTCCCACCCCCGAGCACGCGCGGCGTCAACCGTGTCGGATGGGGGCTAGGATGAGCGTCACGGCCGAGCGCACGGAACCGACGGACGTCCGTCGGGGCGGTCCAGGGGAGACGGAGGTCGGTGTGGAACGCGACGTTGCGGTGCTCTGGAAGCGCTACCGCGAGACGCGTGACCCCGAGGTCCGTGAGCGGCTCATCGTGCACTACGCCCCCCTCGTGAAGTACGTCGCGGGCCGGGTGGCGGTCGGGATGCCGGCCAACGTCGAACACGCCGACCTCGTCTCCTACGGCATCTTCGGGCTCATGGACGCCATCGAGAAGTTCGACCTCGACAAGGGTTTCAAGTTCGAGACCTACGCCGTCACGCGGATCAAGGGCTCGATCATCGACGAGCTGCGGTCGATCGATTGGGTACCGCGGTCGGTGCGCGCCAAGGCGCGCAAGCTCGAGACGGCGATGCAGCGGCTCGAGAACGAACTGCATCGCACCCCGACGGACGAGGAGCTCGCCGCGGAGCTCGACTGGACCCTCGATGAGCTGCAGGAGACCCTCGTTCGCGTGTCGATGACCTCGATGGCGGCGCTCGATGAGTCCCTCGACGTCGCGGGCGACCGCATCTCGCTGGTGGACACCCTCCAGGATCTGACGGTGGTGCTGCCCGAGGAGTCCTACGAGGACCAGGAGACCAAGCACCTGCTGCGTGAGACGATGACGCGCCTCAGCGAGCGTGAACAGACCGTGCTCGGTCTGTACTACTTCGAAGGCATGACGCTCTCACAGATCGGCGACGTGCTCGGGGTCACCGAGTCACGGATCTGCCAGATCCACACCAAGGCGGTGTTGAGCCTGCGCACCAAGCTCATGGAGACCCTCGGCGTGTGACCTCGCGGTTGTCATCCCCTCGCGTTGTCATCCTTGGTGGGGGTAGCGCCAGTCGTGCGGCGGATCGAAGTTCTCCTTGATCGCGCGAGCGCTGACCCAGCGGACCAGGTTGAGCTTGCTGCCGGCCTTGTCGTTGGTCCCCGACGAGCGGGCGCCGCCGAAGGGCTGCTGGTTGACGATCGAGCCCGTCGGCTTGTCGTTGAGGTAGATGTTGCCGGCGGCGTCGCGCAGGCGGTCGAGCCCTTGGTAGCCGGCCGCGCGGTCCTGGGACCAGACCGCGCCGGTCAACGCGTACGGGCTGGTGGAGTCGACCAGGTCCAGCGTGGGCTCCCAGTCGGCGTCGTCGTAGACGAACACCGTCACGATCGGCCCGAACAGCTCGCGGACCATCGTGTCCGACCGCGGGTCGTCGGTGACCAGCACGGTCGGCTCGACGAACCACCCGGCGCTGTCGTCGGTGCCGCCGCCGATGAGCACCTCACGGCCCTCGGACTGCGCCTGAGCGATCGCGTCGCGGTGACGCTGGAAGGCGGAGCCCTCGATCACCGCGCCCATGAACGTCGACAGGTCGCCGACGTCGCCCATCCCGGCGGTCATCTCCTTGCTGATGTCGACCACCTGGTCACGCAGCTGCGGCCACAGCGAGCGCGGGATGTAGGCCCGGCTCGCCGCCGAGCACTTCTGGCCCTGGTACTCGAACGCCCCGCGCGTCAGCGCGACGGCCAACCCATCGATGTCCGCCGACGGGTGGGCCACGATGAAGTCCTTGCCCCCGGACTCACCGACCACCCGCGGGAAGTTGCGGTAGGTGTCGATCCGCTCCCCGACGGTACGCATGATGGAGCGCAGGACCCGCTCGGACCCGGTGAAGTGCACCCCCGCGAGCCGTTGGTCAGCCGTCGCGACGTCCACCGCGAGCGCTCCGTCGCCGTGGATCAGGTTGATCACCCCGTCCGGAAGCCCCGCGGCACGCAGCGCGTCCATCGTCACCTGGGCGGCGAGGGCCTGCTTCTCGGAGGGCTTCCACACGACGCAGTTGCCCACCAGGGCGGGTGCCGTCGGGAGGTTGCCGGCGATCGCGGTGAAGTTGAACGGGGTGACCGCGAGCACGAACCCGTCGAGTGGGCGGTACTCCATGCGGTTCCACGTC
>CAYVJT010000127.1:0-10943 GCA_964451855.1 uncultured Actinomycetota bacterium
ATGTTGGGCCATCGGGATGAAGTGCGCGAGGAGGGACTTGAACCCTCATGACCTTCCGGTCACACGGCCCTCAACCGTGCGCGTCTGCCATTTCCGCCACTCGCGCGTGGAAGCTCCCCGAAGGGAGCCTCGGATGCGAGACTGTAGCCGCCCGCCGGAAGGGCCGCCAACGCGCCCCGCCCATCAGCCCGCCGCTTGCTCGTCGAGCCACACCACCGACAGATCGACCCTACCGAGCGGGGACCAGTACAGGTCCTGCACCTCCGGCCTGACGACCAGCGCGTGACGATGCCACAGCAGCGGCAGCATCGGCGCGTGCTCCATGATCCGGCGCTCGACCTCGCGGTACCTCGGCGCAGCCGCCGCTGCCGACGGGGCAGCCCGTGCCTCCTCCAGCAAGGCGTCGATGTCCTCGTCCTCGAACCGTGACAGGTTGTCCAGGCCGACCTGCGAGCTGTGGAACAACGGGAAGAGGTAGCCGCCCGGATCCGGCTCGCTGGACTCCCAACCGAGCCAGAAGAACGGGACCTCACCCCGACGCACCGCAAGAACGAACGGCTGCAGATCCTGCGCCTCCAGCTCCACCGCGATCCCGAGCGCGGCCTCGATGTCCTCGGCCATACTCTCCGCGATGACGGCGTGGGTTCGCCCGCGCGTGTGGGTCAGGGTCAGCGACTCGAGCTCCACCTCGGCGTCGTCGAGCAGCTCAGCGGCTTCCTCGGGGGCATGACGACAGTGCTCGCACGCGCCTCGCTGGCTGCCGGGGATCGACGGGGGAACCAGCGAATCCGCGGCCACCCGGGTGCCCTGCATCACCTCATCAGCGAGCCTGTCACGGTCGATCGACATCGAGATGGCCCGGCGCACCGCGGGATCGTCGAAGGGCTCCTGGGTCGTCTCGAACCCGTAGAGGTAGACCGTCCCGGTCACGCCGGTGAGCAGGCCCGGTCCACGGTAGCCGTCTCGCGACCTGCCGAAACGCTCCTCGGCGTCCTCGAGCTGATCCGGGACCACGTCCGAGACCTGCAACACCCCGTCGACGAGGTCCTGCCACTGCTCGTCGCGCTCATCCTCGCCGTAGACCTGGAGGACGACCTCATCGAGCAGCGGCGGTGCGTGGTGCTCCTCGTACCTCGTCAGGCGGAGGAAGGCACCCGGCTCCCGTGGCTCGAGCATCGCGAAGGGTCCGTTCCCGATCGGCTGCTGCGCGAAGGACTCGAGATCGCCGTCCGCCTCCTCGGTGAGCGGCACGAGGCTCGGATGGGTCAGCGTCATCAGGTAGCCCGGCTGTGGCTCCTCCAGATCGATCCTGAGCGTGTGCTCGTCCTCGACGACGACCCCGATCAGGCCACCACCTTCGGCCTGCGCCTCGTCGGCGCCCTCGATGGGCTCGAGGAGGTAGGCGAGGAACGAGGGTGGATCGCCGGTCCCGTCGGCGATGCGGTCGAAGGTGCGCTTGAACGCCTCTGCGGTCACGGGCGTGCCGTCGTGGAACGAGGCGTCGCGCAGATCGAACCGGAAGCTCGCACCCTCGTCCAGCACCTCCCAGTCCCGAGCAGCCGCAGCCACGACGTTGTCACGCTCGTCCAGGCGGACCAGCGGATCGAACAGCGCGCCGACGATCTGTTCCCCCGCAGCGTCGGTCACGAACCGCGGATCGATCGAGGCCGGGTCGCTGCTCAGCCCGAGCCTCAGGGTCCCGCCAGCGCGGGGGCCCTCCTCTTCGGGCTGGTCCTCCGGCTCCTCCAGCGGTGCGGGAGGGTCGGGCTCGGCCTCGGGCTCCGGTTGCTCCGCGGGCAACGAGCATCCCGCAACGACGAGCGTGAGCAGCACCAACGCGGCGAGACCGCGTCGGGTCGTGCGTGCCATGCTCAGAGGAAGACGACGAGCAGGGAGTTGGTCACACCGAACGAGATCGCCGCAACGACGGTGAACCGGTCGAGGTTCTTCTCGACGATGGCCGAACCCTGGACCGAGCCCACGGCGCCACCGCCGAACATGTCGGACATCCCGCCTCCCTGACCGCGGTGGAGCAGCACCAACAGGATCAGCACGAGCGCGAGCAGCACGTGGAGCGTGATGAGCATGGCGAGCAGCACGGTCAACCTCGGGACGGGGAGTACAGCAGGGGGATGGTAGCAGCCAACGGCGTCAGCGACCTCGAGGCGGAAGGGCTCATGGGACCCCGCCGGCGCATCGACTCGGTCGCGAACGTTCAGTCGCGAACGGAGAGCCAGAACATGCGGAAACCCTCTGATCGAGGATCACCGTCGGCCACGGGCACGGCCTCCCACAGAGCGGTGAGGTCCTGATCGACCTGGATCACCGGACGGGGCTTCATCCCGAGCCCGACCCGTGTCTCCGGAGCGGGGCACTGCGCACCCTCCGCGCCGCAGGCACGCAGCGTGCTGCGGCGGTACTCCTGCGTGTGCTCCTCGTAGGGCGCGCTCCTGCCGGACTGCGCTTCCGCGAGATCGACGCTGGTCCGCCGGTAGACATCGAAGGCGCGTGCATCGCTCTCGGGCGTGGCCTCGGCCGAGCTGACGGCCATCGATGCGGACCAGACCAGCGCCACCGCTTCACGCTCACGGTCAGGACCAGCGAGCACGGTCGGCACCATCATGGCCACCACGACCGAGACCACCGACACCGCGGCGGCGGCGCCGAACTCGACGGAACGGCGCGTCCGTGTGGGAGGTGGACGATCGTCGACGAGCACCTGGACGCGGTCGACCAGCGAGCCGTGCGGGGCGAAGGAGGCGCAGGCAGCCTGCGGTGACGAGCTCGCTTCTAGGACCTTCAGCAGCCCACTGGCGAGCGCTCCCGGCTTGTGGGTCGCCCCGACCGCCACCTGGTCGGCGGCCAGCTCCCGTTCGCGGTGGAGCTGCCGTGCTGCCCAGCCGATGCCTGGCACGAAGAACGCGAGGTCCCGCACGGTGCCGAGCAGGCCGGCGACCACGTTGTCGCGTCGGCGCACGTGGGCGAGCTCGTGCGCGATCACGCCCTCCAGCTCGTCCTCGTCCAGCTGGGCGAGCAGCTCGCCGTCCAGCACGATGATCGGATGACGTCGCCCCACGACGAACGCGCCACCATCGCAGTGGGCGACGACGGAGACGGTCGGGGTCGGCACCCCCAGGCCGCGGGCAACACGTGTCGCCAGGAACTGCAGGTCGGCAGGTGTGTCCCCGACAGCGATCGCCTGGTTCGCGCGCTGCCACGTCGCCCGCACGTGCAACGCTCGACGGCCCAACCGGACGAGCACGACCGCGCCCCAGATCCCGACCAGGATCGGGATCGCCATCGGTGCGAACAGCTGGTAGCCATCGGCCACCGGGATAGGCAGCAGTCCCGCCTCGTCCACGGGGAACATCACCGCGGGCAGGCGCATCTGGGTGGAGACGGCCAAGACGACGACGAGCAGCACGACCGCCGGAGCGACCGCGGTGGCGACCCGCACCCCTGGGGTGCGTAGCCCACTGCGCAGCACGAGACGCGCGAGCGCCACGCACGCGACGGTGGCGAGGATCACCCGGACGGCGACCGACTCCACCGGGAGGCTGAGGAGGACACCGAGGTCCACGGGGTTAGCGCTCCTGTTGCCGCCGGCGCTCGACCGCCTCGCGCAGCGCATCGAGCGAGACGCCATCGATATCGTCGACCGCTTCGGCAAGGTAGGCCGCGGCGGGTTCGGGGTAGCGATCGAGCAGCCAGGTCAGCACGTCACCGACCGCCGACTGGGCGTAGCGCTCGCGGCTGACCGCTGGGCGGTACCGGTGCGCGAGACCCGCGGTGTCGCGCTGCAGCAGGCCCTTGGCCGCGAGCCGCGTCATCGTGGTCATCACGGTCGTGTAGGCGATCGATCGTGCTGTGGCTAGCTCGCCGTGGACGTCACGCACCGTGGCATCGCCAAGGCGCCACATGACCTCCATCACCTCCTGCTCCAGCGGGCCGAGCAGGGTCTCCAGTGGTTCGTTTCTCCTGGTCACGGTCTCATCCTCGGTCCCGCGGATCCCTCTCCAACCCGCGCCGACCACCACCGTACCCGGTCGACCTCGTCGACGGGAAGCAACGTCGGGGCATCCGTCAGAGCAGCTGCATCGCTTCGGCGTAGTGGCAGGCCGAGTCATGGCCGTGACCACGGTCAGCGAGCTCGGGGTCCTCCTCGATGCACCGCTGACGCTCCGACTCCGACAGGTGGTTGGCGAACTTCGGGCAGCGTGTCCGGAACCGGCATCCGCCGGGAGGATCGATCGGGCTCGGCACGTCCCCGGTGACCACGATGCGTTCGCGCGAGCGCTCCTTGCGTGGATCCGGTAGTGGGATCGACGAGATCAGCGCCTGCGTGTACGGGTGGGTCGCCGACTGGAACAGCTGTTCGGTCGCCCCGGTCTCGATGATCTGACCGAGGTACATGACCGCCACCCGGTCGGCGATGTGCCGGACGACGGAGAGGTCGTGAGCCACGAACACGTACGACAGGTCGAACTCGTTCTGCAGGTCCTCGAGGAGGTTGATCACCCCGGCCTGGATCGAGACGTCCAGCGCCGACACGGGCTCATCGAGGATCATCACCTTCGGCTGGGTCGCCAGGGCTCGCGCGACGCCGATGCGCTGTCGCTGTCCACCGGAGAACTCGTGGGGGTAGCGGTTGCTGTGCTCGGGGTTGAGCCCGACCATCTCCAGCAGGTCCTGCACGCGCTTGCGCCCACCCTTATCCCAGGTGCCCTGGATCTGCAGCGGCTCGCCGATCAGGTTCGCCACCGTCATGCGCGGATCCAGGGACGCGAAGGGATCCTGGAACACGATCTGCAGTTCCTTGCGCAGCGGCCGCAGCCTGCGGCGCGACATCGACTGCAGCTCGTACCCGCGGTAGTAGACCTCCCCCGACGTAGCAGGTATCAGGTTCAACAACAGTCGCGCGGTCGTGGACTTGCCGCACCCGGACTCGCCGACCAGGCCGAGGGTCTCGGTCTCGGCCAGTTCGAAGGAGACATCGTCCACGGCATGGACGTGGCCGACGGTGCGCTTGAACAGACCCTTGGTCCGGACCGGGAAGTGCTTGACGAGGTTCCTCGCCGACAGGATCGGCTCGCCACCGGTAGCGGCTCCGGGCGGCATCGCATCGGTCACGTGGACCCCTCCGCGTCGTTCGACGGTGAGCTCATGACCTCAGCGACCAGGTCAGTGTCCACGATGGTCGCCTCGAACAGGTCACCGGGCTCCTTGCCCTCCACTTCATCGCTGAAGTGGCATGCCGCGGCGTGCGGGCCGCTCTCGATCAACTCGAGCTGCGGCTCGGTCTCGACGCACTCGTCGCGCGCCATCGGACAGCGTGGCGCGAAGGGACAGCCGCGCGGTAGGTGCAGCAGCGATGGCGGTGTGCCCTTGATCGGCGTCAACCTGTGGCTGCGGTCACGGTCGAGCCGCGGCAGGCTGCCGAGCAGGCCGAGGGTGTAGGGCATGCGTGGTTCGTAGAAGACCTGGTCGACGGTGCCCGTCTCCACGAGCTTCCCGGCGTACATCACGACCACGCGGTCCACGTGCCCTGCGATCACCCCGAGGTCGTGGGTGATCATCACCAGTGCCGCGCCGGTCTCGTCCTGCGCGACCTCAAGCGCCTCGAGCACCTGGGACTGGACGGTGACGTCCAACGCTGTCGTCGGCTCATCGGCGATGATGACATCGGGTTCGTTCGCCATGGCGATGGCGATCACGACCCGTTGGCGCATCCCGCCCGAGAGCTCGTGGGGGTAGGCATCGACGCGGCTCTCCGGGTTCGGGATCCCGACCAGCTCGAGCAGGTCGATCGCACGTTTGCGCGCCAGCTTCTTGGAGACGTTGTGGTGGGTCAGCACGGCTTCGGCGAGCTGGGTCCCCACGGTGTAGACCGGGGTCAGCGAGGTCAGTGGATCCTGGAAGATCATGGAGATCGTCTTGCCTCGGATCCTGCTCAGCGCCTTGTCCTTGAGGCCGACCATCTCCTGGCCCAGCACCCGCGCGGAGCCCTCGACCTTGGCCAGCTTCGGCAGCAGGCCCATCACCGCCAGGGAGGTCACCGACTTGCCCGAGCCCGACTCGCCGACGACACCGAGCGCCTCGCCGCGCCGCACGTCGTAGCTGACCCCGCGGACCGCGCGGACGTCCCCGTCCACGCTCGGGAAGGTGACGTGCAGGTCGTCGATCTCGAGGATGACGTCACCCTCGGTGCCCTTGTAGCGGTCGGGGTCCTGGACGGGTCCGGCGGTACTCACTTGCGCACCGTCTGTTGCTTGGGATCGAGCGCGTCGCGCAGACCGTCACCGATGAAGTTGATCGACAGGCAGATGATGATGAGGAACACCCCGGGGATGTAGAACAGCTCGGGACGGGTGAAGATCATGGTCTGGGCGCTCTGGATCAACAGTCCCAGCGACGTGTCGGGGATCGTGATACCGAAACCGATGAACGACAACGTCGCCTCGATCAGGATCGCGATGGCGATCCACAGGGTCGCGTCGACGATGATGACCCCGATCGCGTTGGGGACGAGGTGGCGGCCCATGATCCGTGCATCGGAGGCACCCAGGGCCCTGGACGCTTCGACGAACTCCTGCTCGCGCAACGACAACACCATCCCGCGGACCACACGGGAGGTGCCGAGCCAGCCGAAGGCGCCGATGATCAACGCCACGTGGTACCAGCTGGTCGTGCGGAAGGCCGTCGAGAGGACCAGCACGACGGCGAGGAGCGGCACGATGATCAGGATGTCCACACCGCGCATGATGACCGAGTCGACCATGCCGCGGTAGAAGCCGGCGAGCGCGCCCATCAGGGTCCCGATGCCGCTCACCATGAAGGCGACGACCAACCCGACCTTCAAGGTCTGCTGGGTCGCACGCATCATCTGGCCGAAGTAGTCGTGGCCCTGGCGGGTCGTGCCGAAGGGGTGCGACCACGTCGGTCGTTCGCCGATGGGGATCTCACGGTGGATCGTGTGGTCGAAGGGCCAGACCAACGGGCCGACGAAGGCGAACAGCGCGATCACGATCAGCACGACCAGGCTGCCGACGGCCAAACGGTGCTTGAAGAACTGCCGGGCGATCATCTGGAACTGGCTGCGTTCCTTGGTGGTGATCGCCTCGGCGTCCCCTCGTGGACCGCCCTCCTGTTCCGTGGTGCTACGGACCTCGAGCTCACTCATAACGGATCCTCGGATCGAGCACACCGTACGTCAGGTCGGCGAGCAGGTTCGCCGTGATCACCAGGACCCCGGAGAACACGATGAAGGCCATCATCGCGAAGGCGTCGATGTCGTTGATCGCACTCAGGAAGAACGTCCCCAGTCCTCGCCAACCGAAGATGAACTCGACGACCACGGAGCCCGTCAGGGCGCCGGAGACCGTCAACGCGGTGAGCGTGACCACGGGGATCAGGGCGGTACGCAGCGCGTGACGCCGCATCACCGTGCCGTTGCGGAGGCCCTTCGCCCGCGCGAGACGGACGTAGTCACTGTTGAGCACCTCGAGCATGGAGGCTCGTTGGAACCGGCTGATCAGCGCGTAGCCCGTCAGCATCAGGGTCAACGTGGGAAGTATCGCGTGCCCGGCCGCGTCGCTCATCCGTTCCCAGAAGTCCATCTGCGCGTAGCCGGGCGAGGTCGCGTTCCTCGTGTAGAACACGGTCGCTTCGAAGACGTTGCGGTTGAGCCAGACGGCACCGTCCTTGATCACGACGGCGAGCCAGAAGGTCGGCATCGCCAGGGCCAGGAACCCGATGAAGGTCAGGGCGTGGTCGGTCTTGGAGTACTGCCGGACCGCGCTGATCACCCCGGTGACCACCGCGAGGACGATCGAGGCGATCGTGGCGAGGCCGACCAGGCGCAGCGTGATCCAGAACCGCTGGCCCATCTCGGCCCCGATATCGGTGCCGGAGACGGATGGTCCCCACTTGCCCTGCAGGAGACCGATGTCCCCGCGTGTGTCACCGATACCCGTCAGCCACAGCCAGTACCGCTCGTAGAACGGACGGTCGAGGTAGAGCCGTTGCCGCATCGCCTCGATCGTCTCCTCCGGGACCGGGGGCGTCGCGGTCAGCAGCGGCGAGAGCGGGTCTCCGGAGAGTTCCACCAGGAAGAAGGTGAACAGCGTCGCCGCGATCAGTACGGGGATCGTGGCCAAGACGCGGCGCACGGTGTACATGAGCATGCCCGGACCTTCGCTCGAACCGGTTCGAGAACCCTACCGACCTTCGCGGGTCCGGGGCGCCGAAGCGCCCCGGACCCGCGTCAGGGTCGAGCATCAGGGGTGTCGGCGGTCAGTTCGCCGCCAGCACGCCCCACTCCTCCATGTTGTACAGGGAGCGGAGGCTCGAGTTGTGGTTGTCCCGGACGTTCGCGTACTCATCGGACACGAACGCCAGGTTGAGGGTGTCCCACAGCGGCAGCGAGTAGGCCTCCTCCATCACGATCTCGACAGCCTCGTTGGCCAGGACGGCCGAGTCTGCGATGTCGATCTGGTTGGGGACCTCGTTGACCAGTTCGTCGAGCTCGGCGTTCTGCAGGTTGCCGAAGTTCGAGCCGCTCTCGGAGTGGTAGAACTGCGCCGGCGCCGTCGTGAAGAGCGGCGAGCCGCTCCAGCCGAAGATCACCAGGTCGAACTCACCCTCAACGAGGTAGGTGCCCAGCTGCTCGCCGGGGATCGCCTCGGGCACGACCGTCAGACCGATGTCCGCCAGGAAGTCCTGGGCGAGCTCGGTGTACCGGGCACGGTTCTCGTTGCCGGCCAGGAAGCCGAAGCCGAGCTCCGGTACCTCGTTGCCGTCCGGGTCGACGAGCGTCCCGCCGTCGTAGCCCTCGTAGCCGGCCTCGGCGAGCATGTCACGTGCCGCCTCGAGGTCACCCGTGCCGTACCCGGTGCCCGCGAGCTTGTCCTCGTGGAACGGGCTGAGCGCCGAGAAGATGTGGTTGGTGCGCAGCGGCGGCTCGAGGTCGCCGTAGATACGCGTCCGCATGTCCTCGGTGTCGAGCGCGGTGAAGATCGCCTGACGCAGCGTCTGGTCGGTGAGCGTGTCCATGTTCACGTCGACGTGCTCCCACACGGCACCGGCGGAGCCGAGGCCGACGTGGACGTCACCGAGCCCTTCGAGCTGCTCGACGAGGTCGACGAAGAACGACGCGGGCGAACCACCGTCGATCTCACGGTTCTGCAGGGCAGGGAGCCACGAACCCTGATCGGTGATGACCTCCTTGACGACCCTGTCGAGCGTCGGCTGGGTCTCACCCCACCAGTCCGGGTTCGGCACGAAGATGGCCCGCTCATCGGCGACCCACTCATCGACGATGTAGGGACCACCCGACCAGTCCGGGACGTTCTCGTTGAACCAGACCGAGGACTCGCCCATCCCCTCAGGGGTGGTCCAGTCCGCACCCGACCAGTGGGCCGGGTAGGTGACGCCGTACTGCGCGAACCACTCCGGGTTGACGGTGCCTTCCTCGAGGGTGATCGTGACGGTGTTGCCGTCATCCGAACCCTCGACGTTGGCGACCTGCTCCCATGCAGCGGTGGCGCGTGGGTCACAGCCGACGCAGAGGTCCTCGTCGCCACTGTTGTGCTTCCAGTTCCAGATGAAGTCGTCAGCGGAGATCGGGGTGCCGTCACTCCAGACCGCATCGGGGTTGAGCTCGTAGACCATGGTCTGCGGGTCCTCGTCGACGATCTCCGGCTCGGAAGCCAGGTAGTCGAAGTCCCAGACCCAGTCACCATCGGGCGCGAAGTAGCCCATCCGCGGCTCGATGCCTTCGATCATCTGCAGCAGGTAGACCGAGCCACCTTCCGGACGGTGGTGGTTGTACACCCCGTCGTGGCCCTGGTTGATCAGCCAGGTGATCGAGCCACCGTCGGCACGCGGGCCCTCGTTGCAGGTGTTGGGGTTCTCATCACAGTCTTCGAGGCCCGGAGAGGCAGCGACGTCGTCGGGCTCCTCCGCGGGCTCTTCATCGTCAGCCGGATCCGGAGCTTCCTCCGTCACCGGTGCGGCTTCCTCATCGGGGTCCTCATCTACCCCACAGGCGGTCGCAACGAGTGCGAGCGCCCCGACGGCTGCTATGAGCCGCCATGCGTACTTCATGTCCTTCGCCACCGTGTTTCCTTCCATCGAGCGGTGGGGAGCGACCCCGCAGCGTGAACCGGATCGCGGTGCACTAGGCGGGACCAGTCTCAGGGTACCTCGAAGCCTACTACCGAGGTCGTTGTTTCCGTGAGCACACTAGGCGCTCCGCGCATCCAGCGCACCGCCCACGCTCACCCGTGACGGCGCGGCTCCACCCGGTCGCGCGACGCTGCCTCAACGACTCTCCCAGAGGTAGCTCTCCCAGAGGTGCTCACGATATGACGCAACGTAGCCCAAACGCCACCGAGGTGTGAGACCCACGCGCGGACAGCGGACCCCCGTGGGGCCTCCCCTACCGCCGGTAGCCCACGATCAGGGCGAAGTCCTCGCTGGAGAGGCTGGCACCGCCGACCAGCGCGCCGTCCACATCCTGCTGGGCCATCAGCTGGGCGATGTTGCCGGGTTTGACGCTGCCGCCGTACTGGATGCGCACCTGCTCCGCCGTGGCCCTGTCGAAACGCGTGGCGAGCTCCTCACGGATCGCGGCACACATCTCCTGGGCGTCGTCGGTCGTCGCGGTCAGGCCCGTGCCGATCGCCCACACCGGTTCGTAGGCGATCACCAGGTCCTCGGGATCGTCGATCGTGATCCCCTCGAGGCTGCCGCGGAGCTGCCCGACGACCACCTCGACCGCGCGTCCTGCCTCACGCTCGTCCTTGACCTCGCCGACGCACAGGATCGGTCGGAGGTGCTGGCGCAGGACGGCGCGCGCCTTGGCGGCGACGTCGGCGTCGGTCTCGCCGAACAGGGCACGACGCTCCGAGTGGCCGCAGATCACGTAGCTGACATCGAGTCGT
>CAYVJT010000128.1:0-10908 GCA_964451855.1 uncultured Actinomycetota bacterium
GATCCAGAAGCGCACGATGATCGTGGTCTCCTGCCAACCGAGCAGCTCGAAGTGGTGGTGGAACGGCGCCATGCGGAACACGCGCTTGCCGGTGAGCTTGAAGACCGCGACCTGGATGATCACCGACAGCGTCTCGGCGACGAACAGGCCGCCGAGCAACACCAGGAGCAGCTGGGTGTTGGTCGCGACCGCCATCGCGGCCAACACCCCACCGAGCGCGAGCGAACCGGTGTCACCCATGAAGATCTTGGCGGGCGGCGCGTTGTGCCAGAGGAAGCCCGCGCACGCGGCGAACAGCGCAGCGGCGATGATCGCGAGGTCGAGCGCTTGGCTTCCGTCGAGGACGTAGACCTCGAAGTTGCGGAACTGCCAGAAGGCGATCAACGTGTAGCCGCCGAAGGTGATCGCCGAGGAACCCGCAGCGAGGCCGTCCAGGCCATCGGTGAGGTTGACCGCGTTGGACGCGCCGGTCAGCAGCAGGAAGATCCAGACGAAGAACACCCACGGGTTGACGTCGAACGCGATGTCGCCGACCACGGAGATGTTCTGCGGCAGTCCCGCGTAGGTCGGGCCGAGGAAGGCGAACAGCCCGGCGATCACGGCCTGACCGAGGAACTTGGTGGTCTTGTTCAGCCCGAGGTTGCGACGCATCCGCAGCTTGATGAGGTCGTCGGCGAACCCGACGATCGCCATGGCGACGAAGGTGCCGATCACCAGCAGGCCGATGCCGGTGATCCGCGTCCCCGTCAGGTGGGCCACCCCGAAGGCCACCACCGTCGCCAGCACGACGGCGGTGCCGCCCATCGTCGGGGTGCCCGCCTTCGCGTGGTGGTCGGGGCCCTCCTCGCGGATCATCTGGCCGAACCCACGTTCCCGGAAGTAGCTGGTGACGAGCGGCGTCCCCGCCAACGCCGCGATCAGCGCGACGGCACCCGCGATGAGGATCGCGATCACGAGCCGGTCCTCCCGGCTGCGATGCTCGCAGCCACCGATTCGAGGCCCGCGACCCGGGAACCCTTGATGAGCACGACGTCACCGGACGCGAGGCGGTCCGTCAGCATCGCCGTGGCGGCAGCGGCGTCATCCACACGGTGGACGGCCACCGGACCCGACCCGGCGCCCGTGGCGATCCCCTCCGCCTCGCCACCGACGACGATGAGCTCGTCGAGGCCGAGCTCCGCACAGCGCCGGCCGATCGCCACGTGCTCCTCCTCGGCGGTCGGGCCGAGCTCCGCCATGACCCCGAGCACGGCGACCGCCCGCCCCGTCCGCTCGATGGCGACGAGCGTCTCGAGCGCGGCACGGACCGAGGTGGGGTTGGCGTTGTAGGCGTCGTTGACGACGGTGACCCCGTCGTGCACGAAGACCTCGCCGCGCCACGGCGACACGCGGGCATCGCCGATCGCGGCCGCGGCGGCGCCGATGTCGACGCCGAGGTGTCCTGCCACCGCCAACGCGAGCAGCGCGTTGCCGACCTGGTGTCGTCCCGCGACGGGGACACGCAGCGCCGTCTCGCCCCACGGCGTGACCGCCGTACAGCTCGCACGCGCGTAGGGGTCGAGACGCACCTCGCGCGCGTGGACGTCGGCGCTGGCATCGTCGGTGGCGACGCCGATGACGTGAGGGGCGACCCTGGCCATGGCCGCGACCCGTGGGTCGGCGACGTTGAGCACCGCCACCCCGTCGGCCCCGAGCGCCTCGACCAGCTCGCGCTTGCCCCGCGCGACGTCCTCGACGGCGCCGAACACCTCGAGGTGGACCGCCGCGACCGAGGTCACGACGGCGACGTCGGGAGCGAGGGACGGGGCCAGCCGGGCGATGTCGCCCACCCGGCGCGCACCGACCTCGGCGACCAGCACCTCGGTGTCCTCACGCAGACCGAGCAGCGTCAGCGGGACGCCGAGCTCGTTGTTGTACGAGCCGGCCGCAGCGTGCGCACGTCGGCCGGCGCCGACCGCGGCGGCGGTGAGGTCCTTGACCGTGGTCTTGCCGACCGAACCGGTGATGGCGACGGTCGTCGGCTCGATGTAGGCCCGCACGGCCGCACCAAGGCGCTCCAGCGCGATCCAGGGATCGTCGACGACCACCACCGGCACAGCGACGTCGAGGTGGCGGCCGGCCAGGACCGCGACCGCCCCGGCGGCGACCGCCGAGGCTGCGAAGTCGTGCCCGTCGGCGTGCTCCCCCGGCAGGGCGACGAACAGCGGCCGTCCGTCCGGCAGGCGGCGCGAGTCGGTCCCCACCACGTCGATCGAGACGTCCGTGGCACCGACGACCTCGCCACCGACGGCGTGGGCGACCTCGCTGACCGTGAGCTCGATCACGACGTGCCTCCGGAGCGGTCCAGGATCTCCGCGGCGACCTCCCGGTCGTCGAAGGCGACGACACGGTCCGCGAGCTCCTGGGTGGTCTCGTGGCCCTTCCCGGCGATCAGGACCACGTCGCCGGGTCGGGCCCCCTCGATGGCACGTTCGATCGCCCGTCGCCGGTCGAGCTCGAGGACGACCTCACCGCCGTCCGAGCCCACCGCCTCCTTCGCACCTGAGGCCAGGGCATCGAGGATCACCTGCGGATCCTCGGTCCGTGGGTTGTCGGAGGTGAGCACCGCGACGTCGGCGAGCGTGGCGGCGGCCCCCATCGCCCCACGCTTCCCGCGGTCGCGGTCGCCGCCCGCCCCGAGCACCACGAACAGCCGGCCGTCCGGGGCCAGTGACCCCCGCAACGAGTCGAGCACGGACCGCACGGCGTCGGGGCTGTGGGCGTAGTCGACGAAGACCTGCACGGGGTGAGCCGGTCGGACCCGCTCGAGCCGGCCCGGCGCCCCGGGGCAGGCGGCGACCCCCGCGACGGCGTCCTCCACGGGGATCCCGGCCGTGGTCGCCGCGACGACCGCGACCACGGCGTTGACGAGGTTGAAGTCGCCGGGCAGGTGGGTGGTGACCTCCACCTCGTCGTCACCCCAGCGCACCCGCGCTCGACCTCCTGTGACGTCGAGCTCCTCGGCGACGATGCGCACGTCCGCATCACCGGTACGGCTGACGGTGGTCATCGGGATCGTGGCCTGCGAGACCAGTCGCTGCCCCCACCGATCGTCGATCACCGCGACCCCTCGGTCGGTGAACACGGGGGCGAACAGCCGGGCCTTGGCGGCGAAGTAGGCCTCCATCGAGCCGTGCCAGTCGAGGTGATCCTGCGAGAGGTTGGTGAACACCGCGACGGCGAACCGCGTGCCGTCGACGCGACGCAGGTCGAGGCCGTGGGACGAGACCTCCATCGCGACGACGTCGGCACCACGATCGTCCATGCGCCTGAGCAGCCGTTGCAGGTCGGTGCCCTCCGGGGTCGTGCGCACCCCCTCCTGCCGCTCGCCGTGGATCCGCGCCTCGACGGTGCCGATGACGCCCGTGCCGTGGGCGGCTGCGGCCGCCGCCGCCTCGAGCAGGTAGGCGATGGTCGTCTTGCCGTTGGTCCCCGTGATCCCGATCACCGTGAGCCGCTCGCTCGCCCGTCCGTGCACGACGCTCGCGGCCGGGCCGGTGGCCGCGCGCACCGAGGGCACCCGGACCTGTGGGACGTCGAGGTCGAGCCACCGCTCCACGAGCAGGGCTGCCGCGCCCGCATCGACGGCGCCGGGAGCGTGATCGTGGCCGTCGTGTCGCGCCCCCGGGATCGCACAGAACAGCCACCCCGGGCCGACCTGTCGGCTGTCGTGGGTGGCGTCCACCACCTCGACGTCGCGACCGTGCCGCTCGGCGTGACGCAGCGACGCGGCCACAGCGGACAGGCTGGCGGTCACGATGCTCCTCGCGAGGGTTCCGGTCGTGCGGAGTGCAACGGCGGGCGCCGAGCGCAGGAACGCCCCGTCAAGGGGGTGGCACCCTCTCGGGGGCGAGCGTAACGCCGGCGGATCGCCGGGCCGTGCACCCGCTGCGGCCACACGGACGGTCCCGCGTGCCGGAGCGCGCACGCTCACTGCGACGCGGGGTCGCCGGCCGGTGGCGACGCGGGCTCCTCCACCGGGACCCCGAGATCCTCGTCGGGTTCCTCGCCCTCCTCGGCAGCGGCCTCGAGGTCGTCGAGCACCGCCTGGGCGCGGACCAACGCCTCCGACAGCGACGGGCTGCTGCCGTCCGGCGGGATGCGCCGAGCGATCAGCGCGGCCTCCATGACCTCGCTGAACACGGGTGCCGCGACGATGCCGCCCCAGATGGGGTACGGCTCGTCGACCATGACCGCCACCACGATCTGCGGGTCGTGCGCGGGCGCGAACCCGGCGAAGGTCGCGACGTAGCGGTCCGAGTACCCACCCTCCGGATCCGGCTTGCGGGCCGTGCCGGTCTTGCCGGCGACCGAGTAGCCGGGGACCGCGGCCAACGCCCCCGTGCCGTACTCGCCGGACACCGCTTCGAGCAGCATGTCCTGGACGACCCGGGCCGTGTCCTCGCCGATCACCCGCTGGCCGGAGCCCGTTGGCCTCGGGGACAGCCGACCGTCGCTGCCGACGGTGCCGCGGACGACACTGGGGGTCATGGCGAGCCCGTCGTTCGCGATCGTCGCGTAGGCGTTCGCCAGCTGCATCAGGGTCACGGCGACGCCGTGGCCGATCGCGATGGTGGGCAGCGAACTGCCCCACCAGTCCTCGTGACCCATCAGCATCCCGGCCGCCTCGCCGGGGAACTCCAGACCCGTCGTCGACCCGAGCCCGAACCCCCGGAGGTAGGCGTCGAGCCGTTCCTCGCCGAGCTCCTGCGCCACCTGGATCGTCCCGACGTTGCTCGAACGCTCCATGATCTGGCCCACCGTCCAGACGGACCCGGGATGCGGGTGGGCGTCGGAGAAGGTGCTCGACCCGACGCGGATGCGGTCCTTGACGGTGAACTCGGTCGTCGGGGTGACCAGCCCCTCCTCGAGCGCGGCGGCGATGGTCATCGCCTTCTGGGTGGAGCCCGGTTCGAACATGTCGGTGATGGCGCGGTTGCGCCACGCCTCGGCCTCGCCCTCGGAGCGCTCGTTGGGGTCGAAGCCAGGGGTGCTGGCCATCGCGAGGATCTCGAAGGTGCTCACGTCCAGGGCGAGGACGGTCGCTCCCTTCGCGTCGAACCGTTCCAGGGCCTCGGCGGCCGCGACCTCGGCGGCATGCTGGATGTCGCGGTCGAGGGTGACCACGACGTCGGTGCCGACCTCGGAGTGCACCAGCTCACGCACCCCCGACGCGATGTCCAACCCTCCCGGCGCCCGTTCGAGGAGCAAGGTCCCCGGCTCGCCGCTCAGCACGCTGTCGTACTGGGCCTCGATCCCCTGCAGGCCGTAGCCGTCGATGCCCGTGAAACCGACCACCTGCGCGGCGAGGCCGTTGCCCGGGTACACCCGCTTCGGCTCGACGAGCACGCCGACGCCTGGCAGCTCGAGCTGGCGGATCCGGTCGCCGACCTCGTGGTCGAGCTGACGTGCCAGGTAGACGAAGTGGGCGTCACGCTCGAGCCGCTCGACCAGGTCGTCGACATCGCGCTCGAGGATCGGCGCGAGCGCTGCGGCGACCTCCGCAGGGTCTCCCGCGGGTGGCACCAGCTCGCCATCGGGGGTCTCGCCACCCCGGTAGGCCCTGGGGTCCGCGTAGATCGTCGCGCCTTCGACCGAGGTGGCCAGCACGTCACCGTCGCGGTCGTAGATCCGCCCGCGCGTCGCGGGCAGCTCGATCATCCGCTCGCGCTGCCGCACGCTGGCGTCGGCGTACTCGTCCGCCTGGACCACCTGGATGTGGACGAGTTGCCCGACCACGAGCAGCAGGGCCAGGCCGTACACGCCGAGCAGCCACCGGATCCGTCGGACGGCGACCTGATCGCCACGTCGCCCGAGGATGCGCGGGACGCGGGAGAGACGGCGGCGCTTCGTCGGCCCCGTCATCAGCGCTCGGCCGAGAGCACGGGCTTGACCGGATCCGGCGTGGTCTCCGGAAGTCGGGTCTCCACGACCGCTCCATCGGCGGGCAGGCTGCGCTCGAGCTCCAGGTGACGGGCGGGACCGGAGGGCACGAGGCCGAGCTCGAGGGCTGCCTCACGGATCCGACCGGGATCCTCCAACGCCGAGACCTCGGCGACCAGGCTCGCGTAGGTGCGCTCACCCTCCGCGACCTGGCGTTCCAGGGACCGCGCTTCGACCGCCTCGGCGGCGGCCAGCGCGTTGAGGGCGACGGCGCCGAAGACCGCGGCGCCGAGCAGCACGACGATCACCAGCGCGTACGTCAGGGTGTGACGCGGGCGTGGCTCCGCGACGACCTGGAGCGACGGACGCCTCTCGCGTACGCGCTCACGGACGGGGCGGGTGGTGACCGGGGCGCTCATCGGTGGCCTCCTGGCAGCCGGCGCACCGCGCGGAGTCGCGCGGAGGCGGCGCGGGGGTTCGCGGCGATCTCGTGCTCGTCGGGGCGCTCGGGGCGGCGCACGAGCGCCTCCACGAGCGGGGTGCGACCGCAACCGCAGACGGGCAGGCCCGGTGGGCAGATGCAGCCGGTCGCGGCCTCCGCGAAGGCGCGCTTGACCCGGCGGTCCTCGAGGCTGTGGTAGCTCAGGACGACGGCGACGCCGCCCGGAGCCAACCGCTCCACGACCGCAGGCAGCACCGCCTCGAGCGCCGCGAGCTCGTCGTTGACGGCGATCCGCAGCGCCTGGAAGGTCCGTGTGGCGGGATGCCCACCGCGCCGCCGGGCCGCAGCCGGGATCGCGTCGCGGACGACCTCGGCGAGCTCGCCGGTGGACCGGAGTGGCCGTGCGGCGACGATGCCCCGCGCGACACGGTCGGCGAACCGTTCCTCGCCGTACTCGCGGAGGATGCGGGCCAGGTCGCCCCTCGACCAACTGTTGACCACGTCGGCGGCGGAGACCGGCAGGTCCGGATCCATCCGCATGTCCAACGGCGCGTCCTGGCGGTAGCTGAAGCCTCGCTCGGCCCGATCCACGTGCAGCGACGAGATGCCGAGGTCGAGCAGGATCCCGGCGACGGTGTCGATGCCCCGATCGTCGAGGATGTCGGGGAGGGCGTCGAAGCGGGTGCGGATCAGCTCCACCGTGCCCACGTCCCCGAGCCCGTCGAGGGTCGCGGTGGCCAGCTCGAGGGCCATCGGGTCACGGTCGAGCCCGATGAGGTGGACGTGGCCGTACCGCTCGACCCGAGCCTCGGCCAACGCCCGCGCGTGTCCGCCCGCACCGACCGTGCCGTCGACGAGCACGCCGTCCGGCGCGTCCGCGAGCAGCGCGACGACCCGGTCGAGCATCACCGGGACGTGGGGGGCGGCGGTCATCGTCATCGGATCAGGCGGTGGCGGCGGCGGGCTGCGCGGGCTCGGGCAGCACGATGACCTCAGCGGAGTGCCGCTCGCTCAGCACCCCGAACACATCGAGGGCGAGCAACCCGAGCGCCGCTCGGGCCTCCGGCGCCGGACGTTCGATCGCGGCGTCCACACGGCGACGAGCCACCTCGCGGTCGGGCGCGGGCAGTCCGTCGATCGCCGTGAGCAGTTCCTGCACGGTGTCGAGTCGCACGTCGGTCTCCTCGTCCTTGCGGGTGGTGGGCGTCGTAGCGGGAACGGGCATCGGCAGGGCGGTGGGCGGGGCGGTGGGCGGCGTCACGGCGTGAAGGGGGCGTCGAGGTTGGCGAAGGCGTCCTCGGCCTGGTCGCGGTAGGTCTCCCAGGTCGCCCGGTCCCAGATCTCGACCTTCTCGTCGGCACCGTTGATCGTGAGGTCCTTCTCCAGCCCCGCGTACTCGCGGAGCCGTCCGGGGACGGTCACGCGCCCCTGCGCGTCGGGCTTCTCCTCATGCGCGCCGGCGAGGAACACGCGGAGGTAGGCCCGGGCGCGCTGATCCTCACGGGGCACGCTCCGCAGCTCCTCGACCCGACGTTCGAAGGCCGTCAGGGGGTAGACGTCGATGCAGCGGTCCTGCGAGGGAGCGAAGACCAGGCCACTGGACAGGCGGTCGCGGAAGCGGGCCGGGAGGATCACCCGGCCCTTCACGTCCAGCGTGTGCTGATGCTCTCCGAGGAACACCCTGCCACTTCCTCGCCTCGGCGGTGGCGCGTCCGCCACCGGCGTGTCCTGCCCCGCTGTGTGGCACAGGCGTGGAACTTCGCTCCACTTTGCGCCACTCTACGTCACCTAGCCACCACGGTCAACGGTCGGATCCCACCCATCACCACGAGAACCGGGGATATCGGGCGGTTCGCCGGGGTTCCGCGTGGTGCACGGTGGTGGAGGGAGAACGCGAACATCGACCGACCACGGCTGCGCTCTCCCCGCCGATCCCCGTCTGGATGCCGTTGCCGCGGGGCTTCGAGCGTTCTGGTGGAGGGAAGTGGAGGCCCACCGGGCCGTGGGGACGCAGGGTGGGTCGACGGTCGCGATCGTGCGGGCGGTGCCGACGCAGGGTGGGTCGACGGTCGCGATCGTGCGGGCGGTGCGGACGCAGGGTGCACCGACGGTCGTGATCGTGGTGGCGGCGCGAGGCGGCGGCTGGTGTGATGCCCGGGACGTGCGCGCTGGTCGAGCAGCCACCGAGCAGCCCTCGAAGGCCCGTACACCGTCGGTACCATCACCGCGCGTCCCCCGGCCCCGGGGGACGGCCGCTGGAGACGACGGGGCAGACGAGCGTCCGGACGTGCGCCGTCACCGCCCGCGAGGAGCCATCCGCGTGACGATCACCGACGGCCACGCCCGCCCCGACCTGTCGAGCATCTCGCCGACGCTCACCGCGATCGAGGAGAACGTCTCGCGGGTGATCTCGGGCAAACCCGCGGCCGTGCGTCTGGCCATCGTCGCGTTGCTCTCCGGGGGGCACGTGCTGGTCGAGGACGTCCCCGGTGTCGGCAAGACGCTCCTGGCACGCGCGCTGGCGCGCTCCATCGACTGCTCGGTCTCCCGCGTGCAGTTCACCCCCGACCTGCTCCCGTCGGACGTCACCGGCATCACCGTCTACTCCCCTGACACCGGCAGCTTCACGTTCCGGCCCGGGGCGATCTTCGCCAACATCGTGCTCGGTGACGAGATCAACCGCGCCGGTCCGAAGACCCAGTCCGCGCTGCTCGAGGCCATGGAGGAGCGCACGGTCACCATCGACGGCACCACCCACGAGCTCGCGCGGCCGTTCATGGTGATCGCGACCCAGAACCCGATCGAGCTGGAGGGCACCTACCCCCTGCCCGAGGCACAGCGTGACCGGTTCATGATGCGCCTCGCGATCGGCTACCCCCACCAGGACGACGAGCTCGAGATCCTGCGCACCCATGGTCGTGGCGACCCGCTAGGTGAGCTCGAGCCCGTCTGCGACGCCGCCACCGTGGTCGAGGCGATCGACCGGATCCGGCAGATCCACGTCACCGAGGCCCTCGAGCGCTACGTGATCGCGCTGTGCCGCGCCACCCGTGTCCACCCGGAGGTCGAGCTCGGCGCCTCGCCGCGAGCGTCGCTCTCGCTCCTGCGAGCGAGCCGCTCCCAGGCCGCGATCGACGGCCGCGACCACGTGATCCCCGACGACGTCAAGCTGCTCGCCCCCCACATCCTCCCCCACCGGCTGATCCTGAACCCGGACTCCGAGCTCGCGGGGCACACCGCCGGCGCCGTGATCGCCGACGTGCTCGACGGCGTCCCGGCCCCGACCGACTAGGGCGACGATCGATGCTGACACCTCGAGGCAGCGGTCTGCTGGGCACGGCGGTCGTGCTGTGGGTCGCCAGCCAGACCTTCGGGACACCTGAGCTGCAGATCGCGGCGGTCGCCGTGATCGCCCTCGTCACGGCGGCCTTCCTCAGCACCTGGATGTCGTCCACCGACCTGCGCGCCGACCGGTACGTGCAACCGGCCAAGCTCGCCTTCGGGGAACGTGCTCAGGTGCACCTCGTGGTCGTCAACCGCGGGAACCGGCGCACGTCGAGGATCCGACTCGACGAGCAGGCCCCTCCCGTGCTCGCATCACCTCCCGAGCAGACGATCGCACCGTTGCTCAGCGGGCAGCGCCACGAGCTGCGGTACCAGGTGGACGGGCAGCAGCGGGGTGTCTCCACGTTGGGTCCGCTCGGGGTCGAGCTCAGCGACCCGTTCCGGATCAGCACCCGGACACGCATCGTCCCGGGCACCGCGACCGTCACGGTGCGGCCGAAGGTGGTTCCCCTGCCTCACGGCCTGCCGCTGGGTGGGCTCTCGGGCGGCACGGGCGACGGTCGTCCCCGCCCGCGTCCGGGTGGCGAGGACGTCGCCGAGGTCCGCGAGTACGTCCGCGGCGACCCGCTCCGCGCGATCCACTGGCCGTCGACCGCGCACCGGGGCAAGCTGATGGTGCGCCGCGAGGAGTCCCCGCGGGATCCCCGCGCGACCGTGCTGCTCGACCTGCGGGCCGTGCGACACCGTGGGGCGGGTCCGACCGCCAGCCTGGAGACCGCGGTGAGCGCAGCGGCCAGCGTCATCTGCCACCTGGCGGCGCGAGGTCAGGCGGTCGCGCTCGTCGACGAACGGCCCTCGACCGCGCTCGCGGTCCGCAGCGCCGACGCCTGGCTGGACCACCTCGCCGAGGTGGAAGCCACCGACGAGGACCTGCGGAGCGTGGCCGCACCCCTGACCGCGGGCACCCCGGTCGGCAGTACCCTGGTCGCGGTGGTCACGACACCCGACGGTGGCGACCTGCAGTTGCTGGTGCGGGCCGGTCGGAGCGCCTCGGTCCGCATCGCCCTCCTGGTCGATCCGGCGAGCCACGTGCGTGGCGGCGAACCGGACCACCGCGCGGAGGCCGCAGCCGCACGCTTGAGCGCTGCCGGCTGGCGCGTCACGATCCTGCGGAGCAACGACGAGATCCACCGACGGTGGAACGAGATCCTGCACACCAGACGCACGGCGGTGGGAGCATGAGCGGCGCCGGAGACCCC
>CAYVJT010000129.1:0-10892 GCA_964451855.1 uncultured Actinomycetota bacterium
CGTGAGCGGGCATCAGCGCGCCCCCGGCGGAGTCCAGATTCGGCGTCGTAGAGGGGACTGCGAGCCGGAATTCGGGAGAAGTGGTCAGGGGCGGGATCGAACCGCCGACACCACGATTTTCAGGTGCGCCGAACGGCTCAAACCTGGCGCATACGCGCGATCCTCGAGTGTCCGGGGAGACGCGCGGAGCCTGCTGTTGTCACGATTTGTCACGGCGCGGTGGGCGGCGAGGTGGAGGTGCCGACGCGCTGTGAACTTAACCAGCCCGAGGCCCCATGATGGCCGGCCACGTCGAAGGTCACGGCCCGGCACGCGGATCGGCCGAGTAGCATTCCTCCCCGGAAAGCGTGCGGTTTGGTCGGCCATGCCTGCCAGACGAGGAGTCCTCGGCGATGCCGGTCGGTGGGAGTGGCGAGCACCGGACGCGGTCGAGCAGCCTGATGTTCCTCGGCGCCGCGGCGGCCGTGCTCGTGCCGCTCGGTGTGCTCGCGATCCTCCGGCTGTGGCCCGCGCTCGACGTGCTGTGGCACAACAACCCGGCGCACTTCTGGCTCGTGCTGGTTGCTGCCGCCGTCGCGACCGCGCTCGGCTACAGCGTGACGGTGGCATCCCGCAGGCGGCACGACGCACGACTGTTCGTTGTCTCGCTGGCGTTCATCAGTGGTGCGGGTTTCCTCGGTCTGCATGCGCTGGCGACACCCGGGGTGTTGGTTGGGCCCAACGCCGGCTTCGAGTTGGCAACCCCGGTCGGGCTGGTCGTCGGCAGCCTGTTCGCTGCCGTCTCCGCGGTGGAGTTCACCCCGGAGGCCTCCCAGCGGATCATGGCCCGCTCACGGTGGCTGCTCGGGGCCTTGGTTGCGTTCATCGCCCTATGGGCGGTCACCTCGCTCGCGGAGTTCCCGCCCCTGGACAGCGCGGTGCCACAGGAGGAGTTGCATGGCTGGCAGCTCGCCTTCGCGGGGCTCGGAGTTCTGGGCTATGGCGTAGGGGCCTGGAGCTACCTGCGGCTGTACCGCCGTCGGGAAGCACCGATCGTGCTCGCGTTCGCCGTCGCCTTCGCGCTGCTCGCGGTCACCCTGATCGTCGTCGCGTTCGCGGCGAACTGGCGGGTCTCCTGGTGGGAGTGGCACGTGCTCATGCTCGTCGCTTTCGGCCTCATCGCTTACGCAGCGCATCGGGAGTGGCACGAGGAACGGTTCAGCGCCCTCTACCTCGAACGGACGCTGGAAGGAACCGCCGAGGCCAGCATCCTGTTCGCCGACCTGCAGGGGTTCACGCCCTACTCCGAGCAGACGGCCCCACAGGAGGTGCGTCGGATGCTCGATGCCTACTTCTCGCGCCTCATCCCCCGGATGCGTGAGCTGGGTGGGGAGATCCACCAGCTGATCGGCGATGCGGTCATGGTGGTGTTCAACAAGCACGGCAACCAACCGGATCACGCCCGGCTCGCGGCCCGTGCGGCGTTGGCCTTCCAAGAGACCGCCGCGCAGGTCGCCGCCGACAACCCCGACTGGCCTCGTTTCCGCGTAGGGGTGAACAGTGGCGAGATCGCTGCCGGCATCGTCGGCGACCGTGGCCACCGCAAGCACGACGTGATCGGTGACACGGTCAACCTCGCCGCGCGGCTCGAGTCCCAGGCCCCGGTCGGTGGGGTGTTGATCGGAGACGGCACTCGCGCCGCCCTCCCGGACGAGGCGATCGTCGAGGATCTGCCACCGATGCAGGTCAAGGGCAAGGCCGAGCCGGTCAACGCATACCTGCTCCACTACCTCCCCGCCTGAGCGGCGCCGATCCGATGCACGGAGGGGAGACGTCGCGACCGTTCGGTCGGGCTGACCCGTCGAGGTGGAACCCGGTGCCCGAAGGACAACCGGATGTTGCGGTTCCTGCAATGGCGCCAGGAGTGCGTGCTGTACGACTTCCTCGCCCGTCTGTACGACGCCAAGGCGGCACGGGAGGGTCGTTGACGTGGGCTCACCACCCGACGAGGGTGTAGGACCTGCGCTACGGCCGCCGGCCGTGGCGATGCGCGGATCGTGATCCCTTTGCCACCGACGAGGAGATGGTCATCAGTGACCACACGAGCGACGAGGACATCCGTGGCGGCACCACGTCGGCCTGCATGGGTGGGCGACGCCACTAGGCGTCGCGGCTGGTCGAGGACCTCGAGGTCGACCATGATGTTCGCGAGGCTCAGGGCTCGTCTCGATGGTCCGGCCTGGTGGGCCCGCTTGATCACCACAGCTCCGCGAGGAAGACGTCGATGAGCGCGACGAGTGTCGTGGTCGAGGAGCTCGCGCTGTTCGAGTTCCTACCGTCCAACGTCCGTGCGCTGGTCGCGGCCAGCTTCGAGCCGCGCCGCTTCGGGTTCGGGGACGTCATCGTGAGGGAAGGCGAGGACGCCGACGCCTTCTACGTCCTCACTGCAGGCCGGGCGCGTGTGGTCAAGCTCGGCGCTGACGGGCAGGATGTGGCGTTGGCCATGCTCGGCCCCGGTGACAGCTTCGGCGAGACCGCCCTGCTCGAACGATCGGTGCGCAACGCGACGGTGCGCGCGAGCGGCGACGTCGAGGTACTGCGCCTCGACCGTTCACTGTTCGAGGCGCTACTCGCCACCCACCCGGAGCTGCGGGAGGCCGTCGAACTGCACCGGCGTCGCCTACAGCTTGAGGAGCTGTTCCGTCTGTACACCATGTTCGCGGAGCTGCCGCCGGAGGGGCTGGCATCACTGCTCCACGGCCTCGAGGAGGTCACCGTCGCCGCCGGCGACGTCGTCATCGAGCAGGGAGCCCCGGCCGGCCCGGCGTACGTGGTCGAGGAGGGCAAGCTCCGGGCGCGACGCGACGGACGCGATCTCGCCTTCTACCGCCGCGGCGACGTGTTCGGGGAGCGATCGTTGTTCACCGACACGCCCCGGGCTGCCTCGGTCGAGGCCGTCTCGGATGCACGGCTGTTGCGCCTGCCCGCCGCGACCTTTCGTGAGCTGCTCACGGCCTATCCCGACTTCGCGGAGCGGATGGGCGAACGCATCGCCCAGTACGACTACGAGGCGGTCGCCCGCGTGCCGCTCGACTTCGGCGAGGAGCTGCTGCCCGCCGACGCGCACCGCGTCCAGCCGGTGGCGACGCCGCGCGACGTGGCGGACACCCCGGCACCGACCGCGCCGACCGCGCCGATGCCCGAGGCTGCACCCTTCGAGCCCGGCGGCGAGGAGACGCGGCGACGGCGCCGGGTCCGCGTCCCGGTGATCCACCAGATCGACGAGATGGACTGTGGGGCGGCCTGCCTGGCGATGGTCGCCGCCGGGTACGGACTGCGCATCAGTCTGACCCAGGCCCGCGACGCGGCCGATACCAGTATCTCCGGCGCCAGCCTCGCGGGCATCGTCCGGGGAGCCGAGCAGCTCGGCTTCGCCGCGCGGACGGTCAAGGCGTCCAAGCGCAACCTCGGCGAACTGCCGCTGCCGGCGATCGCACACTGGGACGGGTTCCACTGGCTCGTGGTCACCCACGTCAGCGCGCGACACGTCCGGGTGGTCGACCCGGCGTTCGGGAGGCGCAGGATCCCTCGCGACGAGTTCGAGGAGCGTTGGTCCGGTTACACCGCACTCATCGAACCGACCGGCGAGGTGGAGGTGGCCGGGCCCAGCGCAGGCGCAGACCTCCGTTGGATGCGCCAGCTGCTCGGCCGCTACCGGGGACGGTTGATCGTGGCGGTGCTGCTTGCCCTGCTGGCCAGCACGCTGCAGATGGCGATGCCGGTGTTCCTCCAGATCGTGGTCGACCAGGTGCTGCCGGACCGCAACGTCCAGCTGCTGCGTCTGTTGCTGCTGGGGATGGTCGGGGTGCTGCTGGCGATGCTGGTCGCCAACGTCGTGCACCGCCGGCTGCTGAGCTGGGTCGCGCTCCGGGTCGATGGTGCCTCGATGGAGGAGCTCAGCCAGCGGCTGCTCGCGTTGCCGATGACCTACTTCGCCTCCCGGCGGACCGGCGATATCCAGCGCCGTCTCGCCGGCGTGCAGCAGATCCGCGCGTTCGCGGTGCAGGACGGCGTGCTGGCGCTGACATCGTTCACCCAGCTGAGCGCCGCGCTGGTCATCATGTTCTTCTACAGCCCGCTGCTCGCGGGCGTCTACCTCGCGGTCGCACCGGTCTACGTCGGGTTGATGCGGTTCGGTGCGACCCGGCTGCGGCCGATCTTCGACCAGCTCGAGGAAGCCTTCGGGCGCTACTACTCACGGCAGGTGGACGCCGTCAAGGGCATCGAGGCGGTCAAGGCGATGGGCGCCGAGCCGGCGTTGCGCCGCGAGTTGGTGGACGAGTTCAAGGGGCTGTCGCGAAAACTGTTCCGCGCTGACTTCGGGGCGATGCTGTACCACACCGGAGTCCAGTTCGTCGCGTTCGCCGCGCTGATCCTGTTCCTAGGGGTCGGGTCACAGCTGGTGCTCGATGGGACCATCTCGGTCGGTGCGCTCGTGTCGTTCAGCGCGCTGGTGGTCTTCGCCAACGGCGCGATCGTGGTCCTGTTGAGCCTGTGGGACCAGGGCCAACGGGTGTCTGTGCTGCTGTCCCGGGTCCGTGACGTGTTCGAGGTCGAACCGGAACAGGGCCACGACCACCACCGCCTCGCCCCGGTCCCGAGCCTGTCCGGGCAGGTGTCCTTCGAGGGGGTGGGGTTCCGGTACGGGCCCCACTCCGCGCCGGTGTTGTCCGACATCGACCTCGAGGTGGCTCCGGGAACCACGGTGGCGATCGTGGGTCGCAGCGGCTCGGGCAAGACCACGCTCGCGAAGTGCATCATCGGGCTGCTGGAACCGACCGAAGGCACGATCCGCTTCGACGGGGTCGACCTGACCACGCTGGACTACCGGCAGCTCCGCCGTCATGTCGGCGTGGTGCTGCAAGACAACTACGTGTTCGCCGACACGATCGCCCGCAACATCGCCTTCGGGGAGGACGAGCCCGACCTCGCCCGGGTCGAGTGGGCGGCACGCGCCGCGAACGCCCACGACTTCGTCGTGCGGTTGCCGCTGGGGTACGACACCAAGGTCGGCGAGACCGGGCTGCAGCTGTCCGGCGGACAGAAGCAGCGGATCGCCATCGCCCGGGCCGTCTACCTCGAACCGTCGGTGCTGATCCTCGACGAGGCGACCAGCGCGCTGGATGCCGAGTCGGAGCAGGCGGTACAGGACAGCCTCGATCGGCTGCTCGAGCAGCGCACCTCATTCGTGATCGCGCACCGGCTGTCAACGATCCGCGACGCCCACACCATCATCGTGCTCGACCGGGGTCGGATCGCCGAGCAGGGCGACCACGACGAGTTGATGGCCCGCCGCGGGCTGTACTTCTACCTCACCAGTCGGCAGCTTGACCTGTGAGCTCCGGTAGACAGACCGCCGACGTGCTCGCGGGCGGCAGCGGCGGTGAGGTGCTCGCCTTCCGGGTCGACGGGGTCGGCTTCCGCTGGGCGACGGTGTTCGCGGACGCACGGCGACGCGGCGACTGGCAGATCCTCGAGACCGAGGTCCGGCAGGCACTCGCGTGTGCGCAACTGGTAGCGGAGGGAGCACCGCCCCTCGGCCGCGAGGTCGAACGGTCCGCAGCGAACACGTTCCGCAGGGCACGCCGCCTCCACGCAGCCGAGGACGTCGAAGTCTGGCTCGGAGCCCGTGGGTTGACGGTGCGGCAGTGGCGCCGCTACCTCCGCGGCGAGGCTCTGCGGCAGCGTCATGCTGCGGAACTTGCGGACCTCATGGTGCGTTACCCGGCCGACGACGCCGTGGTGCACGACGCCTTGCCGATCTGGGGCTGGTGCTCGGGAGCGCTCCCGCGGTGGGCCGAGGGACTTGCGGCTCGAGCCGCGACGGCAGCAGCGCTCGCCGAATACGCCTCCCAGGACGGCGCGGACGGTTTTGACGGCCTGGTGGATCTGCCAGCGCTCGACGAGGCCTACGAACAGTTCGTCGCCGAGACCGCGACCCTCGATCGCCTCGCGGCGTTGGTTGCTGCGCGGTACCTCGCGTGGCTACGGATCGACGGCGACCTCGTCGCGTTCGCCGATGAGGACACCGCCCGCGAAGCCCTGCTGTGCGTTCGAGAGGACGGTTGGTCGCTCGCGGACGTAGCCGCGGCCGCGAAGCGCCAGCTGCGCCGCCGGGCACTGCTAGCCGAGGAGGTCGACGTCGAGGTGCGCCACCACCTGGTGCGGGCCCGCGATGGCGACTTGTTGGGCCCGCTACTTGTGGATGGTCGACCGACGCTCGTGTTCGTGCGACGCAAACGGCCACCCGAGATCGACGACGAGGAGGTGCGGGTGCGAGCCACCCGCGAGCTCGTCGACACCGCCGTGGCCCGTGAGGTCGCAGACCGCGTCGAGTGGCTCCATCCGCGCTGAGGCAGCAGGTGTGAACCAGACCACAGACGCGTGGCCAGCACGACGCGTAGCGTGCAACGCGCCGAGGTGACGACAGTGTGGACGTCATCACCTGTAGCGATCAGGATCTGAGCAACGAGGAGGCGACCATGGCGGAGCAGGACCCCGAGCCGGACACCGACGAGCCAGAGGCGTCGGAGGAGCAGGAGGAGGAGAAGCTCCTGGACGACCTCGAACCTGAAGAGGAAGAGGCCGCCGGCGTGGAGGGCGGACAGCGTGTCACAGGCCGGTGGCACGGGCGGCGCATGTAGGTGTGCGGTTGGCACCGGCGACCGACGTGCTAGGTGCACCTCCGCGCGGAGGTGCTCCGCCACGTCCGACGCCACGTGCGATGCCACCTGCGACCCGCCAGATCGTCTCGACCGCGCACGGGCCGCTCCGTCGCCTGCTCCTGTACTTCCCACGCGAGGCGATGGTGAGGAGCGGGTACCGGGTGGTGTATGCGGACCTGCTGGGGAAGCTTCCCGCCGCGACCCGGCTGACCGTGGTCGCGCACCCAGGTGCCGTTGACGCGCTCGACCAGTTGCTGCACGAGTCGGGGCGCCGTGCAACCACCACCGTCATCCGCTCCGACCTCGACCTGCGGTTCACGGTCTGGGCACAGGATCCCTGTGTGGTCGTGCAGGGCAACGACGAGCAGACAACGTTCGTCACCCCGGCCCGATTCGACCGCGAACAGGACGCCGACGCCGTGGAACTGCTGGCGCGAGCCACCAGCGCGGATGTCCAACGTTCGTCGCTGTCGTTCCCCGGCGGTGATGTGCTCGCCGGTGACGACTTCGTGTTGCTCGGCTGGGACTGCCGGCGTGCCACGATGGATGCGCCGGAGCACGAGGCTGCCGCGGCGGCCAGCACCGAGACGTACCGAGCCGCGTCGGCCGCACGATGCTTCCAGGAGCTGTTCGCGCCTGACCATCGGGTGCGGTTCGTCGGCACCGATCGCCTGTTGTCACATGCACGGACGCGACCGATCGAGGTGAAGGGCCGTGAGGTGGTGGAGATCCTCCCCGGCGGCGGTGAAGGCCCCCACCCGCTGGTCCACCTCGACATGTTCATGACCCTCGCAGGACGCGGGGCCGACGGGCGCTATCGGCTCCTGGTCGGATCCCCGGCGCTCGCCGACGAGCTCCTCGGACGGGACGTGGTTGACCCGGAGCTGTCGGCGGCGTGCGACGACGTCGCCGCGCAGCTCCTCGCCGAGGGCTTCGAGGTGGAGCGCAACCCGCTACCGCTGACCTTCGGCGACGGCCGGCGGCGGCTCGACGGCGAGGTGCGAGACGTACGCCTGTGGTACCTGGCCACCGCGAACAACTGCCTCGTCCAGATCGACGAGGTAGCCGGCGACCACGTCTGGCTCCCAACCTACGGGCACGGGGCGTGGCGCGAGCTGACCGCGACGGACGCAGTCAACCGGCGGATCTGGGAGCAGCTCGGGTTCACCGTGCACGAACTCACTAGCTTTCACACGTTCACCCAGCGTTTCGGGGCGCTGCATTGCATCGCCAAAGAACTGGACCGCCGTCCGCTGGGGCCAGCTGATCGGGGTGGCAAGTAGGAACGGGACCTCCGGGTGTGATCGGCTAGGGGTCACTCCGGGCCGGCAGCGATGGTGCGCAGCCGGTCGACATCGAGCAGGGTGATACGCATGCGGCCGGTGGCGACCGCCCCCTGCTCACGACACATCGAGCTCGATGCCGTCCGCCGACGCGACGCCATCACGTGCTCCCAGCTCGAGCACGTGGCGGGCCAACCGGGTCAGAGCCTCCTGGGAGCGGGTCTCGACCAGGCGACGGTCCGACTCGCGATTGCGCCGGGCGAGCAGTTGCAGCGATCGTGAACATCGCGGCTGGACGTTCGCTGAGGAAGCCGACGAACCGCTCGCCGGCAACGACAAGCGAGGCGACCTCCTCCAAAGCGGTGACCGTCGCCATACGCGGTGCCGGATCGATCGCGGCGATCTCGCCAAGGGTGTCGCCGCGACCGCGCAAGGCGAGCAACTCCTCACGGCCTTCCGGGGTCGTGCGCACAACGGTGGCTCGGCCATCCAGCAGCACGTGTACGTCCTGATCGCGCTTCCCCTGCGGGACCAGGACCTCGCTGCCTGGTAGCTGCGGATAGCTGATGCTGGGACAGCGGTCGGCTCCATCGCTGCTAAGGCGTTGGCGCTCGCGACGGCGATGTTCACCGCTGCGTTCCGGTTGGGAGCGCGATTCGCCGTTGCTGGTGCAGAAGCTGAGGCCTTGCTGACGATCCGTGGAGCTCGGGTCTCCTCGGGTGACGTCACGCCACCACGATCGCCGGCGAGATCTGGGCCGCTAGGGTCAATCCAGAGATCATCGACGCGCACATGGGATTCAGTTTCTCGTGCTGTTCACGGTCGCGCTGTGTACCTGGAATCGTTGCGCCAGCCTCCGAGCCACGCTGGCGCGGCTTGCGCAACTTGAGACCGCCGACGTCTCGTGGGAGGTGGTGGTGGTCGACAACGCCAGCACCGACGACACGGCCGCCGTACTGGCCGAGGCTTGCTCGGCCCTGCCGCTGCGAACCGAGCGAGAGCCTCGCCTCGGCATCACCCACGCCCGCAACCGAGCAATGAAGGCGGCGCGCGGGCGCTGGATCCTGTGGCTCGACGACGACGTCCTGGTCGATTCTGGCTGGCTGCGCGCCTACGAGCGCGCCGTGCAGCACTACCGCGAGGCGGCCTTCTTCGGCGGTCCGATCCAGCCGCGCTTCCAAGGGCCGTTGCCACAGTGGCTGAGCGCGAATATGTCGCGGCTCGCCGGCGTCTATGGCATCCGCGACTTGGGGTCTGTCCCCATGGAACTCGACCGATTCCACGTTCCTTGGGGCGCGAACATGGCGGTCCGGGCCGATGTCGCACGCCGGGTTCCCTACGACCCTCGATTCGGGATCGTAGGAAACGACCGGATCGGCGGCACGGAAACCCATCACCTGCGCGAGATCGTCGATCGCGGATACCGCGGATGGTGGGTGCCTCAGGCCAGGGTCCAGCACGTGATCGGCGCCGACCACCTCACGCTGTCCCACGTGCGTTGTTACTTCGAGGGTCTGGGAAGGAGTACCGGCCTCAACCACGGTGCGGGGCTTCCCGAGTCATGGTTCCGCGCGGTGGCATTCGAGCGCCGCTTCCGCACGGCACTGGCTTCGGACGCCCCGCCGGAGGTCTGGGTCCCTCTGCTCATCGAGGCCTCATTGGCCCGTGGTCTGTGCAGAGCGCACCGCGATGCGCGCCGCATACGGTCAGGTCCGGAGCTTCAGAGATGATGAACATCGAGATCCACGGTGTTGGCTTCCGGAATCTCGGTGCACGCCTCATGCTCGAGACGGTCCTTGGGAAGCTCGAACATGAGCGGCCCGATATCCGGCCAAGCGTGTTTCTGAGTGAGGGCGACTTCGATCCCCGCGCATCCCTAGTGTCGCGGACAGTGCTTGGAGACCTCCGCGGAAAAGTCCTGAGCGAACTCGGCGGCAGATTCGCCCGCAGCGTCACACAAAGCTGGAGCAGGGCCACTACTTCATACGGCCCAAACAGCGCCGAAGCATGCGCGGCACTTATCGATATCTCTGGGTTCCTGCTTTCCGATCAATGGGGGCCTGTAAAGGCAGAGGCGTTCGCCGACCTCGTCGAGACCTATGCTCAGCGAGACGCTCCGGTTCTCCTCCTACCCCAGTCCTTCGGCCCGTTCGGGGACGCGCGCGTGGCTCGGGCAGTCAAACGCGTCTTGAGGGCGGCCACAGTCATCTTCGCCCGGGATGAACTATCAGCGTCTCACCTCGAAGGCATCCTCCCTGCGGCTCGGATCTACATCGCGCCTGACATAACGCTATTCCACCCACCGAAGCATGACCCGCCGTCGAACGGAGGCACCACCGTCACGATCGTTCCGAACGGTCGGATAGCAGATCGAGCGGGTCACGGTTGGACCCTCGATGGATTCCTCCGAACACTCGAAGTTTCCGTTCAATGGACACTCGAACAAGGATTCCAGCCCCAGGTTCTTCTCCACACGAGCGAGCTCAAAGATCGTCGACTCGCTGAACAGTTGGCTAGACGCACGACTCACCCACCACAAGTCATTGCCCCCTCAACGCCGCTCGAAGCGAAGACGTTGCTCGCGGATAGCCGTCTCGTTGTGGGTGCGCGTTACCACGCCCTGGCTGGCGCGATGAGCAGGGGAACTCCTGCAATCGGACTTGGCTGGTCCCACAAGTATGAGCATCTCTTCCGTGACTTTCAGGTGCCGGGCCTGCTCCTTCCCGACGATGCTTCGGAGGACGTCGTTTGGGGTGCGCTCGACGAGCTCTCATCACCGGATGCCGTTCAAGACCTGCAAGGCCGCTTGGCCAGACCTCTATCCGGAATGCGGGAGCTAAACGAGGCAATGTGGGCGCAAGCCCTTGGATATCTGCCCCAACCTGGCTAGCACGGGTTTCCCATG
>CAYVJT010000130.1:0-4789 GCA_964451855.1 uncultured Actinomycetota bacterium
GGGTGGCTGGGGGGCAGGGGATCGAACCCTGGATTCCGGCTCCAAAGGCCGGCGTGTTGCCAGCTACACCACCCCCCAAGGGCGCGACGCGCCGGACGCGGAGCGTAACGCAGCGACGGTCGACCCCTCGCCCCGGCGGGCGCGTCCCGCATCGCTGCGACCCGGCAGCGGTGGGGTCACGCCCACCCTGCAGGTCAGCCGTCGAGGATCTCCGGCCCCCCGGCAGGTGACAGGGCGACCTCGACGCGATCGAACCTGTCACGGACCTGCTCGGCCATCCTCACCGCGTCCTGTGGTGACGGCGCCAGGCCGACGACCGTCGGTCCCGAGCCGCTGACGATCGCGCCCAGTGCGCCGGCGTCGAGCAGCCCCTGCTTGCCCTCGGCGAGCCCGGGCCGCAGGTGGCAGGCAGCGACCTCGAGGTCGTTGTGGAGCGCGGCACCGAGCGCTTCGGCGTCCCCGGTCCGCAGCGCCTGGAGGACGGCGTCGGGCTCGGCCTCCGACGGCCCGGCCACCTCGTCGTGGACGCGGTAGACCTCGGCGGTCGACAACGGTTCGTCGCTGACCCCGACCACCCAGGCGTACGTGCCGCGGGTCAGGACCTGGGCGGTCGCCGTGCCGGTCCCGGTAGCGAGCGCCGTGCCGCCTCCGACACAGAACGGCACGTCGGCGCCCAACTCCGCGGCGAGTTCGCGCAGTTCGTCACGATCGAGCTCGACGTCCCACAGGTCGTTCAAGGCGACCAGCGTCGCCGCGGCATCGGCGGATCCCCCCGCCATGCCGGCGGCGACGGGGATCCGCTTGGTCAGGTGCAACCGCGTGACCGGCACGTCGGACTGGCCGTCGGGGCCCGTGGAGCCGACCCCGGTCGCAGCCATCAGCTCACGAGCCGCGCGGACCGCGAGGTTGTCGCCATCGGAGGGCACCCCCTCGGCGGCGTCCTGGGTGAACGCGAGCTCCATGAACCGGCGGGTCGCGGGGTGCGAGGCCGCCGGACCGATCAGCTCAGCCCGGATCGTGTCGTAGATCGACACGGTCTGCAGCACCGACACCACCTCGTGGTAGCCGTCAGGCCGCTCGCCGCGGATCGCCAGGAAGAGGTTGACCTTCGACGGCACACGGACACGCACGGTCGTGCGCTGCGTGCCTGTCGTGCCGTTCACCGCTCCCCTCCCAGCTCACTGGCGACCGACACCTCACCGGTGATCACGATCGCCGTCGTCGGTGGGTCCGGTCTCCCCCGGACGCCCGTCCTGGCAGCTCCGGTCCGTGACGACGGCACCACCATCCTACGTTCCCACGAGAGGGACTCCGTCCCTCGCGCCTCCGAGGACGCAAGCCACCGTTCAGTCCCGCTCGTCCACGGCGGCGACCGCCGAAGCCAGCCGCCGGAACTCGACCGTCGTGACGGTCTCGGCCCGCGCACCGAGGTCGATGCCTGCCGCATCCGCCGCCGCCTCGAGCACGTCGACGGCCAGCACCCGCCGCAGGGTGTTGCGCAGGGTCTTGCGCCGCTGCGCGAACGCCGCCTCGACGAGCTCGACCACGAGCCGCCGCTCCACGGGGTCAGGAGCATCCGGACGTCGCCGTACCCGCACCATCACGCTGTCGACGTTCGGGACCGGCATGAAGACGGTGCGTGGGATCGTGAACGCGATCTCCACCTCGGCGATCAGCTCCAACTTCACGCTGATCCCCGCGCGCGCA
The DNA here is from genome assembly GCA_964451855.1 of uncultured Actinomycetota bacterium. GTDB lineage: Bacteria > Actinomycetota > Nitriliruptoria > Nitriliruptorales > Nitriliruptoraceae > CSSed11-175R1. The sequence continues at coordinate 1,708 of CAYVJT010000130.1, forward strand.
CGCTCGCCGGCCGCCGCGCACCACCGTTCGCCCACCTCGCGCTGGACCATCACGAACGCGTCCTCGATCGCCGGACACGCCAGCGCGTGGACCAGCATCGGTGTCGCCACGTTGTAGGGCAGGTTCGCGACCAACCGTGCAGGTCCCACGCCCACCAGCTCGTCGAGATCGACACGGAGCGCGTCGGCGTGCACCACCTCGACGTCGTCGCGCCCGTCGGCCCGGTCGCGGAGCACCTCGACGAACCCGGCGTCGATCTCGATGGCGACGACCCGATCGACCGCGTCCGCCAACGCGAACGTCAGCGAGCCGAGGCCCGGGCCGAACTCGACGACCGTGTCACCCTCGTGCAGTCCTGCCGCTGCGACGATCCGCTCGACCGTGTTGGGATCGACGACGAGGTTCTGCCCCGCGGACCGGCGCGGCGCGAGACCGTAGGCATCGAACAGCCGCCGCGCCTCGGTCGGGGTCAGCAGGGTGGCGATGGCGGGACCTCACGTGACGTCCGGGCCACAGAGCGTATGGGCACCGCGACCGCCGGCATGTTCCGACCGGTCACGGCGCCCGACCGGCGCTCGTCTAGCTGAGGCCGAGCATCCGCGAGCAGGCGGGCCACTGGTTGCCCCAGGTCGCCCACGAGCGTGACAGCAGGACCTGCGCACGGTGGATCTGCTCGGCCCGGGAGGCTTCGTGGGGGTACCCGCTGCCGCCCACCGACCGCCAGGTATCGATGTGGAACTGCAGGCCGCCGTAGTACGTGATCGTCGACGTCGCGTGGTGGACCAGCGACCAGTTGCGGTTGGACTCGCACTCAGCCAGCCGATCCCAGACGGGATCGTCCGCAGCAGGCACGCCGCTGGGCGCGCTGCGCGTCGGGGGTGGCGGAGGCGTCGCGGTCCCGATCAGCACGACCCGTGGTGACGGCTCCTCGACGACGTCCTCGGAGATCAGCTCACGCTCGACCTCCTCACCATCGATCAGGGTGACGAGGTAGGTGTCCTCCCGCAGCCCGTCGGAGCCTTCGCTCTGGACGCGCTGGATCCCGCGGTTCAGGTTGGAGGTCTCGCGCCGCTGCTCATCACGGTCGAGGACGACCTCTTCGACCTCCTCGACGTACTCGACCCGTTCGATCCTGACGTGGTCGATGAACACCAGCGGAGCGTTGATGCTGACGTTGATCAGGTCGTCAGGGCCCAACTCGATCCCCTGCTCGGTGAGCAGGGTGTCGACATCCTGGACGAGGCTCGCGAGCTGGAGCTGCTCACCGTCGACCTCGACGGTGATGTCCTGTGGCGTCCAGACGTTGATCACGTCGCCGTCGGAGACCGGGGCGGTCCATCCGGGGACGATCTCCGCCCCTTCCTCGCGGATGTCCCCGAGCCCGACCTCGGTCAGCACCCCGGCGACGGAATCGATCGGCGCGACGACACGGTGCGACGGGATCCCGTCGACGTGGACCTCGACGGTCCTGGCACGCCGGACACGGATCTCCATCCCCTCCTCGAGGGGGGACTCGACGTCGTGGCTGACCTCGTCGCCAGGGCGGACGTCGACCTCCAGGTCGGCGAGCACATCGCCCACGCTGGCGGCGTAGGTGCGGAGGCTGTCGACCTCGCCGTCGACGCTCACCTCGACCCGGTTGGACCAGGCGATGAGCGGGAACGCGAGGAGCCCGATCAGCAGCAGACCGAGCGACGAACGCAGGAAGGAACGCAGGCCGAAGCGGCCGGAGGAAGTGGGAGACATGGTCGGAAGCCTACCCCGAGGGGCGCGAGTTGGACGGGGGACCTTCGGACGGTCGGCCGGGAGGTGGTGGCCGCTGGAACCCCGTCCCGCCTGCGATCGTCCGGCGCCCACGACTGCGATCCTCCGGCGCCGACGACTCGGTCGCCTCCACCCCATGCCGCCCCGCGAGCGGCACGGTGCACGGGCAGGTCAGGTGGAATCGGGCACCGCCGGCGACGGCAGCGCGAACACCCGCCGTGCGTTGTCCAGCACCACCTGGGCGACGTCGTCGGGATCGCGTTGGTGGACCTCGGCGAGCGCGTGCAGGGTGAACGGCACGTAGGAGGGATCGTTCGGCTCGCCCCGGTGGGGGTGTGGGGTGAGGAAGGGCGAGTCGGTCTCGGTCAGGAGCAGGTCCAGCGGGACCTCTGCCGCCGACGCCCGCAGACCCGCCGCGTTCTTGAACGTGACGTTGCCCGCGAAGGAGACGTACCAGCCCGCCTCCACGCAGCGACGGGTCACCTCGACGTCACCGGAGAAGCAGTGCATCACGACCCGCTCCGGAGGCCCCTGGGCCTCGAGGATGTCGAGGCAGTCGTCCCACGCATCGCGGCAGTGGATGACCAACGCGCGGTCGTGGCGCTTGGCGATCTCGATGTGGGCCCGGTAGCTGGCCTCCTGCTGCGCCGGAGTGGTGTGCTCGCGGTAGTAGTCCAGCCCGGTCTCGCCCACCGCGACCACCACCTCCTCCTGCGCCAGTGCCTCGATCACCTCGAGGACCCGCGGGGTGGCCTCCATCGCGTCGTTGGGGTGCACCCCGACGGCGGCCCAGACACCGTCGAACCGCTGAGCGGTCGCCAGGGCCTGGGACGAGGACGCCATGTCGGTGCCGACGGTGACCATCGTCGCGACCCCGGCCTCACGGGCGCGGGCGACCTGGTCCGCGGCCGACAGCTCGCGGTGGTGGTCGAGATGGCAGTGGGTGTCGACGTAGGGCACGACGGCGGTCACCCCCGTGAGGTGGTTGCGGGACACCGGTGTCCACCCAGGACGCCATCGAGGGCCGGACACGCGCAACGGCCCACCACCAGGGCGGGCCGTTCCATCCAGCCTACCACGTCGCTCACCAGCGTGTCAGCGACCCGGTGCCAGAGACCCGATGCCAGAGACCCGGTGCCAGAGACCCGGCCCCAGGGACCCGGCGCCAGCGAGAGGATCCGGTGCCGCACACCGCACCCCTGCGGGCACATACCGCTACCTCCCCGGCGTTGCTGCCAGCTGACGTGAAGGGAGAGGTGCACGGATGGACCGCTCCCTTCACACCTCCACGTCAGGGGCTCAACAGCGGGGGTCGGCC
>CAYVJT010000130.1:4889-10885 GCA_964451855.1 uncultured Actinomycetota bacterium
AGGGGCTCAACAGCGGGGGTCGGCCGAGGGGCTCAACGGATGCGGGCCAGGTCGGTGACCCTGGCGTCGATCGGCGTGACGTCGCCATCGACGACGAGGTACGCCGTCGCGGTGCTGCGGCTGCCGACGATCACGCCCTCGCCGCTGGACCGCAGCCACAGCTCGGGGATGCCCTCCCCAGGCAACAGGTCATCGGGGAGTTCCGTGCGCTGCCCCAACGCGAGGTCGGTCAGCAACGGGCCATCGTCGGTGAGCTGAACGACCCAGCGTGGCGCCCCGTCGTCGGTCTCTCCGCCGACGGCACCGACCGGGCCCAACTCTGGGTCCGGCACGTTCCAGACCACGACGGGGGTCGGGTCCAGCGCGAGGGCACCGTCAGCCTGCCGTTCGATCGGGATGGCGAACCAGCCGTCGACGCTCTCCGGCAGCGACCCGCGGATCTGGCTGCGGGTGTCGTCGACCGCCTGCCAGTCATCGAGCGTCGCACCCGACGGCAGGTCGTCGGTGAGCTCGAAGGCGGCGTTGTCGTCCGCCGGGTCACCGGTCCCCGGACCGTCGTCCCAGCCGACGGTCCGCAGGGTCGTGCCTTCGGGGGTGTGATCGAACCATGCGACGGAGCCCCCGTCGGGAGACCACACCACCGGGGAGACCCAGGCCGCGTCGGAGTCCGCAGCGGCCGGTGCGTAGGGGCCCTCGAAGGCCTCGTGCGCGACGAGCACCTCGCCGTCGACCACCCGCGTCCAGCGGATGTCCTCGAACCCCTCGGCGGTGGTCGTGGTCACGACCGTCAGGTCGTCCAGCGTCGAGCCCGGCCGGACCGCCACGCTGAGGAAGGTGGAGTGGCCCTCCTCGGGGAGCTCGACCAGGGTGATCGCCTCCTCCCGGGTGAGCAGCACCAGTTCGTTGCCATCGACCATGACCACCGGCTCGATCACGCCGGTCGGTCCCGGTTCGTCGGTGGGGATGTCGACGGGCTCCTCCACGGGGACCTCTGCAGGATCCTCGGTGACGCCGTCTTCGGGGGGCTGCGTCACGCCCTCGATCTCGGGGGGCGTGATCACCCCGCCCACCAGGCCGGGCACGACCAGCACGCCGACCACGACCGCCGTCACGCCGGCCAACGCCCAGGCGGAGACCCGCCAGCGCTGCCGCCGCGCGATGCGCTCGCCGACCTCGTCCCAGAGGTCCTGTGAGGGCTCCACGTCGGCCGCGCGCGCCTGCAGGCTGTCACGGACCCGTTGCTCCATCCGGTCCATCAGGACTCACCTCCTTGCCGCGACCCGCTGGCGTCGCCCAGGAACCGTTCGAGCTTCGCCAGGCCGCGTGACACCTGGGACTTGACCGTCCCGACCGAGCAGCCGAGGAGCTCCGCGGTGTCCGCCTCGGAGAGATCCTCGTAGTACCGCAGCACCACCGCTCTGCGTTGCCGGTCCGGGAGGCGCTGGATCGCCTGCCAGACCACATCGTGGTCTGCGGTGTCCTCGTCCATCGCGCGGGATCCCCGCAGGTCGCCGGTCCGCCTCGATGCCTCACGTCGCTCGAGGTAGCGGCGGCGCAGCTTGGAGTTGGCCTCGTTGGCGACCGCCCGACGCAGGTACGCGCCGACGTCCCTGACCTGTCCCTTCTTCCAGCGTGGGTAGACCTTCGCGAACGCCTCGGCCGCGATGTCCTCGGCCTGGTTCGCGTCACTGGTCAACAGGTACGCCAGGCGCACAGCCTGGCGATGATGGGCGTTGAAGACGACGGCGAACGACGACTCGTCGGTCTCCGTCCTCACCATCGTGAGCACATCGACTCCCATGCGGTCCTGAACGGGGAAGACGACGATCTGCCGCTTCCGCGATCCTCCACCCGTGCCGACGCACGAGGCCCCGTCGAGGTTGCACCCGATCCTGGAGGTGTGCGGTCCAGGTGCGCCCGGGCCATCACGTTGGTACCGGAACCAGCCCGGCGTTGCGACGGTCCAAGGTCACGCGTGCGTCGCGGTCCGTCACCGTTCGTCACCGTTCGGCATCGAGCACCGCCTGGTAGACCTCGCGCTTGGGCACCTTCGCGGCCTCGGCGACCTCCGCGATCGCCGCCTTCTTGCTGCTGCCGGCGGCGATCAACTCGCGGACCCGTGCCGCGAGTTCCGGCGGTGACACCGGGGTGGCCTCCGACGGCGCACCGGCGACGACCGCGGTCACCTCGCCCCGCAGTCCGACCTCGGCCGCCTGGTGCGCCAGGTCGCCGAGCCCGCCCCGGAGCACCTCCTCGTGCAGCTTCGTCAGCTCCCGTGCCACGATGGCACGGCGATCCCCTCCCAGGGCCTCGGCCAGATCAGCGAGGTCGGCGCCCGCCCGGTGCGGCGAGATGAACAGCACGATCGTGCGCGGCTCGCGGGCCAGCTCCGCCAAGCGCTCCGTACGCGTCCGACCCTTCCGCGGCAGGAAGCCCTCGAACACGACGCGGTCGCTCGGCAGCCCCGACACCGCCAGCGCGGCGAGCACCGCGGAAGGCCCGGGCAGCGGCTCGACGCGCACACCGGCATCGCCAGCTGCGGCGATCAACCGGTAGCCCGGATCGGAGACCACCGGCGTGCCGGCATCGGAGACCAGCGCGACGTCACGGCCTTCAGCCAGCAACTCGAGGACCTCGTCGATCCGTTCACGCTCGTTGTGCTCGTGGAGCGACCGCTGACGGACCCGGCTGCCGACGTGCTCCAGCAGGGTCCCCGTCCGGCGCGTGTCCTCCGCGAGCACCAGATCGACCGTCCGCAGGACCTCGGCGGCGCGCGGGGACAGGTCGCCGAGGTTGCCGATCGGCGTGGCCACGACGAGCAGCCGGCCGGTCACCCCACCACCTCGGTCACCACGCCACCTCGCCGTCCCAGGACCCGTCCGGACCCGTCCGGACCCGCTCGAGACAGCCAGCCTATGACGCGCATCCCCCCAACGATCCACCGTGGCCACGGGGACGACCCGTCACCAGCGTGAGCGTGACTCCTCGGCGAAGCCGAGCAGCCCGTCGAACTCGACGCTCCCGCCACCGGGCGCCGGGGCATGGCCGTGCCAGCGACCGAACACCTGGTGGACCTCGGTACCGAGCACCAGCGCTTCGGTCCGCGCATGCCGATCGTGCACCGGGTGGAGCGTCACGTCCAAGGCCTCGTCGGACGAGCGCACCCGCCACGGCTCCAACGGCCGGTCCCAGTCGTACGCCCAGACGAGCTCCTCGCCGAGCTTGACCACCTCACCGTCGACGATCACCCCGTTCTCGGTGGCACCGGTGCCCTCGGTCCATCGCCCACCGACCTGCAGCCCGACGATCCGGCCATCGCGCGCGGTCCCGGCACCTGCGCCCCAGTTCCAGCGCGTCCGGTAGGGCCAGCGTCCGCGGCCGACGTCCAACACACCCCACAGCTGCCCGTGGCCACCACCGAGGTCGCGGGCGTCATCGCCGATCCTGAGCTGCGCGATCGCCGGTCGCGCCTGCTGCTTGGAGGTGTACTGGAAGCGGGTGTCGCTCCAGGGGATGACCACGTTCACCGACTCGTGGCCCTCCGGGAGCGCGACCTCCGCATCGAGCCGCCCCATCCGCCCATCGCCTTCCCGCCACCGGGCCGTCAGCGCCGTGCCGGTGGGGTGATCGACCACCTCGACGCCGAGGTGGGGGCTGCGGAAGTGGAGCGGGGACGCGCCCGGCACGGCGGGGAGCGAGACGCCCCGCGCGAGCGGGACCGCGACCTCACGACCACCGGTCCGCCCCGTGTCGAGCTCGCACCACCAGACAGCGACGATGCCGAGGTAGTCCACGTCGGCGTAGGTGACCGCGACCGCGACCTCGTCGGACAGCAGCGCCCAGTAGTCCCACCGCTTGGTGCGACCCCAGCCGCCGGTGAGGTTGGCGCGGTGCAGCGGGCGGCGTGCCCATCCGACCGCGTCAGGGTTCAGCGTCCTGCCGTCCGGCAGGCACAGCTCCACCGGCACGGTCACCTCTCGCTCATGCGTGCTCATCATCGATCCTCCGGGCACCGCACGGGGGCGAGCGGGCGGATGTGAGGGGCGGGCCCGACGGCGATGGGTGCGCTTCCAACGGTAGACCGTTGGAAGCGCACCCATCGCACGCACGGGGAAGCTGACCCATCGTGTCTACCCGTGATGTTGGCCCAGGGCGAGCGCACACCGCCAGACCGCTCATCTCGGCGTCATCTGGGCCGACATACAGGTATGGGACGATCGACTGACGGTGACCATGCCGCAGCTGCGTCCGCCGGAGCCACCCCGACGGTCGAACTCGTCGAGCGCGCTCGTGCCCTGCAGCCACGATCCTGGGCCGGTGAAGACGTCCGCCAGGAGATCCGCGACCTGCTCCACCAGGCGGTGGCACGCCGCGACCCCGAGGCCGAGTGCGCCACGCGTTTCATCGAGGTCTCGGACCTCTGGTACCGCGGCGACAACGATGCCGTCCGCCGTTCGGCGATCGAGCTGATCGAACGTGCGCAGATCGCGGGACTGCCCCTCTGGGAGAGCCGCGGCCGGCACTACCTCGCCCGGGTCCACCTGGCGGCTGGCGAGGAAGCGCATGGCATCGAGGAACTGGTCACCGCTGAGGTGTTGACCGACAACGAGACCCAGCCCTCGGGGTCGCTGGCCGGAGCCATCAACGGGATCGCGGCGACGTACATGCTCATCGACCTGCACGAGGACAGCGCGAGGCTGTACGACCGCGTGGCCACGATGCTGGATGCCGTCGACGATCCGTGGGTCCATCGCGGACTGATCTACAACCGGCTGCTCAACATCGCGACCTGGGCGATCACCCTCGAGCGTGTCGGCGAAGGCGCCGAGGCACGGGATCGCCTCGGCCTCGCGCTGGATGCGTGGGCAGGCGAGAGCGACATCGTCGCCGGCACGCCGCTCGAGAACGACGTCAAGCTGGTGACCCTCCTCGCTGAAGTGATGTCGGGGCGGGTGACCGTCGATGAGGGACGGGCGCAGGTCGACGACCTCGTCGCTACCGGGCGTGACATGGAGTCTGAGTGCTACGCCCGGTTCGGGTTGGCGACCCGGCTGGTTGCGGAGGGCAGACTCGCGGAGGCTCGCGAGGAGGTCCACGCCGGCCTGGACAGCCATCGCCCGATCAAGCGTGAACAGGTCGAGCATGCGCTGCGCTGGCTCGGAGCCCGGATCGCGGTGGTCGAGGAACCCGATCATGCTGGACTGCAGGAAGCCTGGAGCTACGCCCAGCTGATGACCCAGAAACACTGGGAGTTCCGTCTCCGACGACGGGACGCGATGAGCGACCTCCTGAACATCCGTCGGCTGCGGCGTGCACATGCCCAGGTCGAGCGCGCGAGCCTCGAGGATCCGCTCACCGGCGTCGCCAACCGACGCCGCCTCGATCACGAACGGAGGAACCTCGACAACGCCGAGGACCAGGGGTGGGTGGCGACCATCTACCTCGACGTCGATCACTTCAAGGCCGTCAACGACGTCCTCGGCCACGATCTTGGTGACGAGGTGCTCCGCCAGCTCGTCGAGGTCTTCCGCGCGAGCGTGCGCGGCCACGACCTCCTCGGACGGTACGGCGGCGACGAGTTCGTGATCGTCGGACACCAGTGCAACCTCGACAACGCCGTCGCTCTCGCCCAACGGATCATCGCCGCAGTGCGTACACATCCCTGGGACGAGTTGCATCCGTCGCTGGCGATCACCGTCTCCGCCGGCGTCGCCGTGACCGACAGGGCGTACGACCGGCTGTTCCGTGAGGCCGACGAGGCGCTGTACGCCGCCAAGCAAGGCGGGCGCGACCAGAGCGTCGTGCGGCTCGTCGACAGCGAACATCCCGAACGCATGACACGCTGACATCCCCACCGATCGCCGGCAACGCGGTCACGGCACCCGGCGTCATCGGTCCAGCGGTGGAAGCTCCAGGCCGTCCGCGAGCAGGGCGAGGCTCGCATCGATCACGTCGGCGAGCTCGGCTCTGAACCCGTGCCGGTACCAGTGGCGCAG
>CAYVJT010000131.1:0-10840 GCA_964451855.1 uncultured Actinomycetota bacterium
GCGTGGATGCGCTTGACGGTCAGCATCGCCGGCCCCGCCGGCCCGTCTCACTCGGACAGTGCATTGGTGCGTCCCTATGCCGTGGTCGCACAGGGAGTTGTCGTCGAGGCACACGGATTGTGACATCGCGCCGTGGATGTGCGCCTGGCGGACGAGGGTGCGTGCGTCGGGATCGGGGTGGCGTGCAGGTCCAGCAGGTTGACGTGCAGGTGTGGAGATCGACCGAGCACGTCAGCAGTGCTGTCGCTACGTGGTGGGCTTCCACGGTGAGCGGGAAGTGCTGCGGGTCTGCAGTCCGGCGCGTTGCAGACGGCTACGGACCCCCGGGACGTGCAGGCCGGTCAGCAGTGAGATGTGGGCTGCGGACAGGCCGACATCCACGTACAGCTCCTCGAGCGCCGCTGCGGGCGGTTCGACCGGGTCGGGCCAGCGCTGCCGCAGCCAGCCTGCCTGTGGCCGTCGCGGGATCCCGTGCCGTGCGAGCACTGCCGTGACCGCACCGTCGGCGTACAAGGCGTCCAGCAGCACCACCGGCGGCTTGCGTGACGGTCCGGGCGGCCGCACGGGGATCCGCTGCGCGTGCAGGGCCGTCGTGATGACGTTCTTGGTCACCCCGACGTGGTCTCCGATCTGGGTCACGGTCAGCCCCTGCTCGACGTACAGCTCCCACAGCTCGTCGCGTGACAGACGCACCGGGTCGCCTGTGCGCGCCCCTTGCGACGCGGGAACCTGCCGCAGCGCGATCCCCCGCAGCCCCAGCCACCGCCGGACCGTGGCCGACGGCACCCGGTAGTGCGCCGCGAGCTCAGCCAGGCTGGCGTGGCCGTCCACATACCGGCGGCGTAGCTCTGTCTCGGGCGGCACGAACCCGCCGGGAGGCGCTGCGGGTCGTTGGATCCCGGCCGCACGCAGCCGACGGCGGACCGTCCACGGCGGCACATCGAACCTGGCTGCCAGCTCATCCGCATCGAGCCGCTCATCCACGTAGAGGCGCTGCAGGGTCTCGTCGTCCACCGGCAGCACGCCCGCGCCGCGCCGGGGGATCCCTGCCCGTTCGAGTGCATCGGTGACGCCGCTGGTCGACATTCCGGTTTGCTCCGCGATCTGCAGCGTCGACAGCCGCTGGTCGATGTACAGGTGTCGCAGCTCGTCGTCGGAAAGCCGCGGTGTCACCCCCCGCGGGCGCATCTGCACACCTGCGTCGACCAGCCGTTTCCACACCGTCCCCGACGACGTGCCGGCAAGCTTGGCGATCTCCTGGGTCGTCAACTGCTCGTCGACGTACAGCCGCCGCATCTTCGTGACGTCCATCACCGCCAGACAACCCCCCACCACCTCGACGTCATCACCCGTGATGCCTGACCCGGTCGGCGTGCCCGGAACCGTGGCCACCGCCAAGCCTGCAGCGCGTCTCGGATCGCCTGCAGCTTCTCGCTGAGGTCGTCGACACCCGAGGTGATCGTCAGGTGGACCAGCTGGTGTTCGGCCGGCATCGTTCGCTGGGCACGGATCGTCGTCACCACCTCCGCGCTGCCCCGACGAGACCGAGGCGACGGACGCGACGATGAGTAGCACGGCCACGAAGCGACACCGACATCGGCCGGGTTGGTCATGGGGTTTCTCCGAGAGTGTCCCCAAGATAGGTCGTGCGCCGGCGAGGTCGTTGAGGTGGCGTCCGAGCTGCTGCCGTGCCGGCTACCCGGTGATCAGGCGGTGCGCCGCCGCCTGGAGACGTCCGAGATCCTCGGCGCGGAGCGCACCGGTGGGCTCGCCGAGGTCGCCGTCGGGGACGGCGGACAGCAGGTGGACGCGGGCGCGGACCTCGTCCAGGGTCACGACAAGGGGTGGGGCGTCGGGGGCGTCGTCCAGACTGACGAGTGGGACCATCAGCCTCCAGCCGGATGGCTCCATGGCCTCGGCCTGGATCTCGACCCAGCGCAGCCCGTCGGGTCGTCGCCAGATCTGCCCAACGGTCATCGCTCGCCGCTGCGTCCGTGCAGCCGCCGGTAGGTCGCCTCCGCGCGTTGCCGGTCGGCGCCGACCAGGCCGGCGGCATGCCGGGTCTGCTGGTCGGTGGCGTCGCGGACCAACAGCCGCAGTGCGACCTCGACCTGGTCGGTGAACCCGGCCGGTATCAGCTGCTGACGAGCGAGCTCCTCGAGCTCGGCCAGCAGCTCCTCGTCGACCCGCACCGATCGGTGTGTTCGCGCCACCGTCATCGCCTTGGCATAGGGGTTGGCATAGCCCTGAACAGGTCGGCATAGCCGTCACACAAGATGTACCACGAAATCGACCACGCCGCATAAGGGCTGGCATAGGAGTTGGCATCAGTTCCGCATAGCCCCCAGGAGACCGTGGACGCACCTCGAGCAGGAGCTGCGTCCGATGTTCGACTCCACACCTGCCCCGTTCGGCGACGTGACCCGCCGCTGGACCCACCTTGGCGACGACGAGCGCGACCGTCACATCACCCGGCTGCTCGGCGAGGGCTGCACCGGCGAGCCCGCGGCGCACGTCGAGGCTCCCACACTCGACGGCGGCGCCTGCTACCGACGGCTCGTCTCAGCCGCGCTCGCCGGCGACCCGGTCGCACTGGGATGGCTCGCCACCAGCCACCGGCCGCTGCTGGTCACGCGCGGCCGCGTCCTGCTCGAACACGACGCCACCGAATGGGGAGCCGTCTGCCTCGAGGTGCTCTACCGGACCCTGGCCAAGGCCGACCTGTCCGACGCGTGCTGGCTGCGCCGCCGGGTCGCCCGCCAGTTGACCCACCGGGTCGGCAAGATCGTCGCCCAGCACCTGCACCGCCGCCGCCACGAACGACCGGTCGGCACGGCCTGGCTGCATGCACGCCACCACCCAGCCCATGACCGCGGAGGGGACGACCACTCGGACCTCGGTGACGATCTGCACCAGGCCCTGGCCGAGTTCGATGCCGTCACCCGAGACGCGCTGTTCGCGATGGCGAACCGCGAGCCGCTCTACGAGGTCGCCAACCGGCACGGTTTGTCCTATTCGGCTGTGCGCCAGCGGGTCTCTCGCGCCCGCAGAGCCCTGCGACCCGAACTTGCCACCTACCGCCGGCAGGCCGGCTGATGGGACGGGCGGACCCGCCGGACCCTCGCCACCTCGTCGAGGTCGCCCTGCGCTACGCCGAACACGGCTGGCCGGTCCTGCCGCTGCACACCCCGCGCCCGCGAGGCTGCAGCTGCACCGTCACCGACTGCGGGTCAGCCGGCAAGCATCCGCGCACCGGCCGAGGACTGCACGACGCCTCGACCGATCCAGACCAGGTCCGCGGATGGTGGACACGCTGGCCTGATGCGAACGTCGGGGTCGCCACCGGCGCCAGCTCGCGGCTGCTGGTCCTCGACATCGACCTTCCCGACGGACCGACCAGCCTCGCTCGACTCGAGGCCGATCACGAGGCTCTGCCGCCTACCTGCGAGCAGCGCACCGGCTCGGGTGGCCGCCAGCTGCTGTTCGCCCATCCCGGCGGCACCGTCGCCAACCGTGCGCGCCTCCTGCCGGGCATCGACCTGCGCGCCGACGGCGGCTACATCGTTGTACCACCCTCGATCCACGCCACGGGAAGCCGCTACCAGTGGCTCGGCCGCATCCCACCCGCCGAACCTCCCGGCTGGCTGCTCGCACTGCTGGACCGCAGCCGAACCCCCGACGTCCCTGTCATCGAGGTGGCGACACGAACGCTGCCCACCGGGAGCCCGCAACAGCGCTACGTCGCCGCCGCACTCCAGCGCGAACTCGCCAGCCTCGCCACCGCGGTTGAGGGCAACCGTAACGACACGCTGAACCGCGCGGCGTTCAACCTCGGGCAGCTCGCAGGTGCCGGCCTCGTCGACCAGGACCACGTCACGGCCGAGCTCGCGAAGGTGGCCGCTCGGACCGGGCTGGGTGCCGCCGAGATCCGCCGGACCATCGCCTCGGGGCTTGCCGCCGGCCTGAAGCATCCCCGCAGCCCGCCTCCGGCCGCCGCGATACGGCCGGTTCCGCACTCCGAGCCGGGCGCGATGCCCGTCCGACGCATCGGCGCCCGTCGCCGCTGACCGACCGAGGAGGCACCCATGCCCACCGCCAGCCGCCCCAGCTTGGAGGAACGCCGGGGCGACGCCGAGCAGATGCTGGAACGCGAGCTGCGCCGCATCGTCGACTCCGGCGAGTACGGCGACTGGTTCGCCCGCATGTCGCTGTTCCATCGCTACGCGCCCGCGAACTCGATGTGGATCATGACGCAGCTTGCGGAGCGGCTGCCCGAGGCGACCGGGACCGTGGCCTCGTTTCGGACCTGGAAGCAGCTCGGCCGCCACGTCCGCAAGGGCGAGGCCGGGATCATGGTCTTCTACCCCAAGCCCTACTGGGTCGACCCGACCACCGGCACGCGAACTCGTCCACCCGCCAACAAGGAAGAACGGGCCCGGCTCGAACGGCGGGTCTCCTTCGGGATCGGTTACGTCTGGGACGCCTGTCAGACCCACGGCGAGGCTCTCCCGCAGCTGGGCCGTCCCGCCCCGGAGCAGGCGCCCCGCGAGTTGGCCGACCACCTCGATGGCTACTGCCGCGACAACCGCATCACCGTCGAGCTCCGCCCCCTGCCCGAAGGACTGTCGGGCTACTACCAGCGCGACGGCGACCGCATCGTCCTCGATGCCGGTGCGAGCCCGGGGGAGCGGCTGGCCACCCTTGCCCATGAGCTCGCCCATCGCGAAGACCCCGACCTCATCGCCGCCCACGAGGCTGGGGACCGCCGCTACTACACCCACAACCGGCCCGACTGCGAAGCGGTGGCCGAGGCGGCCGCCCACACGATCTCGGCCCGGTTCGGGCACGACATCACCGGCCACGCCGCCGGCTACATCGCCGGCTGGATCCGCGGGGACGTCGACCGGTTCAAGCAACTCCACGAACGCGTCGGCCAGGTCGCCCGCCAGCTCGTGCCACCCGACCAGCTCGACCGGGTCATCGACGCCGCCCGCGCTCAGGCCGTCCTCGAACAGCCCAGACGTCCCCGACCCGCGGGCCGATCCCGATGAACACCGACCGGCCAGCCGCGCCGATCCCAACCGACGAACAGGTCGCCGACATCCTGCGGTTCATCGCCCGCACGTGCCTTGAGGTCGAGCGCGGACTGCGGCCACCCGGGCATCTGCTCGAGCTGATGGACCCGGACACCGGGCTGCGGTGGTCCAAGCCCGGCAAGCTCGGGCGGTTCCACGGTGGCCCGGTCCAGGACGATCAGATCGGTGAACCCCACCTCACACGCCTCGGTGACCGCGAGGTGGCGGCCACCGTCGTCACCCGCACCGAAGGCGACCGCTGGGGCGCCATCACCCTGCGGCTGCAAGCCGACGAGCAAGGACGCTGGCGCATCGCCGATCTCCAGCGGCTGCTGGCTCGCTCGCACTACCGCGCCGGCCCCACCCAGACCGTGAACCCCGAGGTGACGGCCACACGGCGGCCAGACTTCGTGGCTGAGGACCGTCGCATGGCCGAGGCCGCCCACCAGGCCGTCACACGGCGCCTGGCCGATCTCACCCGCGGCGCGCCCGGCTACCGGGCCACCCGCGACCTCGTCCGCTACTGGGCCAACAAGCTCGCCGAGCTCGACCGAGAACTGGCCGACCTCAGATCCCGGCACGACACCCGCCAGCAGATCCAACGACTGTTCCGCCGATGACCCGCGTGCAACTCACACGGACGATTTCCACAGCTCGAGCGACCGCGCGCTGCGAAGCGCCCTCGAGAACTGCATCCTGACTACAACCTGCGAGGAGCCACGATGTTCGACCGGCCCGGCATCGGCCTCGACGACCTGCACTGGATCCACCGCGACCAGTACGTCCACTATGTCGAGCTCGCCCACGCCCTCAACAACCCGCACGATTGGCCGCCATTCCGTCGGGACCTGCTCGACGCGCTGACCGCCGCCTTCGGACTCGGCCGCGGCGACGGCAACGGTCACCCGTTGTCGTTTCGGCAGCGCCGAGCACTCGAGGTCCTCGATGAGATCCGCGACCAGCACGACCCCGCCACCGACTGGCCCGCCTTCCTCGATGCCCTCTGGCAACGACGGCACGCCATCCGACCCGACCTTCCATGAGCCGCTGGTCGAGGTTCGGCCGATCTGTCACACCGCACAACCACGATCGCGACGAGGAAGGGCTATGGCCACCATCATCGTCACGTTGCTCATCGTGTCATGGATCGTCGGCCCAACCCGAGGTGTCGTCGGCGGTCTCATCGGTGGATTCGTGGGCGCGGCCGGCGCCGCCGGAATGGCTCGCATGGCAGCCAGTGGGGAGCTCGCCGTGTACTACACACCTGCCACCTTGGCCAGGGGAGCTCTCACTCTCGGCCTCGTCGCGATTGTCCTGGCCCTCGTCGTCCCGTATGCGGCTGGGTTCTCTGCGCTCGGCTGGGCGGTCGGAGCCATTCTCGCGGCCATCGCCGCTCCCCGGACCGGCCAGAGCATCTACTTCCTGCCACTCGCCCTGCATCTCGTGGTGGCCGTGCTCGTCCTCCGCGTGGCCAGGTGGTCGGCCCCACAGACGTAGCCCAGAAGACACGTGCAAAGCGTGCAGAGATCGCGTCAGGTTGCCCCACAGAAGAGGTGGCGAAAGCCTCGGGGATGAGGGCGTGTTGGACAGGACTCTCAGCAGTAGATCTGGCGTACGGTCCTTCGCCGCAAGGTTCGTCGTCAGAACCGTGACGCTTCCGGACCCTTGGGCGGCCGTGACTCACCAATTCTGACGTTTCGAGACCGAGCAACAACGGTTACTGCCTGTTTCGAGAGTGGTTGCTTTGGCCGCGATGTCGAGGCAGCATGTGGCCCTGGTCTCCTCGGCGCTACTACAACGTTCGAGGAGGTGATCAGAAGGGGCTGAGCGTTCGGGTTCAACCCTCGCCGCGGGCCCAGGCGGTGAGTCGTTGGAGGGCGGTGCGGTCCCGTTGGGTGGTGATGAGTAGCACGTCGTCGACACGGATCTCGGTGTCGCCTTTGGGGACGATGACCTCGTCGTTGCGGACGACGGCGGTGACGATGGATCCATCAGGGATGGCCAGCTCGGAGAGGCGTCTGCCGGCGACGGTCATGTCGGCGGTGACGTGGAGTTCGATGAGGTCGATCTCGATGCCCTCGAGCGGGAGGGCTTCGGCGACGGGCGCCCAGGCGGGCAGTCGTTCCTCGAACCCGAGCCGTCTGACGGTGGGCAGGAGCGCGACGCCCTGGATCAACACGGATACCAATACGACGAAGAACACGACGTCGAAGATCAGGTCCGCGCCGTCGACGTCTGCCGTCAACGGGAAGGTGGCCAACACGATGGGGACGGCGCCCTTGAGCCCACCCATGCTTAGCACCGTGCGTTCCCGCCAGCCGTAGCGCTGCCACAGGGTGCAGGCCCAGACCGCGGCAGGTCGGGCGACGACGGTGAGCACGGCGGTGACCAGCAGGGCAGGGAGCGCGACGGCGGGGAGTTGCGAGGGGAACACGAGCAGGCCGAGGAGCAGGAACAGCCCGATCTCGGCGGCGTTGGCCAGAGCTTCGTGGAATCCCAGGATCGCCCGCCGCTGGCGGGGTAGCAGCGCCCCGACGAGCACGCCAGTGAGGTAGACCGCGACGAACCCGGACGCGCCGATGGTGACCGCGAGCCCATAGGCGAGCGCGCCGAACGCGGCGATGGTGATCGGATACAGCCCTTCGAGTGCGAGGGTCGTCCGGCGGAGCGTGACCACGGCCAGCATGCCGACCGCGCCGCCCACGATCCCGCCACCGATCAGCTGGATGAGCGCGAAACTCGCCCACTGTCCGATGGTTGCGCCCTGGTCGTAGGTGGCAAGCAGCCCGACGGTCAGCATCACGGCGATGGGGTCGTTCGACCCGGACTCGACCCGTAGCAGCGCGGCGGTGCGTCGGGGCAGCGGGGTGGTGCGCATCATGGAGAACACGGCTGCAGCGTCGGTGGAACCGACGACCGCGCCGATCAGCCCGGCGGTGACCAGATCGACGTCGAGGAAGAGCCACACACCGGCGGCGGTGATCCCGGCGGTGAGCATCACCCCGACGGTCGCGAGGAGCAGTCCGGGCAGTGCCGCAAGCTTGAGGTCGGTCGGTTTGGTTGTCAGACCGCCTTCGAGCAGGATGAAGAGCAGTGCGACGACACCGACGTTCTGGACGAGTTCAGCGTCGTCGAGGCTGATCAGGTTGAGACCGTCGTCACCGAAGATCATCCCGAGTGCGAGGAAGAGCAGCGCGCCGGGGACCCGGAACCGTCGCGATCGGCGGGTGACCAGCGCCGAGACGAACACGGCGGACAGGGCGAGCACGGCTCCTGCCAACAGCAGGGAGTCGACGCCCAGCGTGACCTGCACGTAGCACTCCGACGGGCGGGATACGGGTCGGATGAGGCTACTCGTGACCAGCTGCCACCCTGTAACCCCACACAGGCGCCCGCTGGAGCGTCACCCGGCTGCACCGGCCGGAAAGGCAGCCGTCAGCGCAGGCCTTCTGGTCGGAGGGTCAGCACCGGCACTGTGGCGCGTCGGACGGTCTCTGACGCGACGCTGCCCGCGAGTATCCGTGCAAGCCCGGTCCGACCGTGGGTCGCGAGCGCGATGAGGTCCGCCATCCGATAAGCCGCCTGCCCGACGATGCCGGTAGCCACCACGGTGTCCTCTTCCACGGACCACTGGGCAGTGATGCCGGCGTCCTGGAGCACTTGGACGGCGGCCCGGAGTTGGCCGGTGACGATGCGGGTCTCCTCGGGAATCTGGATGTCCCTGGTCAAGGGATCTCCCAGCGGGTAGGCGATGTGCAGCAGGTGGACCTCGAGGTCGAGTTCGGTTGCCCACTCCCGCACCACCGGCAGGATGCTGGCGGCGGTGGCCGACCCATCGAGGCAGACGAGCATCCGCTTCCAGGGCTGGCGTGTCGGCGTGACGGATGGTCCGATGGTGAGCAGAGGT
The DNA here is from genome assembly GCA_964451855.1 of uncultured Actinomycetota bacterium. GTDB lineage: Bacteria > Actinomycetota > Nitriliruptoria > Nitriliruptorales > Nitriliruptoraceae > CSSed11-175R1. The sequence goes on from CAYVJT010000131.1 coordinate 8,983, forward strand.
GCGTGCAACGTGCGGATGACCTGCGCGGTGACGCTGCCGAACACCAGCTCACCGACCGCGCCACGCCCGCGGGTGGACAGGCACAGCAGACCAGGTGGGTCCGTTTCGGTGGCGTGGTCGATCAGGCCGGCGGCGGGGTCTGGTGCGGGTCGGACCGTCATGCCAGTCGTGTCGAGCCGGGGTGGGTCCTCGGCGGCCGGCACGTGGAGCAGTTCGAGCGGGCAGTCGAAGGCGGCTGCTGCCGCTTCGCCGGCGGGCCGTGCCGTCAGGGAACGGTCCGAACCGTCCGTCCCGACCACGACACGTGCGTACACCTTGGCCTCCACACCCAGCGGATGAGCGCACTGTAGAGGGCCTCGGCGGCTGTGACGTTGCTGTGGGGTCGTTGCCGGCTCCTAGGATGCGTGCCCGGGAGGAGGTCGAGTTGGCAGACGACAGCGATGATCGAAAGCAGCGCGCCGTGGCGCAGCACCTGCTGGGGGACGACCTCGCTCGGCTTGCTGATGCACTGCGCCAAGTTGGCAGCCTGTTGCCTGCCAGCGGTCCCGGACGTCGACAGGTCGAAGCCGCTACGGCCGTCGCGGAACGGGCGGCACGCACCCTGGAGCGGATCGGCGGCGACCACCGCCCGACGCGCGAACCGACGCGGCTGGCCGTGTTGGCCGAGCAGGTCGTACGGAGCCATGATCCGGAACAGCGCCGGGTCAGCTGTGCGGTCGCCTCGATCGTCGTGAACCTCGACCCGGTCCGTATCGAGCGCATCCTCGACCGGTTGGTGGTACTGGCGCTGTCCCACGCCGCGCCGGGGACCGCGGTTGCGCTCGCAGGTGCCTCGATCACCGATGGTGTGCAGCTGACGGTTACCTATGACGGTTGGGATGCCCAGGCCGGGCTGCGAGCTGCGCGCGATGAGGGGAGCGTGACGACGGACTGGACCGTGCTGTTGCACCTCGTCGATGACCTCCAAGGGACGATCGACGTCGAACCCGGGGGAACCAGCGTCACGGTCAGGTTGCCGCGTAGCGACCGTCGCTGATCACCGATCCATTCCGTCGTCCTCCTCCCTCCTGCGACTGCAATGCCGACGGTGCCCGCTGACCAGCCAGCCCACCAGACCGGCGACCGACATCGCCAGCAGCACGCCGGTCACGGGCACGCTCGCCGTGCTGTCCGACCACCGTTCGGCATCCAGGTTCGCGGCCACGATCCGCCAGAGACGTCCCGCCCAGCCGATCGCCGCGACATGCCCGAGCACGACCAGCCAGCGTGCAAGACGCACCGTCGGTGCGCGCGGGGCGATCGCACCGAAGGCGGCGCCGATCGTCACGGCGAAGACGCTGAAGCTGAGCTCCATCCACCGCGGAGCCGTCCCAGGCGGCTCGCCGCCCGACGACCAGCCGGTGGCGACGGGGTCGGGCAGTCGTCCACCCATCGTGAGTGCGACGGTCACGGCGAACACCACCGCGGCTGCAGGCACCGCCCACTCGAGAAGGCCGCGCGGTCTCAGCGACATCACGGTGGCGCCGGCCCCACCGGCCGGCCACGGCGATGCTCCGCGGAACTCAAACGACCGCCTTCGAGCCACGCGACTTGTCGACCGGCCGCGGCCGGACCGGCGTCTTCTGCGGTGGCTGCCATCGCTCCAGGGTCAACAAGATCGGCGAGGCGACCAGCACCGACGAGTACATGCCGACCGTCGTGCCGACGATCAGAGCAAGCGCGAAGTCCGACAGGGTGTCCCCACCCAGGGCGTACAGCGCGACGAGGATGAACAGCGCCCCCATACCGGTGTTGACGGTGCGCGGCAGGGTCTGCAGCAACGCGTCGTTGGTGATACCGGCGAGGTTGCGTTTGGGTT
>CAYVJT010000132.1:0-7057 GCA_964451855.1 uncultured Actinomycetota bacterium
AGGGTGCCGACGAGGTGTTCGCCGGCTACCACTGGTACCCGCCGATGCAGGCGCTCACCGACGACCTCGGCCCTGACGCCTCGCGGGAACAGCTGGTCAGCCAGGCCGTCGATCGCTACCAGGCCGCGTTCTTCGACCGGCCCCACGACGAGATGGCGGAGCTGCTCCGGCCCGAGCACCGCATCGAGGAGGACGTCTCCCGTGCCTTCGTTGAGCAGCACTTCGCCCGACCTGGAGCGGAGACCGCGACCGACATGGCGCTACGGCTCGACTCGCAGATCATGCTCGTCGACGACCCGGTCAAGCGCGTCGACAACATGACGATGGCATCGGGGCTCGAGGCGCGGGTGCCCTTCCTCGACCACGAGGTGCTGGGCATCGCGGCCCGGATCCCGCCCGAGCTCAAGCTCGCCCAGGAGGGCAAGGGCGTGCTCAAGGAGGCCGCGCGTCGGGTGATCCCCTCGGCGGTGATCGACCGGCCGAAGGGCTACTTCCCTGTCCCGGCGCTCAAGCACCTCGAAGGGCCCTACCTCGAGCTCGTTCGTGATGCGCTGCACGCCCCGGAAGCGCGCGAGCGCGGGCTGTTCCAGGACGCCTACGTCGACCGCCTGCTCTCGGCCCCCAACGCGGAGCTGACCGCGCTGCGCGGCAACAAGCTGTGGCAGCTGGGCCTGCTCGAACTGTGGCTACAGACCCACGGCGTGCGCCCCTGACGGACGACGCCACCAGGAGTCCTACGTTGGACGACCAACGCAAGCCCGACCGCGACCTCCGCGCGGCGCGGGGCCGTGTGCGCGGATCCGCCAAGCCGAGCTACGAGGAGGGGCTCTCGACCCGCTCGTGGGACTCGCCGCCGTCGCACCTCGCCGACGGCATCTCGACCAACGTCGCGCTGGAGTGCGGTTGGGGCCGGTTGTTGTTCGGCCAGACCTTCACCGACCACGAGGAGCTCCTCGCTGAGATCGCCAAGGAGGAGCCGGGGCGCCGCGACATCTGCCTCTACGTGCGCGAACCCCACGTGCTGGTGAGCCGGGCGCCGCAGGAGCTGTTCATCGATCCCAGCCACACCTACCGGCTGTGGCTGCACCAGCACCGTTCCAACCATGACCCGATCCACGGGGTGGTGGTCCGTGACCTCGCCAGCGAACGAGACGCCGACGAGGTGAACCGGATCTACACCGCGGCGGGCATGGTCACCGCCCCGCCCGAGGTGATGTGGGCCAACCAGCGCACCTCGACGTTCATCTACCTCGTCGCCGAGGACGCCGACACCGGGGAGGTCATCGGCACGATCACCGGCGTGGACCACAAGCGTGCGTTCGACGACCCGGAGGACGGCAGCAGCCTGTGGTGCCTCGCGGTCGACATGCAGGCGACCCAACCCGGCATCGGCCAGGCGCTCGTTCGGGTCCTCGCCGATCGGTTCAAGGCCCGGGGGCGCGCCTTCCTCGACCTGTCGGTCGTGCACGACAACGACGCCGCGATCCGGCTGTACGAGAAGCTCGGGTTCGTGCGGGTCCCGGTGTTCTGCGTCAAGCGCAAGAACCCGATCAACGAGCCGCTCTACACCGAGACCCAGGACGTCTCGCAGCTGAACCCCTACGCGCGCATCATCGCGGAGGAGGCGATCCGGCGGGGCATCACCGTCCGGGTCCTCGACGCCGAGTGGGGTGAGGTGGACCTCTCGCACGGCGGCCGCGAGATCCGCACCCGCCAGTCGCTGTCCGAGCTGACCACGGCCGTGGCGATGAGCCGCTGCGACGACAAACGCATCACCCGCAAGCTGCTGGAGCGCGCCGGCCTCCGGGTGCCCAGCGGGATCCTGGCGGGGGACGCCGAGACCAACGCCGCCTTCCTCGCGGAGGTCGGCGACGTGGTCGTCAAGCCTGCCCGCGGCGAGCAGGGGGCGGGCATCACCGTCGGTGTGACCGACGAGGCGCGCCTCGCGACGGCCGTCGACCACGCACGGATGTTCTGCAACGAGGTGCTGCTGGAGGAACGTGTCGAGGGCGACGACCTGCGTGTTGTCGTCATCGACGACGAGGTGGTGGCGGCTGCCATCCGCCGCCCCGCCGAGGTGGTCGGCACCGGCGCGCTCACGATCCGCGAGCTGATCGAACGCCAGAGCCGCCGCCGCGCGGTCGCCACCGATGGCGAGTCGACGATCCCGATGGACGAGCACACCCGGCAGACGGTGCGGGACAACGGCTACGACCTCGACGACGTGCTCCCGGACGGGGAGGTCCTGCGGGTCCGTCGGACCGCCAACCTGCACACCGGGGGGACGATCCATGACGTGACGGAGCACCTGCACCCGTCGCTCGCCGAAGCTGCCGTGAAGACCGCGCAGGTCATCGGCATCCCCGTCGTCGGCGTCGATCTGCTGGTCGAGGACGTCGAGGGCCCCGAGCACGTCATCATCGAGGCGAACGAGCGACCGGGCCTCGCCAACCACGAGCCGCAGCCGGTCGTCGAACGCTTCGTCGACCTGCTGTTCCCGCAGACGCGCTCGCGTCCGGTGGCCTGGAAGCCCCGGAACTGACCAGCGCGCCGATCGGCTTCCGACCGCCACGCGTCGGCACCGCGCGGCGGGGGTGGGCCCGACAGCGCAGCCGAACGCCGTGCACGCAAGGTGGCTAGCGGAGCATCGCGATCATCCGGGTCAGCGTGACGTCGGACAGCCACCAGGCCAGGGCGAACAGCACCACGGCGATGATGCTCACGAGCACGATGCTGCGGCGGATCCGCTGACGGTCGACGAACAGCAGCCGTCCGACCGCGAGCCCGGCGAGGAGCCCACCGATGTGGCCGCCGACCGAGATGCCCGGGATCACGAAGGTGATGACGAGGTTGAGCAGCACCAGGCCGCCGATGTCGGTACGCCACGGGTTGACCCCGCTGTTGCGCATCCCCGCCATCGCCGCGCCCATCAGGGCGAAGACCGCGCCGGAGGCGCCCACCGTGGGGACCCCGGGATGGATCGTCAGCACGTCGCCCAACACCGGGACGGCCCCGAGGGGTGTGGTGAACAACCATCCGGTGAGGACCACACCGAGGCCCCCGCCCGCCATCCCCGCGGCGTACAGGGCGGCGAAGCGGCCCGGTCCCAGGTGGGACTCCAGCATCTCACCGAGCCGCCACAGCAGGATCCCGTTGAAGGCGACGTGCATCAGGTTGGCGTGCAGGAACGCACTGGTCACCAGCAGCCACCACTGCCCGTCGCCGACCAGCACGGTGCGCAGCGCGAAGGTCTCGATCAGCGTGCGTTCGTCGTCGACCATCGTGACGAGGAAGATCGCGCCGATGACCACCAGCAGCCCGTAGGTGATGACCGGACGGACCTGCAGGTCGCGCAGCCGCCGGGCCGGGACCGCACCCTTGGCGCAGTCTCGGCACTGGTAGCCGACGGGCGCCTCGATCGCGTCGGCGACGCGGATCGGGCGCTCACACCGCGAGCACCGCAACGTCGGCTCCGACGCGTCGCCCTCCCGGGGGAGGTGCTCGTCGTTGTCGCTCACGGGCCCTCGTTGGCTGGGCGGTCACGGGATGCGAACCGTACCCGGCCGATCCCCGCGGGCCGCTGCCTCGTACCCTCTCCACGGAGGGAAGCGCAGCCACGTCGCGAGGAGGAGCCGTGTCGCTACCGAGCACGTTGGCCGGCCTGCGCGAGGCGGGCGTCGCCGACCGCAGCGTCAAGGAGGAGCTGCGGAGCAACCTCGTCACCCGCCTGCGGGCGGGCGAGCCGCTGACGACCGGCATCGTCGGGTACGACGACACGGTCCTGCCCGAGCTCGAACGTGCGCTGCTCGCCGGACAGGACGTCATCCTGCTGGGGGAGCGGGGGCAGGCGAAGAGCCGGATCATCCGGCGGCTCGTCGAGCTGCTCGACGAGCGCGTCGCGGTGGTCGACGGCTGCGAGATCAACTGCTCGCCCTTCCGCCCGACCTGCACCAGCTGCCGGCGGAGCGCGCAGGAGCTCGGTGACGAGCTGCCGGTGACCTGGCTCGGTCGCGAGCGCCGGTTCGCGGAGAAGCTCGCGACCCCCGACATCGCGGTCGCCGACCTCATCGGCGACGTCGACCCGATCAAGGTGGCCGAGGGCCGCACCCTCGGCGACGAGGACACGATCCACTGGGGCCTCGTGCCGCGTCACAACCGCGGGATCGTGGCCATCAACGAGCTCCCGGACCTGCCCGAACGCATCCAGGTCGCCCTGCTCAACGTGCTCGAGGAGCGCGACGTGCAGATCCGCGGCTACTCGTTGCGGCTGCCCCTCGACCTGCTCGTCATCGCCACCGCCAACCCCGACGACTACACCAACCGGGGGCGGATCATCTCCCCGCTGAAGGACCGCTTCGGCGCTCAGGTGCGCACCCACTACCCCCGCACGATCGACGACGAGGTGGCGATCGTCCGAGCGGAGGCCGCGGATCCGCCCGGGGACATCGCGGTGCACGTCCCGCGCTTCCTCGACGAGATCCTCGCCGAGCTGGTCGCCGGATTGCGCGACAGCGCCGACGTCAACCAGCGCTCCGGGGTGTCGGTCCGCTTCACGATCGGTGGCCACGAGACGCTGGTGGCCAGCGCCGTGCGTCGCGCTGCCCGCGCCGATGCGGCCATGGCGGTCCCACGGGTGATCGACCTGCGGGCGGTGGTCCCGGCGGCGCTTGGCCGGATCGAGTTCGACCTGCTCGAAGAGGGACGTGAACTGGACGTCGTCGAGGAGGCGCTCGGCCGTGCGTTGCTGCGGGTGTGGCGCCGCCACCTCACCGGCGTCGACCTCGAGCCGCTCGTGCGGCGGTTCGAGGAGGAGGGCCTCGCGGTCGCGACCGGCGACCTGGCGCCCGGCCGGGACGTGCTCGCCGCGTTCGGTGACCGCATCGACGGGTTGGCCACCTGGATCGCCGCCCTCGGCGAGGACGAGCACGCCGAGGACCCCGAGCTCGCCGCGAGCGTCGTCGAGTTCGTCCTCGAGGGTCTCTACCTCGGGCGGCGGTTGAGCCGCCACGACCTCGACCCGACGACCGTACGCTACGGAGGCTGACCGATGCCCCGGGCCCGCTACGTCGCGTGGGACGGCTCGTCCGACCCGCTGGGCGAGCGCCAGGACGTGGGTGAGCTGCTGGACCGCCTGGGTGACGACCTGTTGATGGGCTCCGGTGGGCGGGGTGCACTCGACCGGTTGCGACGTCGCGGGCTGCCCGGTCAGCGCGGGCTCGATGACCTGCGTCGCCAGCTCGCGCGCCAGCGCGAGGAGCTGGCCGACGAGCTGGACCTCGACGGTCCCCTCGGTGAGCTCGCAGCGGAGCTCGACGACATCGTCGAGATCGAGCGGGAGGCCCTCGCGCAGCGCGACGACGAGGGAGCCCGCTTCGACGAGCTGCGGCTCGACACGCTGCCCCCCGATCCGGCGGGCAAGCTGCGCGAGCTGTCGGCCTACGACTTCAGCTCGCCCGAAGCGGCGCAGCGCCTCGCCGACCTCACCGAGCGGCTGCGCAAGGACCTGCTCGACGCCCACCTGCAGGCGCTGACCGGCGCGCTCGAAGCCATCACCGACGAGGACGTCGCCAGGATCGCGGCGATGCTCGCCGAGCTCAACGATCTGCTGGAGGCCCGGGCGGACAACGGCGGGCAGCCGCCCCCCGACGAGCCGGAGCGCTTCGCCGCCTTCATGGCACGCCACGGTGACCTCGTCCCCGGTGAACCGGCCGACCTCGACGAGCTGCTGGCCGAGATGGCCCGCCGCGCCGAGGCCGCGCAGGCCTTCCTCGCCGCGCTGCCACCCGACCAGAGGGCGCAGCTGCAGGACCTGGCCTCGCAGGTGTTCGACGACATCGACCTCGAGCTGCAGCTCGACCGGCTCGGGCGTGCGCTTCCCGGTGCCTTCCCGGGAGGCATCCCTGGTGGCCCTGGCGACCCGTCTGGCATGCCGGGGGAGGCGCCCGAACGTCCCGAGGTGGGCGATGCCGGCGGCCCGATCAGCCGCGCGGTTGACGCGTGGGAGCGCTTGGGCGAGCTCGACGAGCTCGATGCGCAGCTGCAGGGCGACTACGACGGCGCCACCCTGGACGACGTCGACGAGGACGCGGTCCGTCGTGCCCTCGGCGAGGACGCCGTGCAGGACCTGGACCGGCTCCGCGCGATCGAGCGCGAGCTGGAGAGCTCCGGAGCGATGCGCGTCCGCGACGGCGAGCTCGAGCTCACGCCCCGTGGCGCCCGGTTGCTGGGCGAGCGCGCCCTCGCGAAGCTGATGGCTCGGGTCCGGCGGGAGCCGGCCAGCACACGGACCGGCGCGGACCCCGAGCCCACCGGGCAGACCCGGCCGTGGCGCTTCGGCGACCGCGAGCCCCTCGCCACCTCGGCGACCGTGCGCAACGCGGTGATGCGCCGCGCGGAGCAAGGACACGCTCCCGGCCCCGGTGGGGTCGGCCTGCAGCCCGACGACCTCGAGGTGGTCGAACAGGAGATCCGCCCGCGGACGGCCACGGTGCTGCTGCTGGATCTGTCGTTCTCGATGCCCCTGCAGGGCCACTTCGTGCCCGCGAAGCGCATGGCCCTTGCCCTGCACGCGCTGATCGAGGGCAAGCACCGACAGGACGCCTTCCACCTCATCGGCTTCAGCGACTACGCCCGGCGGATGCGCCCGACCGACCTCGCGGCCGCGGGGTTCGAACGTGTCTACGGCACGAACATGCACCACGCCTTCCTGCTGGCACGGCGGGTCCTCGCCGACGATCCACGTCCCGTGAAGCGGGTCGTGATGGTCACCGACGGCGAGCCGACGGCCCACCTCGAGCACGGCGAGTGCATCTTCAACTGGCCTCCGGTGGCCGAGACCCTGGAGGCCACGCTGCGTGAGGCGATGCGGTTGGCCCGGTCCGGGATCGAGCTGGACATCTTCCTGCTGGAGGACGACCCGGGCCTCGTGGCGTTCGCGCGGAGGCTGGCGGAGCTCACCGGCGGCGAGGTGAGCCAGATGAGCGCCGAGGAGGTCGGCCACACCGTCGTCGGCGACTACGCGAGCGGCCTGCGACGCCCCCGCTGATCCCCGCGGCCG
>CAYVJT010000132.1:7157-10673 GCA_964451855.1 uncultured Actinomycetota bacterium
CGCGGCCGAAGTAGGGTCTTCCGGCCCTCGCTGCCAGCTGCGGTGCTGTGCGAGGGTCCCTGCGTCGACGACGATCCGGGTCGACGATCCGGATCGAGGAGGTGTGCGTCCAGGTTCCGGTGCCCTACGGATGGTCCGGTCGCCCACCGCACGCTCGGGTCGGGATGGAGCTCGTCGGGCAGGGAACCGCTGGGGTTCTGGCTGCCGGAGCCGACGAGACGAAGAGACGCACGCAGCCGGAGCCGGCTGGGGACGGGGACCATGTGAACGAACGGGACGAGGCCAAGGAGCCGAGCGCCGGGGACGTCCGGCGGTTCTGGCAGCAGTGCCCCGACCTGTTCGCGTTCCTCGGGCCCGAAGGCCAGCTCGCGCTCGTCAACGATGCGTGGAGCGGCAGGCTCGGCTGGGAGCCGGGTGAGCTGCGGGACCGGCCGCTCACCAGCCTCGTCCACCCGGAGGACCGCGCCCAGGTCCAGGACCAGTTGGAGGTGACGTACGCACCCGACGGAGGCTGCGTCGGGTTCGAGGCGCGGTTCCAGACGAAGGATGGTCGCTACCGCGACCTGCACTGCCATGCGGGTGCCGCGGGTGCGGCTACGACCGTCTCCTTCGTCGGCCACGACGTCACCGAGCAACGCGGAGCCGAGGCCCGGTTGCGCTCCATCGTCGACGAGCTGGAGCACGCCAACCAGGAGCTCGAGGCGGCCAACCGGTCCCTGGAGCACTTCACGACGATCGCGTCCCATGATCTGCGGAGCCCTCTGGCCACGGTCCACGGCCTGCTCGAGACCCTGGCCAGGCACCCCGCTGGATCCTTGGGTGCAACCGATCTGGACCTGATAGAGCGCGCGATGCAACGCACCGCCAGGCTGCTCGCGACGGTCGACGGGTTGCTCGCCCTGTCACGGGTCCGAGGGGCCACCGTCACGATGCGGCCGGCCGATCTGGACCACCTCCTCGACGAGATCCTCGACACGCTCAGCACCGAGATGGACCAGGTCGACGCGACCGTGGAACGCGGCTCGCTGCCGACGCTGCAGGCCGACCCCGTGCTGCTGAGGGTCCTGCTGCAGAACCTGCTGTCCAACGCCATGAAGTTCCGCCATCCCGAACGGTCACTCGTCATCACCGTCGAGGTCGAGCGTCACGGCGACCTGTGGGAACTCTCGGTCACCGACAACGGACGCGGCTTCGACCCGATCGAGCACGACACGATCTTCGAACTGTTCGGCCGTGCCATCGAAGGGCGCCAGCACGAGGGAGCCGGTGTGGGCCTGGCCACCTGTCGACAGATCGCCGAACACCACGGCGGGACCATCCACGCCGAGTCGCTGCCCGAGGGCTCGAGGTTCGTGGTCACCCTGCCCGCCCCGGCCGCAGACCAGCAACGCTGAGCCGCTTCGGCCGGATCGCGGAAGGCGGCGGTGGTTCGTGCGGTCCCGTCCGGACGTGGTTCACGGCGCCGGGGCACCGCGGGGTCGGGCCAGTCGCATCGCGATGAGCGCCCCGAGGAGGGAGACGGTGATCGCGATCCCCATCGCGAAGCGTGGGCCGATCAGGTCGGCGGCGCCACCGTCGATGGCCGCGGCGAGGGGACGGTTGCCCAGGAACGCGACGGTCCACAGCGCCATGACCCGGCCGCGGAGCGCGTCTGGGAGCTGGAGCTGGAGCAGGGTCGTGAAGCTCGTCACGGCCAGCACGAACCCTGCCCCGGTCGAGCTGAAGCCGACCAGCACGAGCCACGGCCAGGGTGCCACCGCCACGGCGAGGGAGCCGACCGTCATGATCGCCATCCCCACACCGGCGATGGGAGCGCTGCCGTGGCGGTTCTGCAGCCGGCCGGAGAGCAGGGCCGCGGGGATCGCGGCGACACCGAAGCCGCTCACGATCGCCGCGACCAGGGCCTCACCGCGGCCGAGCAGGTCGGCGAAGGAGGGTGCGAGGGTGATCGCGGGATCGGCGGCGAAGCCGGCCGCCGCCACCCCACCGAGGAGCAGGAGCGCCGTGGGGTCGTTGCGGACGTAGCGCACGCCGGCCCGGACGGAGCGGTCTGCCGCCGGATCCGGCTCCTCCTCGCGGCGTCGCGCGCGGACGAGCAGCAGCCCTGCGATCAGCACCAGGAAGCTGCACGCGTTGATGAGGAAGGCCACCTCGGCACCGAGGGTGACGAGCAGGATGCCGGCACCGGCCGGCCCGACGGCGCGGCCGATGTTGTAGGTCAGCGAGGTCAGCGATACCGCCGTCGCCAGGTCGCGGCGGGCGACCAGGCCAGGCACCAGGCTGTTCATCGCGGGCTGACTGAGCGCGTTGCCGATCCCGATCCCCGCAGCGGCGGCGAGGATCGGCCAGGCGCCTGGGAGCCCCTCGATGCCGAGGAGCAGCGAGGCGAGGGCGAGCGCGCTGGCGGCCACCGCCGCGAAGGTCTGGCTGAAGATCACCATGCGACGCCGGTCGACTCGGTCTGCGACGGCACCGGCGGAGGGGGAGAGCAGCACCAGCGGGAGGAACTGCGCGACCGAGACAAGTCCAACGACGAAGGCCGACCGGGTCAGCTCGAAGACGACGACCGCGGCGCTGACGTTGAACAGCCAGTTGCCGGTGTTGGAGGTCAGGTTCCCGAGGAAGAACGGGGCGAAGTTGCGATCGGTCAGCACCGACCCGCTCGATCGAGGGTGCGGCTCGGCTTCGCGCGCCTGGTCGTGGTCGGTCACCCGGGCGACGCTACCCCAGCCCTCACCACAGTTCCTGGACGTGCACGGCAGCGAGCAGCGCGAGGCTGTTCGTCGCGCAGTGGGCCAGCACCGGGGCGAGCAGGCTCCCCGACGCCACCCGGAGCCAGGCGAAGCCGAACCCGGCGATCGTGGTCGCGATGACCGCCCCGGCGATCGCCGCGAGGCCGCCCACCGAGGCCGCGGAGACCTCGTTGATCCACAGGGCCACGATCGTCGGTGGGATGTGCCACAGCCCGAACACCACGCTGCTGACCGACACCGCCCGCCATGTGGGCAGCACCCGCAAGGCGGCCGCGAGCAGCACACCGCGGAAGGCGACCTCCTCGAACACCGCCGTGCCGATGGGGATGCGCACCAGGGTCACGAACAGCAGATCGTCCGCGAAGCCCGCCGCCCGCTCATCGGCCAGGAGCGCCGCGATCGGCGGCACCGCATCGGCCGCGAGGACCCCGACGAGGAGGGCCGCACCGATCACCGCGAACGCGGCCGCGCCCCAACGCAGACCGCTGCCGATCCGCTCGCGGGCCAGCCCGACCTCCTCGGCGACACTGCTCCAGCGCTGGGCGCGGTAGCGCCACCAGGCGACGAGCAGGAGGAGCGTCAACGCGAGGTTGCGCGTCGTGTACAGCGTCTCGCCGAGCACGAGGTCCGCGATCGCGCTCCACACCAGGAGCAGGCCGGACAGCACGGACAGGGCGAGCATGCGTCCACGGTAGGCGAGCCACCCCGGAAGGGTGGGCTCCGGGAGATATCCCGGAAGGGTGGGCTCCGGGAGATATCCCGG
>CAYVJT010000133.1:0-4184 GCA_964451855.1 uncultured Actinomycetota bacterium
CCGCGGCCGAAGAGGCCGCGCCGCTTCTTCTTGGCGTTGTCCTGCTGGCTGGATCCGGATGACGGCGGGCGAGGGGGAGGCTTCGGCGGCGGAGCATCGGAAGATCGGTCCACCGACAGGCGGCTGAGCTCGCGGAGGAACTCGGAGACGTCCTTGTCGTCGCCCCGCTGGGTGGCGGCATCCGATGCCGGTTCCGGCGTCGACCCCTCGGAGGGAGCCGCGCTCGCAGCCGGTTCCTCACGCGGGGTGCGGTCCGACGTTCTGCGCCGGTCGTGACCCGCAGTGCGAGGAGGCAGCGAGGAGCCCGAGGACCCGTCCGGGGGCGAGGGGCTCGGTGGCGCCTCACTACCTGGTTCGGGCCCCGTGGTCGGTGCCGCCGAGGGCTCCGACCGATCGGAGGGCGTGGTCGGCTCGCCGGTGTGCCTCCCGGTCTCGTCGGCGATCCCCGGGATGATCGCCGCGAGCCCTCGGCCCAGGCCCGACCGTCGGCCAGCGGTGGTGGCCGATTCCTCCCGATCGTCTGCGTCGCCCTCCTGGGCGGCGGGCGCAGACCGGGGTTCAGAAGGTGGGGTCGGACCACCTCGTTGCGGGGCCTGGGGTCGCTGCTGGGCCGCAGGCGGCTCGTCTACCTCGTCGTCGCCGCTCGTCGTGTCGACGTCGACCTCGAGCTCCACCTCGCCGTCGGGAGCGGGGGCATCCTGTCGCGCAGGGCCCGGCGAGACCCAGACCTCAGGCACGTCCGCGTCGCCGATGGCGTCGTCGGGGCTCGTCGTGGCTGCGGGCTCCTCCGCAGGATCGGTGCCCGCGCCCGGTTCGGGTTCCGGTTGCCAGCTGGGTTCGGGTTCCGGTTGCCAGCTGGGTTCGGGTTCCGGTTCCGGGTTGGGTTCGGGCTGCGCCTCCCAGCTGGGTTCGGGCTCGGGTTGCCACCTGGGGTCCGGTTCCCAGCTGGGTTCGGGCTCGAGGTCGGGCTGTTGCTCGCCGAGGTCGGATGGGCGACGTTCCTCGAAGTCACCGAGCCCGAGCGCGTCCTCCAGCGCGGCGCCGACCTCGTCCCGGGGGAGGTGGACGTCCACGATGCCGAGCAGGCTCAGTCCGTAGACGATCCGAGCTGCCTCGAACTCCCCGTAGCCGAGGTCGGCAGCCAGCGCACGGACGCTGCGCGTGCCGTCCACGCTGGCCAGGACCGCGAACTCATCGGGCTCGAGCGCCGCGCTCGCGGTGGCGGCACCGGTGCGGAAGCTCGGAACCGAGTCGAGATCGGGGATCACCTGCGAGAGCTCGTCCCACTCCTGCTGGCGCCGGGCGACCTCCACCAGCGCGTCGTCGACCGACAGCGACAGGGGCACGCCCTGATCCCGGGCGGCGTCGTCGGCCTCGAACACGAAGGCGCCGTACCGCCAGCGGACGATCTCGAAGAGTGCGTCCAGGACCTGCTCTTGGACGAACACACGGACCGCGTCGCGGCGTACCAGCTCACGCTCGACCAGCAACGAGCCCAGGGGCAGGCTCTCGCGGCCCTCCTGCTGGGCGGCGAGCGCGTCCGCGAGGTCGTCGGGGTCGAGCTCGCCGGCGCCGACGAGCCGGTCTCCGAGGCGGGCCCGTGGTGTCGGTGACACCGCAGCGATGATCCGACCGTCGACCAGCACGATGCGGCCCGGGCCCCCGGGGCCGTCGATGGCGAGGATGCCCGACGCCCCCTGGGCGGCGAGCTCACGGCACACGTCGGCCGCGGTCTTCTCGACGAGGTCACCACGCATACCGGGAGGGTAGTGCAGATGCCGCGTATCCTGGCCCATCTCGGCGTTCGAGCTCGCGGGCCGCTAGATTCGGGGGGTCGCTCCCTCGCGTCGAGGTGGCGCCTGTGGCGAGGAGGCCGGGGGATGTCAGACGAACAGCTCGACCGGGTCCTCGATCCGTCGTTCACCGAGGGGCTGGATGCACTGCCGACCGAAGAGCTCCGGCGACGGCGTGCCGAGGCCGAAGCCGAGGAGGAGGCACTCTCCTTCGTGCGGCGCGTCCTGCAGGGCCGCCTGGACATCCTCCGGGCCGAGCTGCGGGAGCGTCACCAGGCTGGCAACGCTGTGGCCGGCAACGTGCTCGCACAGCTGTCGGCGGTCCTGGGCGACTCGTCGCTGGGACAACGCGACGTGATGGCGGCTCGTGCGACACGGCTGCGTGTCCCCCCAGGGACCGAGCCACACGAGCGCCGCCTCGACGCGGTCGTCGCGGGCGCCGAACTCGACGATGTCGAGGACCTCGACGACGAGATGCTCGAGGTCTTCGTGGCCCGCCTCGCGGAGTACGAGCGGGAGCTGTCCCACACCCGCCGCGTGCTGTTCGACCGGATCGACGCGCTGCGCAGCGAGCTCGCGGCGCGGTACAAGGACGGCCGGGCCGCGATCAGCGATCTGCTCGCCGAGCCCCGATGAACGAGGGTGCGGTCGCGCTCGAGCTCCTGGACATCGTGCCTTCGCAGCTCCCATGTCCCCAGCACGACGGCTCCTGAGTTGGATCCGTCGGGAGCCGACGAGCTCGAGAACACCCGCCGCAAGCCGCTTGCGATCGACGATGTGACCTGCCCGTGATCGCTCCGCTCGTCGAGGTCACGCGCCACGATCGCCTCACCTCCCGGGACGAGGTGGAGTCGGTCCACCACGGCGTGGTCGTGGTCGTCGGGCCCGACGGCGAGGTGCTGGGATCGCTCGGTGACCTCGAGCACCGGACCTTCGTCCGGTCCGCGGTCAAGCCCTTCCAGGCGACCGCGTGCCTCGAGTCGCTGGCGGTGTCGGGCCCCACGCCGAGCCCACAGGAGATCGCCGTCGCGTGCGCTTCGCACCGCGCCGAACCGCGCCACCTCGAGGTCGTCCGCAAGCTCCTGGAGCGCTCCGGCACGCGACCGGAGCAGCTGACCTGCCCGCCCGCGCCGGGGTTGGACGAACCCGGCGCGACGCCCGTCCGCATCCGGCACAACTGCTCCGGCAAGCACGCGATGTTCGCGCTGGCCGGCGTCGAGATGGGGGCGGCCCGTGGCACCTTCCTCGATCCTGCAGCGCCGTTGCAGTCGATGGTCCTGCAGGTGCTCGACGAGGCGGTCGGTCCGACGGCGGGGATCTCGATCGACGGTTGTGGCGCACCGGCGGTCGCGGTGCCGCTCGTGCAGCTCGCCCAGGGCTACGCCGCCCTCGCGGTCGAGGACCGCTGGGCCCGTGTGCGTGAGGCGATGCTGGCGTACCCGGGCCTGGTCGGTGGGCAGGGGCGGGCCGAGACCGCGTTGCTCGAGGAGGGTGTCCTCGCCAAGCCGGGCGCGGAAGGGGTGTTCGGGGCGGCCTTCACCGACGCCCGAGGCGGCGGCTACGGCATCGCGGTCAAGGTGATCGACGGCGCGTCCCGTGGCTCGGCGACCACCGTCGTCGGGTTGCTCGAGCACCTGGGCATCGTGCCCGTGGGCACCTGGACCGCGCCGGCACCGACCGGCGGTGGACGGCCCGTCGGTGAGGTGCGTGTCGGCGCGGAGGTGCGGGCGCTCGCCGAGGAGCTCCCGCGGATCCGCCGCCCCTGACGCGTGTCCCTGCCGTGTCGGCGGGCCTGATGGTGCGCAGCTGGCCGCTGATACCGTGTCCGCGATGGTGGCGCGGAGGCGGCAACGTGGGTGACCAGCGCGACGACGGCGACGACGCCGGTCACGACGATGCCCCGAGTGATGGGGGGCATCACGGCGCCGGCCACCAGGGGACGATCGACGAGCTGGGCGCCTACATCCGTCGTCAGCGCGAGTCCGCGCGGCTGTCGCTGCGCAACCTCGCCAAGATCGCCGGGGTCAGCAACCCCTACCTCTCCCAGATCGAACGTGGGCTGCGCAAGCCCAGCGCGGAGATCCTGCAGGCGATCGCGAAGGCGCTCGAGATCTCCAGTGAGACCCTCTACGTCAAGGCTGGGATCCTCGACGAGCGCGAGCACGACGAGGACCTCGAGTCGGTCGTGGCCCGCGATCCCTACCTCACCGACCCGCAGCGCCAGGCCCTGATCGAGATGTACCGCTCGTTCCGGGCGTTGGCGGAGCTGCGGGGCGAGACCGGCGGCGGACGTCGCCGAGGGCTGCTGGACGCGGTCGGCACCGGCGACGTCGGGGACGAGGACCTGCGTGCGGCGAACCTGCCCTCCGAGGACGAGGACCTCTGACCCCC
>CAYVJT010000133.1:4284-6685 GCA_964451855.1 uncultured Actinomycetota bacterium
GCCACGTACCGTGACGGCTCTCCGAGCCCGACCGCGACCCCGATCCTCTGCGAGGCCCACGATGACCCCTGTCTGCCCGACCGCGACCGAGCGGGGACGTTCGTGATCGAGCTGCGGACCCACGAGCGCATCCCCACCGGCGCAGCGAGGACCGAGTGGGAACTGCTGCTCGACGAGGACCCTCACGCCACGGTGTTCCAGGGGCCGCGCTACCTCGGCCTGTGGTACGAGGTGTTCGGTGGGCGGACCGCGATGCGGGTCCACACCGTCCACCGCGACGGCCGGCTGATCGGCGTGATCGCCGACGCCAACGACCTCCACGGCAGCCCGACCGGACCCGAGGAGCTGCGACGCTTCCTCGGCGGGACCGAGGTGACCGACTACCTCGGGCCGGTGAGCCGGGTCGAGGATCGCACCGACGTGGCCGACGCCTACGTGGCGAACCTGGCCGGCGATGTGGACTGGGACGAGTTCGTCGCTGGCGGCCTGGCCGAGGAGAGCGGCTGGGCGGATGCCTTCCGCCGGGCCGTGCACGCCCACGGGCTGACGCTGATCGAGGACGACGTCGAGGACGTCTGCCCACGGGTCGACCTGAGGGGCGGCTACGACGCCTACCAGTCCCGGCTGCCGGGGCGTGCTCGCCAGGAGCTCAACCGCAAGACGCGCAAGCTCGCGCGTGACGCCGGCGACCTCGAGCTCGTCGAGGTGCCCGCCGGCGAGGTGGTCGGTGCCATCGATGCGTTCCTCGACCAGGCCGGCGAGTCCTTCCCGGACAAGCAGGGCTTCTTCAGCCGTCCCGACATCCACGACTGGTTCAAGGCCCTCGCCGAGGAGTTCGCCAAGGACGGCACCTTGCGCCTGCACGAGCTCCACGTCGGAGGGCTGCCCGCGGCCTCGACGGTGTCGCTTGTGGCGTGTGGCAAGTGGGGGCTGTACAACTCCTCGTTCGACCCGATGCTCGGATCGCTCGCACCGGGGGTCGTGATCATCCGGATGCTGATCGAGCGCGCTGCCGAGGAGGGCTGCCACGTCTTCGACCTGCTCAGGGGCGACGAGCCGTACAAGTACCGTTTCGGTGCCGAGGACCAGCGCCTCGAGCGGCTCACGATCGGGCGGGGGTGACGTGACCATCTCCCCGGCCCCTGTCGCCGCACCCGGCCTGCGCTCCGGCGACGTCGAGGTATCTCGGGTGGGGCTGCTGAGCGTGCATACCTCGCCGCTGGCGCAGCCGGGCACGGGCGATGGGGGCGGCCTCAACGTCTACGTCCGCGAGACCGCGACACGACTGGCGGCACGGGGGGTGCACGTGGACGTCTTCACGCGGTGGGCGGACCCCTCGTTGCCCGAGCGGGTCCAGCTCACCGACGGGGTCGAGGTCCACCACATCGAGGCCGGTCCCATCGAGCCGCTCGCGAAGGCGGACATCGCCAACCAGCTGTGCGGCTTCCTCCTCGCGCTGCAGGGCCACCCGGCTGCCGGGACCCACGACGTCCTGCACGCCCACTACTGGCTCTCCGGTTGGGTCGGACGCCGGTTGGCGCAACGCTGGCAGACCCCCCTCGTGCAGACGTTCCACACCCTGGGCGTGCTCAAGAACGCGAACCTCGCGCCGGGGGACGTGCCGGAGCCCCCGCTGCGGCTCGCCGCCGAGCATCGCGTGGCCCGTGACGCCGATCGGCTGCTGGTGCTGACCTGCGGCGAGGCGAAGCTGCTCCACGCGAGCTACGGCATCTCGGGAGCCAGCCTCACCGTCGTCCCGGCCGGTGTGGACCTGACCCGTTTCGTGCCCCGCCCGTCGCCACCGGCTGCCGACGGGGCACCCTTGCTGCTGTTCGTGGGCCGGCTCCAGCCGCTCAAGGGGCCGGACGTCGCGGTACGCACCCTCGCCGAGGTCCGACGCGAGGTCCCCGACGCACGGCTGCGGATCGTCGGTGGGACCTCCGGCAACGGCGCGGGCGCGACCGGTCCCGTGGAGCTGCTCGCGTTGGCGGAGGAGCTCGGGGTCGCCGACGCGGTGGAGCTGGAGCCGGCCATCGACCAGCAGGAGCTGGTGGCCCGGTACCACGCAGCCGACGTGGTGCTCGTGCCGTCCCGGAGCGAGACCTTCGGGCTGGTCGCGCTCGAGGCCCAGGCGTGCGGGACCCCCGTCGTGGCTGCCGCGGTCCCGGGCCTGCAGGCGGTGGTCGGCGACGGGGGGACCCTCGTCACCGGCCACGAGCCGCGGGACCACGCGGCGGCGGTCGTGCGCTACCTGCAGGACCCGGCGCGCGCCGCGGCGGCATCGCGCGCAGGGATCGAGACCGGCAAGGCGTCCTCGTGGGAGAGCACCGTCGACCGGCTGCTCGCTGTCTACGGTGAGGTCGCGACGGGCAGAGGCGCCGTCGCGGTCTGAGGAGGATCG
>CAYVJT010000133.1:6785-10515 GCA_964451855.1 uncultured Actinomycetota bacterium
GGAGGATCGGACATGAGCGGGGTGCCACAGGATGATGCGCACCGCACGGTGATCCTCGAGGGGCTCGACGCGGCCGGCCTGGAGGTGCTCCCGGTCGGTGATGACCGGTGGATGACCCTCCTCGAGGGTGAGCACAAGCGCACGATCCCCGTGCTGCTCGAGCTCGGCGAGCGGTCGCTGACCGTGAGCTCGCTGCTGGCCGGCGTCCCCGACGAGGGACACGCCGACGTCTACCGCATCCTCCTGCAGCGCAACCAGCGTCCACTGCCCGTGCACTTCGCCCTGGACGACGAGGGCGACCTCATCCTGGTCGGCCGCGTGCCGCGTGCCGCGCTCGACGCCCGGAGCTTCGACGAGCTGCTCGGCCTGCTGCTCACCCAGTCGGACGAGACCTTCGACCAGGTGCTCCGTGCGGGCTTCGGCACCTACATCGACGTCGAACAACGGTGGCGGGCCAAGGTCGGACTCCCGCCGAACCCGGTCGGCGACCCGGGCGCCTGAGCCCGGGCGAGCGGAGGCGGTCCGCTTCGAGCGGGCCACGCGCGCGAGTCCGTCGTACGCTGTGACGAACGGCCCTGGCGAGGAGCGAGTCGTTGGACGGCACCCTGGCGATCATCGGCACCGGACGCATCGGTGAGGCGCTGCTGCGCGGGCTGCTGCGGGCGGGCACCGTCGATCCGGGACAGGTCATCTGCACGGCGCACCGTGAGGAGCGGTGCGACGAACTGGTGCGAGAACACGCGGTCAAGGCGACGACCGACAACCGCGCGGCGCTCGAGGCCGCCGACGTCGTCCTGCTCGCCCTGAAACCGCAGGCGCTGTTGCGGGTGCTCGCGCCCGACGTCGACGCCTTCCGTACCGATCAGACCGTGATCTCGGTCGCGGCCGGGATCACCACCACGATGATCCAGGACGCCATCCCCGGCGAGGTCCCCGTGGTCCGGGTGATGACCAACACCCCGGCGCAGGTCGACGAGGCCATGTCGGTGGTCAGCGCGGGAACCCATGCGGACGAGCGCGACCTCGAGGTGGCCGAGGACGTGATGTCGCACGTCGGCCAGGTGCTGCGCCTGCCGGAGTCCCACCTCAACGCGGTCACCGCGCTGTCGGGGTCGGGTCCCGCCTACTTCTTCCTGCTCGCTGAGGCGATGATCGACGCAGGCATCCTCCTCGGGTTGCCCCGCGAGGTCGCCAGCCAGCTGATCGTCCAGACCATGGTCGGCAGCGCGAAGATGCTCCGCGACACCGGGATGCATCCGGTCGAGCTGCGCGAGATGGTCACCTCGCCTGGCGGCACCACCATCTCGGCGATCCGTGAGCTGGAGAGCGCCAAGGTCCGTGCGGCCTTCCTCGACGCGATCGAGGCGGCGAGGGACCGTGGCGACGAGCTCGGCCGCGGCGCGTGATCCGCTGCCGCCGGTGACCGGCGGGTCCGGCCTCTGGTCGGCCTCCGGTCGTCCGGAGGGTGAGCCGGTGCCGAACGGTCGTACGATGATCGTGCCCGTCCCGCCCTGCCCGATCCACCTTCCCCGAACGAGGTCCCACGGTGCGCCTCTCCCTGGCCGCGGCCTTGAGCCTGCTGGTGCTGACCGCCTGCACCGGCTCGGGCGACGTCGAGGTGGAGGTCGCGACGGTCGAGCCCGGCGAGGTCGTGCAGACCGTCGCGGCGGCGGGGGAGCTTGAGCCGACCGAGCGCGCCACCGTCACGGCGCCGACGGGCGGCGAGGTCGCTGAGCTGCTGGTCGGGGACGGTGACGTCGTCGAGGCCGGCGACCCCCTCGTCCGACTGGCGTCCGACGCGATCGACCAGCAGGTCGCGCAGGCCGAGTCGGCGGTGGACGCCGCGGAGGGCCTGGCCGCCAGCGCGGCAGGGGCCGGGGTCGACGTCTCGCCCGTGGTCGGGGCGTTCCGGGCACAGCTCGACGCGGTCTTCCCGCCCCTGATCAACGCGTTGAGCGACCAGATCGACGCCCTCGAGCGGGCGGCCGAGACGTCGCGGGAGGTAGCACGGGAGCAGCTCGCCGAGCAGGACCCTGAGGAGCTCGGCATCGAGCCCGAGGAGCTCGACGAGCTGATCGAGGCCATCGACGGCGAGGAGGTGGACGACGCGCTCAGGTCCGCGCGCCGACGCCTCGCCGAGGCCGAGGCCGGCTACCGGGATGCTCGCGGCCAGCTGTCCCAGGCCGAGTCTCAGCTGCGTTCCCAGGCCCAGCAGGCCTCGGCGGCACAGGAGGCCGCCGCCGAGGCACAACGCGAGCAGGCCGAGCTCGCGTTGGAGGCGGCGCGGGCCCGTATCGACGACCTCGTCATCGTCGCGCCGATCGCCGGGGTCGTCGAGCTCTCCCGGGGTGATGAGGGGGCGGGCGGCGCCTCACCCTTCGGGGATCTCGGCGATGTCGGTGGCCTGGGTGGCATCGGCTCGCTCGGCGGGGTCGACCCGGGCTCAGGCGGGAACGGCACGACAGGTCCCATCAGCGAAGGGGTGGACGTCGGTGCCGGTCAGCCGCTGCTGACGGTCTACGACCTGTCGTCGTTCACGGTCCGGGCCGACGTCGACGAGTTGGACATCGTGGACGTCGAGGTCGGACAGGACGTCGTCGTGCTCGTCGATGCGTACGCCGACGCCGAGCTGGGCGGTGTGGTCTCGCGCATCGCGATGACGCCCCGGCGTCCCGCCGGCGGTGGCGCGATCTTCCCGGTGACCGTCGACCTCGTGGACGTACCCGACGACGTGCAGCTGCGCATCGGTCTCACCGCCTCGTCCGAGATCCAGGTCCGACGCGTCGATGCCGAGACCGTCGTGCCGACCTCGGCGTTGCTGCGGCGCGGCGGCGGGGAGGTCGTCTACGTGGTCCGCGATGGCGTCGCCCATGAGGTGCCCGTGACCGTTGACGCGCTGGGGGACCGCTCCGCCGCCCTCTCCGGGGACATCGAGCGAGGCGACGAGGTGGTCACCTTCGGCGTCGAGGTGGTCGAGGACGGCACCGAGGTCGAGGTCACCAGGTGAGCTCCGGCGCAGGCCCCACGCTGCTCGATGCCATCGACGTGGAGCGGATCTACCGGATCGGCCACGACGTGGAGGTTCCCGCGCTCCGGGGGGTGAGCTTCACGGTCGCGCACGGTGACCACGTGGCCATCGTCGGCTCGTCAGGCTCGGGCAAGTCGACCCTGCTCAACCTGTTGGGGGCTCTGGATCGGCCGACCAGCGGCGAGGTGCGTTACGACGGTCGCGACGTGCGCACCCTCAGCGACGCGGAGCTCGCCGAACTGCGCAACCGTCGCATCGGGTTCGTGTTCCAGTCCTTCCAGCTGCTCCCCCGGCTGTCGGCGATCGACAACGTGGCGCTCCCGCTGGTCTACCGGCCAGGCAGCGCCCGCCACCGTCGCGAACGGGCGATCGCGGCCCTCCACGCGGTCGGACTCGGCGATCGCCTGGAGCATCGCCCGACGGAGCTCTCCGGTGGGCAGCAGCAGCGGGTCGCGATCGCGCGTGCCGTGGTGACCGAGCCTGCGCTGGTGCTGGCCGATGAGCCGACCGGCAACCTCGACACCACCACCGGCGACGAGATCATGACGTTGCTCGAGGAGCTGCACGCGGAGCGCGGGACCGCGCTGGTGGTCATCACCCACGAAGCCGAGATCGCGCGGCGGGCGCGACGCCGGATCGAGCTCCGCGACGGGCTGATCGTCGCCGAGGTGGGGTTGCAGGGGCCGGAAGCGGCCTCGGAGG
>CAYVJT010000134.1:0-10437 GCA_964451855.1 uncultured Actinomycetota bacterium
GCCGAGTCGGTGTTGTTCTTGAACAGGCTGATCCGCCCGGCGATGCCCTCCTCGGCCAGACGCCGTTCGGCGGAGAGCACGAGCTCCTCCACGATGCGCTCCCCCGCCTTGTCGTGCACCACCACCTGACGAGGGCTGTCGCACTCCGGGGTGGCGTACTCCGGGTGCGAACCGACGTCGAGGTAGAGCCGTGCCCCGTTCTCCAGGAACACGTTGGACGAGCGCCCCCACGACACGACGCGGCGGAACAGGTAGCGCGCGACCTCGTCGGGGCTCAGGCGGCGCTGGCCCTCGAAGGTGCAGGTGACCCCGTACTCGTTCTCGATCCCGAAGATCCTACGCCGCATCGTCACCTCACCTCCTCCGCAACGGGATGGCCCGGTGAAGGCACCAGGGTGCCCGGCCGGCGGCGACGGTGCTCGTCGGCGTGCTCACCCGGCATCGAGGGCGGCGGCCAGCGGCTCGTCACGGAGCCGGAAGAACCGGCGTCGAGGTCGGGTCGAATCCAACCCGGAGACCTCGAGGTCGCTCGCGGCTATCTCGCGTCCCGCGACCTCCGACAGCACGGCGACGCACACGCGGACCGCCGCCTCCTTCGACAGGTCCGGCTCGAAGCGGGACTCCAACCCTGCGGTGAGTGGCTCCGTCTCGCCGCCGATGACCACGAAGCGGCTCTCGTTGACGATCGAACCGTCGTAGAGGATGTGGTAGAGCTCGTGACCGCTGTGGCCACCGTCGCGTGCCTCACCATCGACCTCGGCGATCAGCAGTTCGACCTCGTAGGGCTTGGCCTCACTGCCCATGAAGATGGCGCCGAGCGCCTGTGAGTAGGCGTTGGCCAGCGACTTCGCCGTCACGTCCTCACGTGCGTACTGGTAGCCCTTGACGTCGGCCAGTCGGATGCCGGCGACCCGCAGGGACTCGAACTCGTTGTAGCGCCCCACCGCCGCGAAGCCGATCCGGTCGTAGATCTCCGAGGTCTTGTTCAGCGAGCGTGACGGGTTCTCGCTGACGAACACGACCCCGTCGGCGTACTCCAGCGCGACCAGTGCCCGTCCGCGGGCGATCCCCTTCCGGGCGTACTCCGCCCGGTCCTTCATCATCTGCTCGGGGGCGACGTAGAAGGGAGTGGCCACGGCTACCTCGTCTCGGGTGGGTGTCGGTGTTCAGGGGTTCGGGCTACCGCCGGTGCGTCGCCACGACGGCCTCCACATGGGTGGCCAGGTCGTCGTCCTCGAGCTCGCGGTAGCCCTCGTCGAGGTCGATGACCGCCACGATCGGGTAGACCCGGCGGATCAGGTCCGGTCCCCCGGTCGCGCTGTCCTCCTCGGCCGCGTCGAACAACGCCTCCACCGCGGTCCGGACCGCGCCATCGAGCTCGGCCTCCGGGTCGGTGAGCCGCTTCAGCGTGGCACGGGCCGCCAGCGAGCCCGAACCGGTCGCCGCACACTCGGTGGCGCGGTACCGACCGCCGGCGGGGTCGTACTCGAAGATGCGGCGGTCACCGGTGCGCCGGTCGACCCCCGCGAAGAGCGGCACCACGACCAGCCCTTGCATCGCCATGGGCAGGTGGGCACGGACCATCCCCGCGAGCTTGTTCGAGCGACCCTCGAGGGAGAGCGGCTCGCCCTCCACCTTCTCGTAGTGCTCCAGCTCGGTGGCGAAGACCCGGGCGAGCTCCATCGCGGGTCCGGCTGCACCCGAGATCGCGATGGCCGAGGTGTCGTCGGCAGGGAAGACCTTGCGCATGTCGCCACGGGAGATGAGGTGTCCCGCCGTCGCACGACGGTCACCGGCGATGACGACGCCATCCCTGGCGACGACGGCCAGCACCGTCGTGCCGTCGACGAGCTGATCGCGGAGCTGTGCCGGCAGCTCGCCGCTGAGGATCGGCGGTACCGCGTCCGGCGCCTGTCGTCGCAGCGCAGCGAAGAAGGAACCACCTCCCGCGTCGAAGGGCTGCGGCATACCGGCGACCAGTTCCTCAGGCGTCACGTCGACCTCCTCGGCTGCGCGAGCGTAGGACGCCGACCGGGGCGGCGCATACCACCCTGCTGCGCTCGGGCGCAGGGGCCACGCACGGAGCTGCGGCGGCCTGCGTCCACCGCGGCCGTGGTCGGGTCAGGCTCGGTCGGTCGACTTGACCGTGAGCACGGGGCAGGGAGCATGGCGCATCACCTCACGCGCGACGCTGCCCATGAGCGCCTTCTCGATCGTCGGCCGCGGGCGCAGCCCGAGCACGATCAGCTCAGTCCCGAGCCGCTTCGCAGCGTCGAGGATCGCTTCGGCGGTGTCGCCCGGGAGCCCATGCTCGACCTCGAGGTGGGTCTCCACCCCGCTCTCGACGAGCTTCTCCGTGAGGCGCTCGAGGCGCTCGTCCGTGGCGTGATCCTGCTCGGCCTCGGCACGGACACGGACCGGACTGTCGCCTGGGTCGTGCTCACGATGCCACAGGATGTACAGGGGGACCCCCCGACGTCGCGCCTCGTCTGCTCCCGCCAGGATCGCCTGGCCGCTCGCTGCTGTCGTGTCGTAGCCGACGAGAACGCTCACGGCCGCCCCTCCTGTCCGGTGCCGACGGTCGTGCTCGCTTCGGCCAGGCGACGGGCCCGGGGCCCGGTCCACCACTGCCAGGAGAAGACCGCGATGAACCCGGCCAGCCCCAGCAGGTCGGTCGCGAGGTGGGCGTACAAGAGCATGAGCCCGAACGCCGCCAGCAGCGTCCGGACGAGCAGGTTCAGCCGACGATCGATGTGGCCGACCATCGCCGTACCGACACAGTAGATGCCGATCAGCGCGGTGAGGATCGCCTTCGGCCCCTCGAACCACGTCCAGTCCTGGAGGAGCAGCACCGGTGAGAGCACGAACATGTAGGGGACCAGGAACCCGCCGATCGCGATCTTGACCGCTTGGACGCCGGTCTTGAGCGGGTTGCTCCTGGCGATCCCGGAGGCCGCGTAGGCGGCCAGGCACACCGGCGGGGTGATGTCGGCCATGATGCCGAAGTAGTACACGAACATGTGTGCGGCGATGACCGGGACCGGGTCGAAGAACAGCAGCGCCGGCGCGGCCATCGTGGCCGTGATGACGTAGTTGGCCGTCGTGGGCAGCCCGATGCCGAGCACCAGGCTGGCGATCATCGTGAAGAACATCGTCAGCAACAGGGTCTCGCCGGCCAGGGCGATCAGGCCCGAGGACAGCTGCAGGCCGAGCCCGGTGAGGGTCACGACGCCGGCGATCAGGCCGGCGGTGGCGCACGCCGCGATGATCGGGAGCATCATCCGAGCCGCATCGACCAGCGCGTCGAGCAGGCTCGTGAACGTGAGCTTGTCCTCCATCCGCTTCCACCTGCGGAAGGCGGCGGCGATCAACTGCGACACGGCGTTGACGATCACCGTGGCCGCGACCGCGTACCACGCGGCCCTGATCGCCGAGAACCCCATCGACAGGATGACGAAGATGACCCCGACGGGGATGAGTAGGTAGCCCTTGGTCATCATCAGCTTGCGCACGTTCGGCAACTGGTTCTTCGGCAGCCCCATGATCCCGACGCTCTTGGACTCGTAGTGGATCACGATGAACTGCGCGGTGAAGAACAGCACCGCCGGGATGATCGCTGCCTGGATGATCTCCCACAGCGACAACCCGGTGAACTCGATCATGATGAAGGCACCCGCCCCCATGATCGGTGGCGCGAGCTGCCCACCCGTCGATGAGGCGGCCTCGACCGCGCCGGCGAACTCCCCCCGGAACCCCGACTTCTTCATCATCGGGATCGTGAACGCACCGTTGCTGACGGTGTTCGCGATCGAGCTGCCGGTGATGGTCCCGGAGAACGCGCTCGTCAACACCCCGACCTTGGCGGTGCCACCGATCATCCCACCGGTCAGCCCGAAGGCGAGGTTGGTGAAGAAGCGCTCCATGCCCGTGCGTTGCAGGAGCGCGGCGAAGATGATGAAGATGTAGATGAACGTCGACGAGACGCGGATCGGTGTCCCGAAGACCGCCTCCGTCCCGAGGAACGATGTCGCCGCGATCCGGTCGACGGAGAAACCCGCATGTCGGAAGAAGTCGGGCATCTGCTGCCCGAAGAACGCGTAGAGCAGCGCCGCGCAGCCGAGCACCACCAGCGGCGTGCCGATCACGCGCTGCGTCGCCACCAGGACGAGCAGCACCCCGACCGTGGCGACACCCAGTTCGAAGGGCGTCTCCATGGCCACCCGGCGGGCGATGGCGTCATGTTGCAGGAAGACGTACAGCCCCGCACCGAAGCCCAGCGCAGTCAGCAGCAGGTCGGCGACCGGCATGCCCATGATGGTCACCGGCACGTGGCGTGCCGCCTGGACCAGCAGCAGGACGGCGGCGGCAGGGAGCACGATGTGCAGCCCGGCGGTCCCGGTCGTCACGAGCAGGCCGAGCACGACCAGGCCCGCGATCGTCAGCGCCCACCCACGGAGCGCCTGCACCTGGGTCATCTCTGTCTTGGCCGGGTAGAGCAGGAAGATCAGGCCGAGCCCGAAGGCGAGGTGGAGGCTGCGCTGCTGCAGGCTCGGCAGCGTCCCGAACACCGCCGTGTAGAGCTGGAACAGGCTGAACGCCAGCGCGCTGAGGAAGACCGCCCAACGCCACACGGCGCGCATGTCGTCACGGGTGCCGACCTGGGCCTCCGCGAAGCTCGTCTGCTCGAGCTCGAGCGCTCCCTCCTCGAGCTCCCTGCGCAGCTCCTCGGGCAGCTCCTCGGGGATGTGGGTCCTGAGCGCCTCACGGGAGGCATCGCTCGAGGCCCGCTCGCGGGTGTTGGCGCCCTCTCCCTCGCCATCCTCCCGGTCTGGGTTCTCGTCGGTCATCGACTCCATCCACCCATGGTCATCGTTACCCGTCGACGGTTATCTCGATCCGGGCTCCCGCACGCGCAACGTCTAGCAGACGCAGCCGTTCACCGTCGTCGAAGCGCAGGACGTGGTCCACGCCCGGGCTCCCCACCAGCAGCGGCAACGTCCCGATCGGGTGCCCGTGATGCAGCACACGGTAGCCGTCCGGCTCCTCCAGGTAGGTCGTGGTCGTGTCCCCGATCTGCTCCGGGCCGGTCGGCAGGTTCGCCCCGTGTTCGTCGAACCACAGCTCCTCGATCGCGATCGTGCTCCGATCGAGCACCGAGAAGGTCTCTCTCACCCGCCGCTCAGTCACCGAGTGGGTGTGGGTGAGCTCGAACGGTTCACCGATCTCCACCGACCGCTCGTACACCGAGCGGCCCTGCTCGACGTCGTGGACGACCAACCTCGGGCCGCCGCCTCCCAGCTGCGCCAACACGATCACGAGCGCGCCGGCCGCCATGGTCGTGACGGCGAACGCCGTCACGACCATGCGGCCACGTCGCGCCGGCCGACGCGGGCCAGCCGACGACGTCACCGTCGCAGCCAGGCCCACGCCGACGCGGTCGATCACATCGCGCCCGCCTCCTCGTAGAAGCGCTCAGCGCCCGGGTGCAGCGGGATGCCCGCGCGCCCGTCGAGTGCCGTGTTGAGCTGGATCTGCCCACCGACGGCGTGCGCGTTGGCGATCTCCTCGTTCTGCTCGTAGAGGACCTGGACCAGGTTGTAGGCCACGTCCTCATCGAGATCGGCCGGTCCGTACAGCGTGGCCCAGTTGGTGGTCCACGTGACGGTGTCGTCCTGGCCCGGGTAGGTCCCCGGCTCCACCTCGAGCGCCGAGAGGGTCTCGTCACCCTCGAGCAGAAGGTCGAGCAGATCACCGGTGATCGACACGTAGGTCAGATCGGTCGCGGTCGCGACCTCCTCGATGCTGCCGGCCGGCAGCGCGAGGATGGCGAACGCCGCGTCGATGCGTCCGTCACGCAGGCCATCCGCGGCGTCACCGAAGGTGTCCTGGAACGCCTCGATGTCGTTGTCCGGGTCGATCCCGGCCGCTTCGAGGATCGTGCGAGCCGCGACCTCCGTGCCGCTGCCTGGCGGCCCGATCGCGATCCGCATCCCATCCATGTCCTCGATCGACTCGATACCCGAGTCGGCACGGGCCACGACCTGTGTGACCTCACCGTAGACGTTGCCGAGGAAGGCGACGTTCTCCAGCGCGCCGTCGTCCTCGAAGGCGCCCGCGCCCGCGACCGCGTCCGCGGCCACACCGTTGACGGCCATGATCAGCTGCACCTCACCAGCGTCGAGCAGACGCAGGTTCTCCACCGAGGCGCCACTGGACTGCGTGGTCACCCGGTAGCCCTCTCCGTGGTCGTTCCACACGCCGGCCATCGCTCCGCCGAGCGGGAAGTAGGTCCCGCCGGTGGAACCGGTCGCCAACGTCAGGAACTGTTCGTCCGCGGGGTCGGCATCGGGAGCAGCTTCCTCGCCGTTACACGCGGCGAGCACGAACGCGCCGGCCGCGATGAGCGCGAACGCGCGCATGGGTCGGCGATCCTTGATCCATCGCATATGTCCCTCCTCTTTTCGATGGTCTTGCGTACATGAACCCTTCACCTTCTGTGCGTGCCCGGCCCATCCCTTCCGCCGAGTGAGGTCATCGTCATCCTGGGACCGCGACCGACTCGGGGCCGAGCCGCGCCGTCTCCCCTGCCGCCACCACGACCCGGACGTCGACCAGATCGGCGCCTCCGGGGTGCGCGATGACGGGGTTGAGATCGAGCTCCAGCACCTCCGGGGACTCGGAGACGAAGCGCGACACCGCGACCAGCAGGTCGACCAGTACCTCGTGGTCCACCGGCTTGCTCCCACGGAAGCCCTGCAGCTTCGGGGCGATCGCGAGCCCCTCGAGCATGCGCCTCGCCTCACCACGACCGATGGGCAACGCTCGGAACGCGAGGTCACGGTGGAGCTCCACGTCGGTGCCACCGGCACCGACGGTCAGCACGGGGCCGAAGGCCGGATCCGCCGTGGCACCGACGATCAGCTCGACACCGGCCGGCGCCATCGGAACCACGAGCACACCGTCGATCCGCGCGTCAGGTTCGCGCTGGTGGACGCGGTCGACGATCGTGGCGAAGGCCTGCTCGGCGCCCTCCGGCGTCTCGACGTCGAGCACGACACCGCCGACATCGGTCTTGTGCACGACGTCCTGGGAGACGATCTTCATCGCCACCGGAGCAGCGAACGCCTCGACCGCTGCGGCTGCTTCGGTGGCGTCCTTGCTCAACCGCCACGGTCCGAGCGGCACACCGGCAGCAGCGAGCAGCTCACGGCCCTCCGGCTCGGTGAGCACCCGGCTGCCCTCCGAGCTCTCGAGACGTGGTGCCACCTCGAACGAGGGGTGGGTATCTACCTCGGCGAGGTAGCGCCCGCGCTCCCGCAGCGCGCCCACGCAGCGAGCAGCGAGATCGACCGACGACATCACCGGCACGTTCGCCGCGCGCATCAGGTCGTGGGCGTGCGGGTGCTCGTAGGCGTACGCGCTCTGCACGACCAACGGTTTGCCGCGGTCACGCGCCAGCGTCGCCATGCGGACGACGGTGCGCTCCTCCGCCGTGGAGAGATCACCGCTGAAGCGGATGCCGTAGCCCCCCAGCAGCCCGACGCACAGCACCCCGTCGACACCCGGATCGTCGACCAGCACCTTCATGCAGCGGTCGAAGATGGACGGATCACCGTCCGTCGCACCAGCCACGTCGACCGGGTTGGTGGTCGAGGCCGCGACGGGCAGGAACCGTTTCAGCTTGTTGCGCGTCTGCTCGCTGAGCTCGGACAGCTCCAGTCCCTGATCGTCGAGCGCGTCGGCTGCGATGGTCGCGTGTCCCCCACCATCGGCCAGGACGGCGATCCGTCCCGCACCCGACAGGGGCGGCTGCTGGAGCAGCGTGTCAGCGACGGGGACCAGCTCGTCGCTGCGGTCGACGACCACGACGCCAGCCTGGCGCAGCGCCGCAGTGGCCACCTCGTGCGGACCGGCCACCGCACCGGTGTGCGAGCTCGCCGATCGTTGGGCGATCTCCGAACGCCCCGCCTTGTAGAGCACAACCGGCGTCTCGCGTGTGACCCGGCTGGCCGAGCGGAGGAACGCCCGGCCGTCACGGAAGCCCTCCGCGTAGACGACCACGACGTCGGTGTACTCGTCCCCATCCAGCTCGTCGAGGAGCTGATCGAACCGCAACCCGGCCTCGTTGCCGATGCCGGCGTAGACGCAGAAGCCCATCGCGGTCTCGTGCTTGACCTGGCTGACGATCGCCAGGCCGACGTTGCCGCTCTGGCACAGCAGCGACAGCCGTCCGCTCGGCACGTCCGAGGTCCCCAGCAGGTTGAGCCGTGCCGGGACGTTGAACACCCCGTTGGTGTTGGGTCCGAGCAGCGCCACCCCGTTGTCACGGGCGGCGCGGACGAGCTTCTCCTCGAGTCGCTTGCCCTCGGGCCCGACCTCGCCGAAGCCGACCGCGATGACCACGGCGGCGGGGATCCCGAGCTGTCCGGCCTCGGCCACGATCTCCGGAGCGAGCTTCGCCGGGGTCACGATGAAGGCGAGGTCGACCGGCTCACCGATCGCGGAGAGCGACGGGTACGCGGCCATCCCCAGCACCTCCCGCTCCGAGGGGTTGACCGGGTAGATGGGGTGCGGGAAGCCGTCCGCGAGCAGCCGCCGCAGGGTCTGGTGTCCCCGCTTGGTCGGATCGTTGGATGCCCCCACGATCGCGATGCTGCGCGGATCGAGGATCGAAGCAGCGGCCGAGCGGCTCACGAGCGTTCCTCCCCACCTCGGGCTGCGAAGGCATCGACGCCCTCCGACCAGTCTGCAGAACCCATGCACGCGAGCAAGGCCTCGGCCTCGAACACCAGGGCGTCGTCGAACGTGACGGTCGGGCCGCGGTTCAGGCCCTCCTTGGCGAACCGTGCTGACACGGCGGGCAGGTCGGCGACCTCGTGCGCGAGGAGCCTCGCCCGCTCCAGCAGGTCGCCTCCGTCGACCACCTCGGCCGCCAGACCCCACGCGTGGGCCTCCTCGGCCGTGAACGGGCGTCCGAGCAGCAGCAGCTGCTTGGCCCGGAGCTGACCGACGAGCAACGGGAGCCGGTGGCTGATCCCACCGCCGACGAAGGTGCCGAGCGCGACCTCCGGCAGCCGGAAGCTGGCATCGTCGGCGACGAGCAGGACGTCGGCGCTCAGCGCGAGCTCGGCCCCGGCACCGATCGCATGGCCCTGCACCGCGGCGATCACCGGCTTCGGGAGCGTCGCCAGCCGACGGCAGGCCCGGTGCCCGGCCCAGACGTAGGCGCGCTGTTCGGCGGCCGTCCGGCGTCGCGCGGCGTGGTTCTTGAGGTCCGCCCCGGCGCAGAACGCCCGACCCTCGCCGGTGAGCAGCACCGCCCTGACCTGCGGGTCGTCGGCCTCGGCGAAGGCGTGCTCGAGGTCGGCGTAGAGCTCATCGGACACGGCGTTGAGACGGTCGGGCCGGTTGAGACGGACGTGGAGCACGGCGCCGTCTCGCTGACCCGACGCGAAGGGTCCCTGGTCCTCCATCAACCCACCCCGGCGCAGGATCGTGCCCGCACCGCGCACCGCTCGATGTTGCTCCGCATGGTATGCCCGATCCCCCTCGGGTCGAGAACTGCTTCCGGTCCCTGATCCCGTAGGCCCTGTCTCACCCCACAGGCCGTCGCTCGTCCCGTGGTCGTGGCCCTCCTGTGGTCCTACCGTGGTAGTACGGATCTGTTGGTGCGGACGCTAGTCGCCCACCACCAGGACGCAAGCATCCCGCCGTCCTCGCGCCGGGATGTCACGACCCGCGCACACCACGGTCGACCAGCCGCAGGACACGAGCCAGCTCGCCGATCGGTGCGCGGCGACGCGCGACGCCCGTGGCTGACGCGGCGACGCCTCGATCCACGGGTACGCTGGGCGACGAGGTCGAGGAGCATCACATGAGCGATGGCGGTCAGGCCCGCAAGGGCAGGGGTACCGAGCGCGAGCCCGAGGAAGAGGTCGAGGAGACCGCCGAGGGCAGCGCGAAGGAGGTCATCGACGACGTCGATGAGCTCCTCGACGAGATCGACGACGTCCTCGAGGAGAACGCCGAGGAGTTCGTGCGCGGCTACGTGCAGAAGGGCGGCGAGTAGGCGCGTACGGATCTAGGCGCGGAGTCGGTCGAGCAGTTCCTCCGCGCTGCTCACCTCGTCGAGCAGCGCCCCGATCACCTCCCGGGTCCCCCTTCCCGGCTCCATCATCGGGACCCGTTGTAACGCGTCACGGCCGACGTCGAAGATCAGCGCGTCCCAGCCGGCCGCGACCACCTGGTGGCGGAAACGGCGGATGCACTCCCCGCGGAACCAGGCGCGCGTGTCCTCCGGCGGCGTGGTGGTCGCGGCAGCCACCTCGTCCTCGTTGACGATCCGCTCGACCTTGTCCCGCGCCGCCAGCCGCTGGTAGAGCCCCTTGTCCTGGCGCACGTCGTGGTACTGCAGATCGACCATCTTGAGGCGGTCGT
>CAYVJT010000135.1:0-10398 GCA_964451855.1 uncultured Actinomycetota bacterium
CGGCGGTGTAGTTCTCGATGGGTGGGCAGCCGTGTATCTGCGTCAGACGAAGCGGGAGAACAAGGACGGCACGGTCGCGCACTACCTGCAGCTGGCACACAACGTCCGTGACCCTGAGACCGGGGTGGTCAAGGCCAAGAAGAACATCTGTCGATCCTTCGGGCTCTCGACCTGCCCGAACCCGCCCGCTATCACGACCTTCGGCTCCAGAACGGCGGGATCCCGCAGAATCGGGTCCCCGACGGTGTGGCAACACGCCAGCCCGTGCCTCACGCATGCCGAAACGTCCACAGGCACAGCTGCAGCACCCTCTAACACCCAGAATCCGCTACCACCGCGTCGCCACCTGCGGAACCCGGGCTCGACCCGGGTGGTGTACGAGGAGTGCCGGCCACGAGCTCGATGGGCCGGCTTCGGATGATGGCCGAGTCATCGTGTTCGAAGAGGTCAGTGAGGTTCGCTGGCAACGATCCTGCTGACCTCACGGCCAGGGCGTGCGGGGTCGGCGTTCATCCGGGGCGGCCGCGGAACCTCACGGCGAGAGCGATCACGCCGATGGCCAGGCCCGTCAGCGGCAGCCAGTCGCGGGTGCGCAGCGTCGGGGAATGCTCCACCTCGACGAGCTGTCCACCCAGGAAGCGGGCGAGGCCGTGACCGCCCCAGGTCATCAGCACGTGGTGGTTCCACACGAACAAGGGCGCGAGGAACGGCTCGAGGACCAGCATCCACCGCTTGCTGGTCTCGACGTCCCACTGGTAGGTGGCGACGGTCGCCCCGCCGCTGTTCGATCGCAGGTCCCAGCGTCCCGAACCGGCCAGTTCGCCGGCCGCGTCCACGATGATGAGCTCGGGCCGCCGCAGCCGGCGGCCAATGGTCTCGAAGCGCAACCGGTAGGGCAGCCGGCTGCGAGTCGTGAAACGTGCGTGCAGCCCTTGACCATCGGGGCCACCCGGGTCGAGCACCTCCACGTCCTCGAACCCCGGCCACCATCGCGGGTAGCTCTCGACGTCGCGCAGCGCCTCCCATACCCGTTCTGGCTCCTTGTCGATCTGCCAAGTGGTGGTGAACCGATAGGTGCCCACGCGTCTACCTCTCACCCCTCCGAAGTTGCGCCGCCGCGAGCGCGGCAACCTCAAGCAGCTTGGCCGCCACCGCTCCCGGGGGCAACGGTGGCCGCGTCCAGGACCATAGGCTGTCTGCGCAGAACTCGAGCTCTCACCCTGGGCCGCTCCGGCGGACCTTTGATTGCCGCAGCCCGACGGGCCATACTCTCCGAGGCTACGGGCTGCGCGCCGGGTCATGTGATCGGGCACCGTCGGGAGACCCTGCGGTGCGGTGTGTCCGGGAGACGGGAGAGGAGTGCGCGCATGGAGTTCAAGCAGGTCATCGGAACCCGCCGCAGCATCCGATACTTCAAGCCGTGGAAGCCGGTGGAGCGCGGGAAGATCCAGGTGATGTTGGAGGCCGCGAACCGTGCCTCACGGGCGATGAACGCCGACTTCGCCAAGGCGATCGTCGTCGACCGGACGGAGCTGGGTCCAGACGTCCTCGAGGCCGCCCGAACCCCGACGACCACGCCAGCTTTCGACCAGGCGCCCGTGCACATCTACTGGTACCTCGACATGACCTACATGGACGGCGTCCAGGAGCGCTTGAAGTTGCTGGTCGACATCGGTGCGCTCACCCCGGCTCACGGGTGGTCGCACGCCTACGTCGACGAGGTTGTCTACCCCACCGTGATCGAGCCACTCAAGCAGAACCCGATGCTGCTGGCCGGCATGGGGGCGGTCGAGGCGGGCCTGGCCATCTGCCAGGCCCTGCTCGCAGCGGTGGACGAGGACCTCGGCGCGTGCCTCCACGCCTTCAACGCAGAGGCCTTGAAGGATCTGCTCAAGCCACCTGACCACTGGGTGCCCCTGTGGGTCATGCTCGTTGGCCACCCAGCGGAGGAACCCGAAGCGGGTGGGGCGCGACCGCGCAGCCCCTTGCGGGAGGTGTACTACGAGGGCTCGTACGGGCCCGAGAACGGGTGGGAGGAGGATCCGGAGGTCACCGCGCGGTTGACCGAAGCGGGGATGATCCAGCGGCAGGCACCGCTACCTGAGCGTCCCGAGGAGCTGCGAGCTCTGGCGCGGATGTTCGGTCTTCCGGAGTAGGCAGCCATGGAGCTCGACACCACCTTCCTGGCCTCCCCGGCCGTCCAGAGGTGGGTCGAGGGACTACGCACGCAGAGCGGCGTCGAGGTCGACTCCGAGGACGAGCGGCTGCAGCTGCTGGCGGGGTTCTGCCGGGCCACCGACCGCACGCCGGATGAGATCGTCGAATCCTGCTTCCTGCGGCGACGCGAGACCGGCGAACGCTTCCTGAGCGTGAAGCGTCGGCAAGCGATCAGCAACGAGATCGACCGGTACGTCGAGTCGACCGGCCACGAGGGTCACGCGTTCGTGGTCACCTCCAACACGCTCCGCAGCTTCCTCATCCACAACGGCGTGTTCATCAGCAGTGCGGCACCACGCTGACCGGTGGCAGCAAGGGTGAGCCGCCCTTCGTTGCGGCTCGCCCGGACGAGCGCAGCCGCAACGAGGCCGGTCTGCGGACGGTCGGTCGCCCCGCTACCCGTCGGCACCCGCCCGACCCCGCCTCGAGGGCGGACCGGCCGCGTCACGCTCGAGCCTTCGATAGGGGACCGCCGACCCCGCCAGGACGAGGATCAGGCATGCGACGAACTCCCACGTCAGCACATTGCCGTGATCGAAGTCGTCCCACGCCAGCACGACGGCGAGCAGGATGAGGTCGAGCATCACCCAGGTCACCTGCACCAGCAGCCGAGCCGAGCGCCAACGTGGATCACGTGCGATCCCGATGCCGGCACCACCGAGCACGAAGATGGCTGCCATGACCCGAGCCGTAAGGGACGAGAGTGGCCATGGCCAGACCCGCTGGAGCTACTCGGGCCATACGAACAGCGACAGTGCGACGCCGATCCCCACGACGCCGATCGCACCCGCAACGGCCTGCGCCCGCCTGGTCAGTGTCATCCCGTCGGCCGCGCTGGACGGTCGGTCACCTGCGGCAGCCTGCCGGGCCGCATGTCGTCGGTTCAACCACCAGGTCGCGAGGACGAGGAACGGGGTGGTGAAGTACAGCACCGCCCACACGTGGAAGGCGAGGTGGCCCGCGGTGAACAGGTCCCAGTGGAGGATGGTCGCTACGCCCATCAGGCTGGCGGATCCCGCGACTGGGAGGAACCCGAGGGCGACCGACTCCCAGTTGCGCTCCCAGATCACCCGGATGCAGAAGTACGCCCCACCGAGGTACACCGCGCTCAGCATCATCGCGGTCATCGATCGGCGCACCGGCCACGCGAAGAGCTGCTCGGTATCGCCGGGACGCAGGTACAGGATCCACCACGCAACGACGAGGAAGGGCACGATGACCGCCGCGAGCGCGCGCGTGAGCGGGAGGACCCTGGTCCCGCTGATCTCCGTAGCCGGCTCCGTCACATCGACGCCCACGCCCGACCCGCCTCGCCCGCGCGTCAACGACGTGGCAGAGTCTGCACGGACACGCAAGTGCTGCGCGGGTTCGCGGACAACGGTCGGGCGCGATGGGCTCGGGACGAGATGCCCTCGTGGGCCGACCGGGGAGGTCGACGAGGTGGTCGAGGTCGATCGCGGGGGCGTCCAGATCGGTGATTCAGCCCTGTCCTGGCTCGAGGCAGGTGAGGGCGAACCGGTCGTGCTGCTGCACGGCATTCCGACAGGCGCCGAGCTGTGGCGGGATCTGCTGAGGCTGCTAGCCGACGCGGGCCACCGTGGTCTCGCGCCGGACCTGCCCGGCTACGGCCGAACCCGTCTGCCTTCCTCTGGGGACTTCTCACTCGCAGGGGCGGCTGCCCTGGTATCCCGGTGGCAGGACGAGGCGGGGCTGTCACCCGCCTGGGTCGTTGGGCACGATGCCGGCGGCGCGGTCGCACAGATCCTGGCCGTGCGGCACCCCCGATCGGTCTCGCGGCTGACGCTGGTCAACTCGATCGCGGACGGAACCTGGCCTGCCCCGCGTGCCCGCTTCGCGACACTGGCTGCGAAGGCTGGGCTGTACCGGGCCGCCGCGCGCCTGGGTCTCGTCCCCAACGCCTACATGCGGTGGCAGGTCGAGCGGTCCTTCGGCGACCGTGCGCGCGTCCGCGCAGTCGACCTGGAGCGCGTGACGTGGGACACCAAGTGCTCGACAGCAGCCGGTCGTGCTGCGTTCGAGTGCCACCTCGCTGCGCTCGACCCCCGCGACACAGGGACGGTCGCCCCAGCGCTGCGCCGCCTCGAGATCCCAAGTCAGATCGTGTGGGGACTCGAGGACCCGTTCCAGCGCTGGCACCCGGCGGGTACGCGGCTGCGGGAGTTGCTCCCGGGGGCGAGCGTGCGCACCCTCGACGGATGTGGACACTTCGTGCCTCTCGAGTGCCCGAAGCAACTGCTCGCAGCCATGCTCGAGTGGCGGGCGTCAGTGGGGACCTAGGGCGCAGCCGGGTAGGGGAGGCCACGCGGACACCTCACGACACCTCAGTGATGCGCCCTGCGCGCCGCCGGAAGGTGCACCCGAGTGTCGGTCAGGACGAAGGCGAGGTGCCGGCCCGGGCGCAACCACGCAGCGAACGATGCCTCCTCTGCTACCGCGACCTCCACCTGCCCGAGACGGACCCACCCACGGAAGGTCACTGGGAAGCTGCCAATGGAACCATCCGGCCACACCTGTGCGAACGAGATGCGCAGCCAGAACGGCACGCGCGGCCCGATCGTCCGGACACGTGAACGCAGCCACCAGGCCGTGCCACGTGCCTCGAGCATGCCAGGGGACGCGAAGTCGCCAGAGAAGGTCGCGAACGACTTCGGGAAGGCCCAGTGGGCGCGGCCCGCGTACAGCCCAGCAGCATCGTCGACGGCGATGAACGGAACGTGCGAGCGCCACAGGCCTCCACGGATCAGCGTGGGCGAAGCGAGCATCTCTCGGTAGGGACCGACCGGGCTCTCTCGGTAGGCGACGAGGCCTCCGAAGCCGGGCGCGAACCCTCTCCTGCGCCGAAGCGGGCTGGGCAGGACCGCGCCTGCGTCCCGTACCGCGCGCTGTATCCAGAGGACGCCATCCATGCGGAAGTCCCACGGTGGCGGCACGCTGCCAGCCGGAAGCTGCGCCAGGTCTTCCGGGCCGAGTGCGACCTCCGGGGCGCCAGGAACCAGCCTCAACTGATCGTGCGGGAGCGCTGCGGTCCCCTCAGCCTCGCTCATCAGCGACCTCCGTGGGATCAGGACCGTGGGGTCGGGCGCAGCCGATCCGAGGCCGTCGTCGGCACTCCTCGACGTACCTACGCCCGCGGCGCATGGATCGGCGCAGTGTGCGCAGGGTTGTCGAGAGGTCTCCTCGGTGGAAGTATCGCATGGCGAGGCGAGCAGGGACAGGGTGGCACATGGCTGGTAGGCAGACAGACGACCACGTCCTACCGATCACACGTGCGAGCGTGATCGTCGTCGCGCCGATCCTGATCGTCGCCGGCGTGATGCTGTACGCGTTGCCCGGGGAGACCGAGGCGCTGTGGGCGTGGCCGATGGGCCCAGAGCTGACCGCCTTGGCCGTCGGGGGCGGCTACCTCGCGGGCGCGGCGCTGTTCGTGCGTGCCCTTCGGGCGAGCGACTGGCACCGCATCGCACTGGTCTTCCCCGTGGCCACGGTGCTGACCGTGCTGCTACTGGTGGCCACCTTGCTGCACTGGGACAGCTTCAGCCACGGCCACCCGTCGTTCTGGGCGTGGCTGGTCGTGTACCTGGTCACGCCGGGGCTGCTGCCCGCGGTGTGGTTGATCAATCGCCGACGCGATCCGGGGGTGCCCGCTCCAGGCACACCCCTCGTGCCACGCTGGGTAGCCACCCTCGTAGGTCTGATCGGCGTCGCGCAGTTCCTCGCAGCGCTTGCCTTGTTCGTCCTCACCGACCTCGCTGAACAGTTGTGGCCGTGGCCGGTGTCGCCGCTGACGGCGCGCACGCTCGCAGCCTTCCTGGCCTTCATCGGCGCCATGTGGCTGGCGTTCTTCTTCGAACGCCGCTGGAGCGCGCTGCGACTGCACGTCCAGAGTGCCACGCTCGGACTCGCACTGGTCGCGCTCGGCGCGGTACGTGCCACCCAGGACTTCAATCGAGGTGCGGGTGCGACCGCGGTGTTCGCAGCCCTACTCGGCGGGATGCTCGTGGGGCTCGTCGTCCTCCAGATCGCCATGCGCAGCACCGAGAGGGGGTCCGTGACATCCGGCCATCCCGGACACTCCGCCGGCGACGGGCGCGACCCCGAACGGTGATCGCTCCCTCGTCCTGATCGATCGTCGACCGTCGCCGACGAACCGACGGGCCGCGACGCGATCACGGTCGGACCACGGCAGGTGCTGGCGGTCACCAGCGCAGGAGCGCTGCTACGCCCTCGTGCTCCTCGAGTTCCGCGGCCGCGTCGACACCGACCGGGGTCACGGCCGCGCTCGTGCCGATCGCCTTCTCGACCATGCGCTCGATCAGCAGCGGTTCGGGGTGGAGCGGCATGTCCGACAGGGCCATGGCGCTGCTTTCGTCCGCGTGGAGCGTGCCCTCGTCCGATCGGAACCTGACCACCTTCAGGGCGTCGTCGTAGAGCAGGTGCGACACCCGGCCCTCGCTGAGCGCCTCACACACCTCCCCGAGGACGAGAGCCCCGGCGCCGCCGAGCGCGCGGTCCCTGGCCATGGCCCCGAGCTGACGCGCTCGTTCCTCGTGTACGGCTCGCCGCAGGGGCCAGGCCTGCTCAGCGATCTCGTGGGGAGCCGTGTCATCACTGACCTCGACGGTCGGTCGGGAGCGCGCGACGACATCTGGCTCTTCGGAAGTTCATGGGGGTTGTTGAGTGGGTCGTGCCGACACCGCCTGAAGCGCCCTACGCTGCGGAGGTCGCGGAGGCGCGACCAGGCTGGCGGAGTCTGCCGAGAGCGTCCATCGACGGGTCACCCTTCAGGGCCGATGTCAGCACCGTTCCCCTCGGTGCCGCCACGCGGTCACCGTGCGCCACCACCCCGCTCTCCGGTGTGAGATTGCTTGACGCCCGGCGCAGGTCGGTGTAGTAGATAGATGGTGGTTGAGAGGGAGCGTGCGGTTGTCGTTCGCGGCGGACGCGTGGGTTGGTTCGCCCTGAGCGAGGGCGTGTCACGAGTGGAGGGAGAGGCTCATGGTCCTGCGAATCTTCCCGCGGACGGTCACGAAGCTGATGGTCGCGGCAGCGGTGGCGTTGCTTGTGCTCGCGGCCCCGGCGGGCGCGGCCGGGCCCCCGCAACAGGGCTCGGGGAAGGGCGAGATCACCATCGCCGACATCGAGTTCGTGCGGGAGGCCGGCGGCAACTCGATCCAGAACCGGGAGATCCACGGGATGGTCACGGGGACCCTCGAGGGCGAGTTCGTCCAAGAGGTGCGCGGGGTCGTGCACCCCAACGGCCACGTGACCTTCCAGGGGACGATGACGTTCACCGGCACGGTCGGCGAGTGCGGCGAGGGCACGGTCACGCTCGGGTTGACCGGCCGCGGGGAGGCTGGGGAGTTCCCCATCACGGAGTCGCGGGTGCAGCCGATCAGGCAGGCGGCGAACGACGTCGCCGTCACCGGGCAGGGCACCGTGTCGCAGACCGGCCCCTTCATCACCTACGAGCTCCAGTACGTCTGTCGGTGAGCCCCCACCCCGACCGTGACGCACGCAGGCGGGGGGCGCTCGAGGACGGCGGGCAGGCACCCGCGCAGCTCGCCGGCACTAGCACCGGCGTGTTCATCGGCATCTCGACCCACGACTACGGGGACCTGCAACTGCGCCCGAAGCGGCGCCCGCATGGAGGACCCAGAGGCCTACGTTGGAGCGTTTGCCGCCTTCGCCCGCAGGCACACCACATGACCCACTCCGGACGTTGACACCGCATCTCGCAGGACGTGGACCGGTCGGCCTGTTCCGGCCGGCTTCTCCCGTCCGGACCTGCCAAGCCAACTACTTCGCAAGCAGTCCGTCACGCACGACGGAGCCAGCCACCACCGTCACAGAACGTGCATTCTCGTCGCCTCTGGACCAGGTCACAACGCCCGTTGCCGGCGGTTGTGGCGCTGGATGTTCCAAGACGGAGAGACACCGGACGGCCACGACCATCCGCGGCAGCCACGACGGCGGCAGCCACACCGTCCACCGCTTCAAGCTCGGATAGGTGCCAGACGTCAGCGGTCGTCCCGGCCGTCGGCAAGCAGCGGTTCGAGGGTGTGTCGCGACCAGGCCACGAGGTCGCCGAGGGGGACGTCCTGCACGTCGAGGGAAACTGCCTCGAACCCCCGACCGACCGCGTACCACCCGAGCGGGGTCGGTGGGCCGTCGGTCACCGTTCGGTAGAAGAACTGCTCGCCGTCCGACGTCCAGCTACCCGTGAAATCCCCCAACGTGGTCGCTGCCCGGTCCAGCAGCTCGGCCTCGTCGACGTCGTAGATCCGGACCTCGACATCCCCCGCGACACCACCCGAAGGTCCGTCGACGCGGACGAACGCGATCGCCGCCAGCAAGCGGCCGTCAGGCGACAGCCAGCCCCGCCCGTGGCCGCGGACCGCGTCGGTGCCCAGACGCTGGATGACCTGCCCGTGCTCGTCGTGGACCGCCAGCTCCTGACACGGATCGCTGCACGTGATTGCGCGGTCGGCGGTGGCGTCGTGGACACGCGACCCTTCCTCGAGCCAGGGGCGGACGCTGTCGGTGTCGACGTCGTAGAGCAGGATCGCGCCCTCCTCGCCGTCACGGACGGCGAGCCCTGCCGGCACCCCGCGGATCGGGGTGTAGCCCTCCTCGACCTGGACCTGTGCCACGGCTCGATCCAGGACCGCTCCGGTGACCTCGACCAGCGTCCATGTCGCCGCGCCACGGCCATCGCCTTCATCCACCAGCCACAGCTGCTCCGGGTCGGCGGCCGGTACCGCGAACCCGCCGTCGCCCAACCAGCGGGCGATCACCGAGGGCCCTGCCCCCTGCGCGAGCGCCCAGCCGCCGTGCTGGGCGACCACCAGCCACTCTCCCCGTCGTAGCAGCGGAAAGGGCTGCTCGGCGACCTCCCCACGGGGCAGACCGAAGCGGGTCGTCACGCCGGTGTCGACATCGAGGACGACCGCGCCGTCGCTACCGGCATCGACGATCAACGCCGTCCCGGTGGGCGCGTCGAAGGGGAGCTGCTCACGCGCCTCCAGCCGTGGAGCTGACGCCTTGGTTGCGATCTGTGCCGTCGGCGCCTCCTCGAGTTCGTCCGATGGCTCCGGGGCCACCTCGTCGCTCTCTTCTGATGGTTCCGGTCCCGCGTCCTCATACCGGTCCGGCGGCGTCGAGGGGGGCTGCTCGACCTCGCTGCTCCACCACTGCCACCCGGCGGTGACAGCTACCACCACCACCGCCAGTAGGCCAGCAGCCACGCCACGGGTGCTCCACCCAGTCGAGGCAGCCTCCCCCTGGTCGCGACCACCGGCATGGTCGGCTACCCCCTGAGCCGACCCTGCATCGTCGACCGTCTCGTTCTTCGCCGCAGACGGCGTGGCCAGCAGCGCCCCGCAGTGACCGCACCATCGGCCCTCACCCTGCCGATGCCCACACTGTTCACACCGCACGTGTCACAGTCCAATCTCGCCGAGCGCCTCCCGGCCCTCCAAGGATGCCTCCCGAGCTGGAACCTGCAACACAGCAGTGCATGTTCGTCCACAGGCTTCTCCCACCGGGCATAGCGACAACGCCCGTTGCTGGGCAGACCCCGCCTGCAGCTTCAAGTTCTGCCAACATCTTGCCAACGTGAGCGTTGGGAACGAGGCGATACCAGCCGCTACGCGTGACAACGGGTTCCTCGTATCGTCCCAGGTCAAACTGGGTTTTCTGGCACGGAGCGGAGCTTGCCGCCACACCCGGAGACGTGTCTTGAGAGCCTGTACATCCCCCATTCACGGGTTCGATTCCCGTCCCCGCCTCTCGGACGAACCGCCCCTGACCTGCACGAACACGGTCAGGGGCGGGCGTCGTTCCAGAAGGAATGCGACCCGGTTCGCCATCATCCTGCCAACTTCAGGGTTCGGCATCGACGACCAA
This sequence comes from uncultured Actinomycetota bacterium, assembly GCA_964451855.1. Lineage (GTDB taxonomy): Bacteria > Actinomycetota > Nitriliruptoria > Nitriliruptorales > Nitriliruptoraceae > CSSed11-175R1. The sequence goes on from CAYVJT010000135.1 coordinate 10,144, forward strand.
GAGCCGCCCGAACGTGGCTACGGCGTCGCTCGGCAGGTCTGTCAAGTTGAGCAGGGACTCGGTCGGACATGGAGGGTGGCCACTGAGATGGGTTCCGATCACCCCGGCCTGCGGATCCGATCTGCGCGAGCAGGGGGTCCAGGCTTCAAGGTCGGGCGGCGCCCACCTGGTCGAGGGGTCGCGGGAGATCACGGCCTTCGGCGCTCACAGCGGACGGGCGCCTTCCGCTGCAGGTGCGTCATCCGTGATGATGTG
>CAYVJT010000136.1:0-10365 GCA_964451855.1 uncultured Actinomycetota bacterium
TGTGGGGCCTGGAGGGTTGGCAGAGCGGACGATTGCACCGGTCTTGAAAACCGGCGTGCCTCACGGCACCGGGGGTTCGAATCCCCCACCCTCCGCGCAGGTGAACTGCCTGGTTCGAGGGGCATCTCTCTGGCTTGCGAGGGCAGCTCGAACAGGTGTGATGGCGTCGCAGGTGATCGTGATGCTGCGCCGTGACGAGACTCATGGAGATTGAGTCCCTCGAGGTCCACCACGCGGGTCGCGGGGTGTCAGAGGTAGCGGAGCCGGTCCTGATGGCGGATCGGACGGCCCCTGCGAGCAGCGAAGACCAGGGCATCAGGGTGGATGGATCGACGTGTCCGCGATCCACAGATCGACGTCCTCCCGGGTCACCGACGCGAGCGCGTGCTCACCGAACCGTTGTGGCACGCGTGAACGCAGGAGCTCGGCCTAGCCGTACCGGGTCTTGGCCTTCCTTCCGGCCTTGGTCTTGAGCCAGCGGGGTGCGAACTCAACGACGGTGATCTTGCCAGCCTCCGGATCGATCCATCCGCTCTCGAGCTCGGCCCCTCGACAGCGGTGAGGACACCAGGCCCACACGTCAACCCAGAAGATGCTCGGCATCGACCCCGCTTGACGAGGTACAGCGCCGGGGAGGCCGCTGATGGGCACGACCTACTGCCTGGTGTCCTGGACCTGGCCATCACGCCAAGCACCGGGCCCGGCAACCCACGGCCAGCCCCCACCCGCCGAACAGGTCCACATGCGACGCCGATGGACGGCGACCGCCGCCATCGCCCAACGGCAGCACCCGCGCCCGTCGACGTCTGGGCAGATGCCTGTCCATCCGAGGACGGCAGCCGGACAGGGCGCTCTCCGCAGGCATCGTGTGCGGCGTACGCTGTGGAGGCTGAGTGCGATGCGCAACGACGAGGCTGGCCGACGTTCACGACGTGAGTGGACGCTGCGACGAGCGGTGTGCAGCTTGGTTTGAGGAGAGCCCGTGCAACGATCACGGCTCGAGCGTGTTCTAGATGCTCTTGCTGACGAGCCGCCGGGGCCGCTGCCGGCCCGGATGTGCTCGGCTGCGGTGGGGATGCTCGGCTCGCCGGGTGTGGGCATCGCGATGGTGACCGATGATGGTCACCTTCAGACGGTGTGTGCTGTGGGTCTGGGGTCGGCGGGAGAGGAGTTGCAGCTGACGTTGGGGGAGGGGCCGACCTACGAGTCGTACCTGAGAGGCCAGCCGGTGTTGATCGATGATCTGGCTCATGAGCAGGCCTGGCCTGTACTGGGTCGTGACGCGAGTGAGGCGGGGATCCGTGCGATCTTCGCGTTTCCGCTGCGCTATGGGGCTGCCGAGTTCGGTGCGTTGACGCTGTACCGCGACAAGCCGGGGCCGCTGGCTGATGGGCAGTACGGGGATGCGCTGGTGTTCGCCAGGGTGGCGCTCGATCTGCTGCTGACGGCTCAGGAGGAGCAGGCTTCCGGCGATCTGAGCGACATGTTCACCGCCCACGGCTCCAGTCCCTGGCAGATCCATCAGGCCACGGGGATGGTCTCCGTCCAGCTCGGCATCTCCCTGAGGGATGCGATCGCGATGCTGCGTGGGCACGCCTTCTCGTCGGGGCGTTCGATCAGCCAGACGGCTGGGGACGTGGTCGCCGGTCGGTTACAGTTGGAGCGTGGACGATGACGACCCATCAGCAGGGAAGCGGCACTCCGGGATCGCCGTCGACCTGATCGTTGGTTCGTAGGAGACAGGCGGATGCAGGACAGCAGCGGCACCGGGAAGCAGGGCGGCACGCTCCAGTCCCAGACCAGTGGGCTCGTGGAGACGTTCGTGACGCTCGCGGACACGCTCGTTGATGACTTCGACGTGGTCGAGTTCCTGTCCATGCTGACCTCGCGGGTGGTGGAGCTGTCCATCGCGACCGAAGCCGGGATCCTGCTCGCTGACGAGACCGGGGACCTTCAGGTCATGGCCGCCTCCAAGGAGCGCACCCGCCTGCTGGAGCTGTTTCAGATCCAGAACGCCGAGGGCCCATGCCAGGAGTGTTTCACGACCGGCCGACCGGTCGAGGTGCCCGATCTCGAGCTTGAGCGAGACCGCTGGCCCAGGTTCGCTCCCCGAGCTCTTGAGGTCGGTTTCCGGTCGGTGCAGGCCGTGCCGATGCGGCTTCGTGGGGAGATTCTGGGCGCGATGAACCTGTTCATCGCGCAGCCCGGTGGTGTCGCCCCTGCGGACCGGACGTTGGTTCAGGCCTTGGCCGATATCGCCACGATCGGTCTGCTCCAGCGTCGGACGACGCTCAACGCGCAACTCCATCTCGGACAGGTCCAGCATGCGTTGCAGAGCCGCATCGTCATCGAACAGGCCAAGGGCATCGTCGCCCAACAGGCAGACATCCCGGTCGATGATGCGTTCGAACGGCTGCGTAGGTACTCCATGAACCGCAACATGCCTCTCCACGATCTCGCCCGGGCTGTGATCGACGGCGAGATGACTGCGGCCAGCCTGGTCACGGACGGCACCGCCCGCTGACGGGCGCCTCATCGCGGGTGGGCACGCTCCGCCCCCGGTAGCCGGCTCTCCGTCGTCACTGTTGACGCGCAGCCTGCCGTGACATATCGTGATTCGACGAGCACGATCTGTAACATCGCCATCAGTGACATCGCCTTGTGCTGCGGACCCTGGCACGGCATCCCTGTGGGAAGCCGACCTGTCCGGAGCGCACATGTCTCTCCTCGAATATCCCTCCGTCCGATCGTCGGCGTTGCGCCTGGACGAGCTCGAGGACGCCTTCTGCGCGTGGGCGCATGATCCGGCAAAACCTGATGTCGTCGATCTCGACCAGCACGGTCAAGTTGCGATGGCGGAGCTGTCGCGCCGTCTCGGAGGATCACAGGCCACGCTGCCTGCATCCGCGTGCGTGCAGATCGGGTTGCCGCCTGGCGTGAGCATCGCGACCGCGGTGGCGGAACTGCTCCATGCCACCGTCGATCCGGATGGTCCGCGCTGCCGTTCGTTCCGTGCCGCCAGCTACTACCTGTGCGGGCTCGCCCGCCTCGACACCGACCTGCGGCCCGTCACCCGCTACCTCGGCTCCAACACCGAGGACTCGAGAGGTCACCGCGGTGTCCGTTGATCTGATCTATGGCCAGTCGCCCCTGCCCGCGGTCGACGTCGACCGCCCGATCGAGGCAGTGCGTGTCGGCGATGCCTCCTCGCAGGTGGTTGGCGGGAAACGCCCGCGAGTCGTCGCAGGCGGATCTACCGGCACCGTCGAGGCGCTGCTGCTGTCGGTCGCACGCGGCGACCAAGAGGCGTTCGTCGCACTCCAGAGCCGCATGACTGGTCTCGTGCGTGTCAACGTCCGTCGGGTCCTGCGCGACGCGCCGCGATCCGAAGCGGTGACCCAGAGGGCCCTCGCCGAGGTACTCGAGGACGCCATCCACTTCGATCCTCACCAAGGCAGCGCCCAGACGTGGCTGCTGACGCGCGCACACCAGCGAGCGATGGACGAGCTTCGCTCCGTCTACGGCACGGACGACTCGCGCACTGCCGGGATCGACCAGTCCGCATAAGCGTCACTCCCGTGACACCCGACGAGATGTCTGCACGCCGTCGCTGGTGCTTGTGGCCGGCACGGGGAGCGCCATCGTCGCCGACGAACAAGGAGCACTCATGAGCACCACAGGTTGGATCATCCTCATCGTTGTCCTGCTCTTCGTCTTCGGAGGCTTCGGCTTCAGCAGACGGCGCAGGTGATGACGTCCGCACTATCGGTGATGACAGGGACGCTCTACCGGATACCCCAAGGAGGCGGGACATCATGACACACACGCCGCACGCAACGACGAGACGGCCGCTGGCCGCCTCCCTTCGCCACTTCACGGTCATCGCGCTGACCGTCGTGCTCGCCATGCACCTGAGCAGCACGGCGTCGCTCGCGGAGGAACACCCGGTCGGCCTCGGAACCGCCGACAGCTTCGCGGTGCTGGCTGGTGAGACGATCACCAACTCCGGGCCGACCACCATCACCGGCGACGTCGGCCTCCACCCGGGAACTGCGGTCACGGGCGATGACGAGTGGACGTTGGACGGCAGCCTGCACGAGGCCGATGCCGTCGCCGAGGAGGCGAAGGTCGACCTGGTCACTGCCTACAACGACGCCGCAGGTCGCGCCGTTACCGAAACGATCGTCCCCGCACTCGACGGCCAGGAACTTGGGCCGGGTGTGTACGAGTCCACTGCTGCCGGCGCGTTCCTGCTCGGTGTCGATGGGACCCTGACCCTCACCGGTGGGCCGGACGACGTGTGGATCTTCCAGTCCGGTAGCACGCTGGACTTCCAGAGCGGCAGCCAGGTCGTGCTCGACGGTGCCGATCCGTGCAACGTCTTCTGGCAGGTCACGAGTTCGGCAACCCTCGGGACCAACTCGAGTGTCGTCGGCACCATCATGGCGCTGGCATCCATCACCCTCGAAACCGAAGCGACCGTCGAAGGCCGCGTGCTGGCCCGCGAAGGCGCCGTGACCATGTTGAACAACGACATCACCAACGCGGCGTGCACCGACGGCAACGGTGACGACAACGGCAACGGTGACGACAACGGCAACGGCGACGACAACGGCACGGACGAGGACGACACCACGGCCGATGACGACACGACCGACCAGATCGAGGAGGTTCCGCGTGGACCGGTCGCTGCTGGTGGCGGGCCGGCCACAGCAGCCACCAGCGGTCTGTCGTTGCTGTTCGCTGCCGCGCTCATGCTCCTCATGGTCGGTGGCGCGGTCGGCGTGATCGCTCGGCGGCGTGTCAGGGGTTGACGATGCCCGTACGGCGGCGCTTCGCGAGCCGGCTGCAGCCGAGCCGGCTGCTGCTGGTCTCCGTGATGAGCGTTGCGATCGTCGTGGCCCCTGGCAGCTTCGGGAACGGGATGGACGCGAGGTCGCCGCCGCAGAGCGAACCGGCGAGCGAGATCCCGTTGGCGGCCGGCACCATTGGTGTGCCGCCGGTCACGACGCGTCCCCAGTCGACACAGGATGGGGATCGTCCTCCCTCGCGTCCCTCCGACCAGACCACACCTGATGTCGAGCCCACACCTGATGCCGAGCCCTCTCACCCGCCTGCAGCGGGGACGATGGCTGCGGCCGCTCCGGTCCGTCTGCAGATCCCGTCGATCGGGGTGGACTCGGAGTTGATGGATCTCGGGCTGCAGTCCGATGGGACATTGGAGGTTCCCCCTGGCGGGTTCCCAGCCGGGTGGTACACCGGTGCGCCGACACCGGGAGAGCTCGGTCCGGCGATCATCGCTGGCCATGTCGACTGGGGCGGACAGCCAGGCGTCTTCTTCGACCTGCGGGAGCTGTCGACAGGCGATGAGATCATGATCGCCCGACAGGACGGCAGCACGGCATGGTTCCGTGTCACGCGGGTCGAACAGTTCGCCAAGGACGCGTTCCCGACCCAGTCGGTGTACGGCGACCTCGACCACGCAGGGCTGCGGCTGATCACCTGCGGTGGGAGCTTCGACCGACAGATGCGCAGCTACGTCGACAACCTCGTCGTCTTCGCCGAACTCATCGGAAGCGATGCGGCCCACGCTGCCGATCCGGGTCCCGGCCACAGCTGATCGGTGACGACGTGGATGAGCGTGTCGGATGCGGGCGCGGGTCGGCGCGACAGGGACGCGTCTCGGGATGCCACCGGTGAGATGCCGATCTCGAAGGCGGCCGTGACGGAGATCACCGATCGGATCTGGTAGTCCTACCAGGCCTTCTGCGCCCGCGATCTGGGCGACATCGAGACGGAGCCGACCGTGGAAGTTGTCGACCCCGAGGACGTCGACCTGTACCGCCGCGTAGAACGAAGCCCACTGGAGTCAGCCGCCCTCATGCAGCTCTCGTTCGACGTGCGTGGTCAGCCGTCGAAGATCTGTGACGCTCTCGTACCAGACACGCTCCTCGGACAGGTCCCCTCGGGAGTGCGTGCGCGTTCTGGCCCCCTTCGGTCCCGTTCACCTTGTGTCGTCACCGCTGTGGCCGATGGGGCCGAGCAGTAGTCTTCCCAGGACGAGCGGGAGCTACTCGAAGGGACCGACGGGTGAACGTCGTCGTCGAGGCTGGACTCCTGCTGATCGCCACCGCGCTGTGCGCGACCACAGGCCTGACGTCCCGTGTCGTGCGATCGTGCGTTCAGGTGAGCATCATCGCTGTGACGGTGGTCAGCGCCATCGCGCTCGGCGTCGCTGCCATCGACGTCGCCTTCGTGGGAACACTGCTCCTGCTGGTCACTGCCGTCGCGACGAACTACTCGACCGAGTTCCGGCGTAGTGGACAGGCAGAACAGGAGGCGAGACAGGCAGCCGAGCGCCGCACGGCGCTGCTGGAGGCCGTTCGAGCACTGCCGGAACTGCACCTGCGTGAAGCTGCCCAGATCGCGACCGCGGCCCTGCGAACGCTCGGAGCGGCCGGGGCCGGGGTCGCTGTCGTCCGCGACGATCGGGTGGTTCCCATCGAGCTCGATGGGATCCCGCCCGTCGAGAACCTCCTGCGGGTCGGCCAAGGTGTGACCGGGCGTGCGATCGCCGAGAAGCGGACCGCCGTCGTCGAGGACTACCGGCAGCTGGCCGATCGGCTCCCCGATCGGGAGCACATCCGCTCCGCGATCGCCGCACCGATCCACGTCGGCGACGACGTCGTCGGAGCGGTCATGGCGGTTCGCGACCGACCGGGTGTGCCAACCGACGGCCAGATCGAGGTCGCCGAGGTGCTCGCCGCGCACCTCGGCGCGGTCGTCGCGACCCGACGTCAACTCGACAACCAACGGACGTTGCTCAGGCAGATGGATCGGCTCGATGCGATGCGCAACGCCTTCGTCAAGGAGGTCTCGGACGAGCTCCGCGATCCGTTGACGATCATCCGCGGCGCCGGACACACGATCCGCAGGCACGGGGAGGAGTTGCACGACGACGACCGGCGCTACCTGCTGGGCCGCCTCTGCGACAAGGCCGAGGAGCTCCGGAACGTCGTGACCGCGCTGCTCGACTTCTCCCGCTTCCAGGCCTCGCACCGCGAGCCCGAGCGCCGTTCGGTGAGCCTGCGGGAGCTGTTGGCGACGTTCGGGGAACGCGATCTGCTCGACGTGTCCGTGCCGCTCGACACCCAGGTGTCCGTCGACGTGGCGCTGATGCGACACGCTGTAGCGCTGCTGCTCGACCAACACTCCGCCGACGTGGAGATGAGCCTGACCGACGAGTCCGTGATGGTGGCCTTCCACCTCGAGGACGGCGACCGCCACACGCTGATCCGCTCGCTCGTCGCGCAGCTCGCCGTCGAGGCCGGAGGGACACTGCGGTTCGTCGACGTCCCGACCCTGGTTCTGCCGCGTGCCCACCCCGCAGGCGAGGTGGTGCGATGACCACTCCCAGAGCTGCGCTGACGCGGGAGCCCGTCGACGGCTCCCTGCCCGCTGAGCGTGACCCGAGGACCGATCCGAGCCTCGTGCTCGCTGGAGTGGTTCCGGTGATCGCTGCGGTCGCCTACAGCGGCGTCGTGGGTGTGCGCAGCATCCCGCTGCTCGTCGGTCTCGTCCTGGTCGCCGTAGCGTTGACGGGGATCAGTTGGTGGTTGATCCGCCAGCGCGAGGCCGGGGTTGGCGCGCCGCGCGGCGACGTGTCGTTCGAGGTACTGGCCCTCCTTGTCGGCCCGCCGGTGGCCACGGTGTTCGCGATCGGGGTGCTCGAGCGACCCGCCGTCACGTTCGGACTGATCATCGCGCTCCCGCTGGTGACCGGCAGCTACGTGCTGCCTCGGCGTTGGCGGCTCCCGCTGCAGTTCTACGCGATCGTCGTCTGGTCAGGTGGGCTCCTGCTGTGGGCGCAGACGGGGGTGGCCGTGGCCGCGGGACACCTCGCCGGGGGTGCGGCCCTCGCGCTGCTGTCCGGCCGCACCGCCGACCGGCAGCGCTCCCGCCGGGCACAGGAGCGTGAGAGCCGTGAGCGAGCGGAGGCGCTGATCGGGTTGCTCACGAGCGTGCAGCAGGTCAACTCGCTGCAGCCGCAGGCGGTCCTCGAGGCCGCCGTCCGCGGGTTGCGAGAGCTCGGCCTCGCCAACGTCGAGGTGCGACGGGTCGACCAGGCCGCAGGCGTCGCGCGGCTGGTGGCCGGTTCCGCCGAGCTGGACGTGGCGCTCGAGGAGGCTGTCCCGCTCCACCTTCCGCTGGTGCGCGAAGCGCTGGCCGGGACCGAACCGGTGATCATCGAGGATGCCACCACCGACCCTCGCGTCACCCGGCATGTCGGCTACCACGCCGGCGCCATCCTGCCCCTCTCCCTCGGCGGGGGTGGTCGCGGGCTGTTGTCGGTCGCGTCGGTGGACGGCCCGATCACCGAGCTCCAGATCGATGCCATGCAGCTGCTGGCCGACCACGCCGCCCAGGCTCTCGAGCGAGCCAGCGTGTACGAGGCAGACCTGGGCATCGTCGAGGATCTCCGCCGTCTGGATGCCCAGACCCAGGACTTCGTCAGCACGGCCTCGCACGAGCTGCGGACCCCGCTGACGGTGATCTCCGGGCTGGGACAGACGCTGCAGCAGAGGTGGGACGACCTGGGCACCGATCGGCGTGAGGACCTGCTCCAACGCATCGACGCCAACGCCGACCGGCTAGCCACGATGGTGCGATCGCTGCTCGACACCTCGGCACTCGACCGGGGCGAGCTCCGGCCGAGGATGGAGCGGCTCGCCCTTCGCGACACGGTGGTGCGGACCCTCGATCGCCTCGCGACGGTCACCGTGGCCTACCCCGTCGAGGTGGAGATCGACGACGACCTCGAGGTAGTGGTGGATCCCGGGCTGTTCGAGCACGTGCTCGAGAACCTGCTCACCAACGTGGCAAGGCACACCCCGCAGGGGACCAGCGTGATCGTCTCGGCGCAGCCGATCGGCGAGCGGGTACGGGTCGCGGTGACCGATCACGGACCCGGCATCACCGAGGAGGATCTGCCCCACGTCCTCGATCGCTTCTACCGCGGCGGGGACCCGGATCGCCGCTCATCGGGAGGGCTCGGGCTGGGGCTGGCGTTGTCTCAGCAGATCGTGCGGTCCCACGGCGGGGAGCTCGAGGTGAGGGCCCAAGCCGGGCAGGGCACCACGTTCAGCTTCAGCGTGCCTGCCGCCGGAGGGCCGCGTTGAACTCGGCACCGAGCAGCACCGCGAACCCGGTCAGCCACAGCCAGAGGAGGAGGACGATCGGTCCGGCGAGCGGTCCGTAGACGCTCTCGCCATCGAGGATCCAGGTGCCGTAGAGCCGCAGCCCGCCACTTCCGGCAAGCCAGGCCGCGGTGGCCAGGATCGCGCCGGGGATCTCGTGGCGCCAGCGGGTGCGACCAGGGACGCCGAGGTGGTACAGCGCAGCGATCGCCAGGGTGGCGGCGATGACGACGACGGGCCAGTACAGCTGGCTCCACACGGTCGCGAACACCGTGAGTTCGGCACCGGTGACCTCGCTGATCTGCTCGCCGAGGTTGGGGCCAGCCAGCAGCAGGGGGAGCAGCACGATCCCGAAGAGCAGTGCGCCCAGCGTGATGCCGAACCCGATGATGCGGTCCTGCCAGCCCCGGCGCGCGTCCTCCCGGTCGGTGACGATCGTGAGCGTGGTGAGCACGACCTTGACCGCGCGCGACGCGGTCCAGACGGCAGCCGCGAACGACAGGGAGATGAGGCCGATCCCACCACCCTCCAGCAGTTGTTGGAGGATCGGGCGCACCACGTCGTCGATCGTGGCCTCGGTCAGCGCGACACGGGACACCTCGACGGTGCGCGCCAGTAGCTGCTCCTGCCAGTCGCCGCCCGCGAAGGTGTCGCCGATCACGCCGGTGGCGGCGATGATCGCTAACAGCAGTGCCGGCATCGACAGCAGGATCCAGAAGGCGATCTCGGCGGCGAGGCCCGGGAGGCGGTCACTGATGGCCGCATCGATCGTGCGGATGACGATCCGCACCGGCCGCCGTAGCGGTGCCGGCGATCGGGCGACCAGGCGCTCGGAGATCGGATGCACCGTCCCAGCGTAGGATCCCGCGGCGGGTGGGGTTCGCAACGACGCCGATCGCTCCGTCGCGAGGTCGCTGGCGCGGCTGGTACCCTTCGCCCGCCGCACGGTGCCACGGCTCCGTTCGCGTCCGTCTGGAGGCTTCGCCTAGTCTGGCCTATGGCGCGGGACTGCTAATCCCGTTGGGTCGTTCACGGCCCTCGAGGGTTCGAATCCCTCAGCCTCCGCTGCAGAACCACAACCTGCGCTGGTAGCTCAGTCCGGATAGAGCACCTGACTACGGATCAGGCGGCCGGGGGTTCGAATCCCTCCCAGCGCGCAACACGGATC
>CAYVJT010000137.1:0-10364 GCA_964451855.1 uncultured Actinomycetota bacterium
CAGTCGAGCAGTCGAGCACTCAGTCGAGCAGTCGAGCACTCAGTCGAGCAGTCGAGCACTCGAGGTGCGCTCTGCCTTCGCGATGCTCGGCTGCGCGGGAGCCGAGGTGAAGGTCGGGCGTGACAAGCCGCCGTCGCCCACCCTACCCCGGCTCGCCCGCTACCGGAAGGCCCCGCTGTGCCGTCGCGGCACGAGCGTGGGCGCCCACAGCCAGCCCGATCAGCCGAGCTTCTCGCCCATGCGGGTGCGCGACAGCACCCGCGAGCCGATCAGCAACAGCACGGCCGCGATCCCCAGGGCGACCAGACCCGAGGTCAGCAGCAGCGGCACGGACAGCAGCACCACGCCGGTGGCCTGCGTGATCACGATCACCACCACCGGCAGGACCACGACGCCACCGAGCTGGAAGGCCTCCTGCGTGCTGCTGGAGCGGACCGAGACCAGCACGATCGCGCCCAGCGCCGCGGCGGCGAAGGTCGGGCCCACCCACAGCGCCATGACCGCGTACTCGGGGGTGGGTAGCACCAACTGGCCCGTCTGGGGCATCACCACGAGGTTGGCCACGCCGGCGTAGACCACCGCGCCCGCCAGGCCGAGCACCGCGGCCGGCACCCACGCGGCGATCAGCTTGGCCATCACCAGCTCGCGGTCGCTGAGCGGCGTGAGCAGCAGTCCCTCGAGGGTCCCGCGCTCCTTCTCCCCCGCCAGCGCGTCCGCGGCGATCACCGTCGCGAACATCACCGGGACGATCAGGATCATCGGCGCCAGCAGGTAGGTGACCGCCAGCTCGGCCGCCTGGGTCGACGGATCGCCGGAGAGGCGGGCCGAGGCTTCGGGCGGCAGAGCCTCCAGCACCAGGAACATGTCGCCTGCGGTCACCGACCCGAGCAGCACGGGCGCCAGGCCAGCCAGCGCGGGGAGCACGACCAGCAGCATCGCCGGCACGATCAGGGCTGGGAGCACGACCGACCTCGACCCCATCACGACGACGAGGTCACGGCGCACCACCGCCTCGATCGCACGCCCGTTCATGGCGCCACCACCCGGCTCGGTCCCGCGCCAGGACGGCCGGAGGCCAGCTGCCCGCGGGCGTGCAGTGCGAGGTAGACGTCCTCCAGGCTGGGGTCGAGGCGTCGGACCTCGTAGATGGTGATGCCCTCCTGCGTGAGGCGTTCGACCAGCGGGGGGATCGCCTCGCGCCCCACCCCGCGGGTCCGCAGCCGGCCGGCACCGTCGCGATCGACCTCCGCCTCGGATACGGCGTCCAACAGCTCCGTCGCGCGCGCGACGTCGGCGTCCGCGACCTCGAGCTGCACGCCACCCGTGCCGTGCGCGTGCGCGAGCTCGACCGGCCGGCCGTCGGCGACGACGCGCCCCTGCTCGAGGACCACGACCCGGTCGCACAGCAGCTCCGCCTCGGCCAGGTCGTGGGTGCAGAGCACGATCGTGCGCCGCCGGTCCTGGGCGAGCTTGGCCAGCGCCCGACGTACCTGCCGTGCCGCGACGGGATCCAACGCCGAGGTGGGCTCGTCCAGGAGCAGCACCTGCGGATCGGGTAGCAGCACCCGTGCCAGTGAGAGCCGCTGGCGCATCCCGCTCGAGAGACCGCCCACCTTCTGATCCGCGCGATCCCCGAGCTCGAACAGGGCGAGGGTGGCATCGATCCTGGTGTCCAACCCCTCCGAGGGGACGCCGAACACGTCGGCGGCGAACCGCAGGTTCTGCCTCGCCGTCAGGCGGGCGTCGACCACCAGCGCCGCCGGCAGGACGCCCATCTGGCCGCGGACGCTGGGCCCGTCGGTGACCGGATCACCGCCACCGACGCGGACCGTGCCGCGTTCGGGCGCCAACAGCCCGGCGAGCAGGCGCACCGTGGTCGTCTTGCCCGCACCGTTGTGTCCCAGCAGCCCGACCACCTCGCCGGGCTGGACCTCGAGGTCGAGCGCGTCGATCGCGACGACGTTGCCGAACCGCTTGTGGACACCAGCGAGGACCAGCAGCGGTTCACCGAGCTCGGGTGTCTTCACGGGTGGATCCGGACGGGTCGGGGGACCGGGGCGCGCGACGACCGGGGGCGGTGGACGCTGTCGGGTCCGCAGGGTACGCCCACGCCGCGCAGGTAGGCTGCCGGGGCAGGTGTCGGCACACGAAGTCGGCACACGAACAGGAGCTGATGGATGCGACGGGGGATCGCGCTGCTCCTCGTGCTGCTGGGCACGTGGTCGCTGACGGCCGGTGCCGTCGGTGCGCAGGAGGAGGACGGCGCGGTCCACGTCGTCGACATCTCCGAGGTGATCGATCTCGGTCTCGCCCCGTACCTCGAGCGCGTGATCGGCGAGGCGGACGAGGCGGGTGCCGCCGCGGTGCTGTTGGAGATCGACACCCCGGGCGGACGGTTGGACGCCGTCGTGCAGATGCGCGACACCCTCCTCGACAGCCCGGTACCGACCATCGCGTTCATCGACCGCTCCGCGTTGTCGGCTGGAGCACTCATCGCGTTGGCGTCGGAGACGATCTACGTCGCCCCCGGCTCCTCGGTCGGCGCGGCCACCCCCGTCGACGGGACGGGGCAGCCCACCGACGAGAAGGTGGTCTCCGCGGTCCGATCGATGTTCCGGGCGACCGCCGAGGAACGGGGCCGTGACCCGCAGATCGCCGCCGCGATGGTGGATCCCGACATCGAGGTCGAGGGTGTGGTCGCCCGCGGCGAGCTGTTGACCCTCACCGACCGCGAGGCGTTGGACGTGGGCTTCGCGGACGGCCGAGCCAGCACCAGGGCCCAGGTACTCGAGGAGGTCGGCCTCGCCGACCGTCCGGTGGTCGAGACCTCGCCGTCCCTCGCAGAGGGCTTCGTGCGCCTGCTCACCCACCCGGTCTTCAGCTCGCTGCTGTTCACGATCGGGATCCTGCTGATCGTCGGGGAGCTGCTCATCGGCTCATTCGGGATCGCGACCGCGATCGGCGGGGGCCTGCTCGGCGTGTTCTTCTACGGCCACCTGCTCGCCGGCCTGACGGGTTGGGAGGACGTGATCCTCGTCCTGCTCGGTGTCGGGCTGATCCTGGTCGAGCTGTTCGTGCTGCCTGGGTTCGGTGTCGCGGGGGTGCTGGGCTCGGCCGCGGTGCTCGGCGGCGGGTTCCTCGCGATGACCGGACGCGACTGGGACCTCGTCAGTGGCGGGCAGATCGCCACCACCGCAGGCACACTGTTGTCGACGTTCGTGCTGTTGAGCATCGCGATGGTGGTCACCTTGAGTTTCATGTCACGCCGAGGCAGAGGCGCCGGACCACCCGGGGTCGCGGCGGCCGCCGCTGGCTCCGGGAGGACCCGCGGCTGGCTGCGCTGGTTCGGCGACGGCGATGTGCTCGCCTCCGAGGACGACGAGGGCAAGGCGGACACCGACGACGAGGGGACGCCAGCGGCCTCCCCACAACGCCCGGCACAACAGGGGGCGATCGGCGAGGCGCTCAGCGACCTACGCCCAGCCGGTGTCGCCAACTTCGACGGCCACCGCATCGACGTCGTCACCGAGGGCGACTACATCGCCGCGGGCCAGAAGGTCGAGGTGATCAGGGCCGAGCGCTACCGCCGGGTGGTGCGTCACGCACCGACCGACGACGGCTGACCCGCCACCTCCCCCCGCGGCGACGTCCCGGTCCGGGCACACGACACGGCCGCAGGACCCACCCTGGTTGGCCGCGGCCCCCGGAACACCCGAGCCTTGACACCGGATGTGTGACAGGCTCAGGATACGAGCGCCCTGCCCTCATCGGGTCCGGGCGACGGGGTCCGGGCGACAGGGATGGGGACCGCATGTCAGCTCCGACCGACGAACAGCGACGTCTGCTGCCGGTGCTCGCCGTCGCCCTCTCGCTGACGGTCATCTTCATCGTCGCGCTCAGCATCCCCTTGGGTGCGGCGGCGGACCTCGCCCTGTCGCGAGGCGAGCTCACCGGCTGGGTGGTCGCGCTCTACGGCACCCCCGGCGTGCTGAGCCTCGTCCTGGTGTGGCGCTACCGCCAGCCGCTGCTGCTCACGGGCAACATCTTCGTCCTCATCTTCGTCGCCTCCCTCGGGGGCCAGCTGCGGTGGGCCGAGCTCGTCGGCGCTTCGATGACCGCGGGCGCGATCGTGCTCGTGCTCGGCCTGCTCGGCCTGACCGACCGGCTCGCGGCTTGGCTGCCCGCGCCGGTCGTCTTCGGCGTGCTCGCCGGTGCCGTCCTGCCCTTCTTCGTGGGGCTGTTCCGTGAGCTGGGTGACCACCGGATCATGGTGGGCGCGACGCTCGCCGCGTTCCTGGTAGGTCGACGCTTCCTCGAGCCGCGGGTCCCTGCGGTGCTTCCGGCGCTGGTCGTGGGCCTGGCCGCGGCCGCCCTCACTGGGAACGTCGGGACCGCCCCGTCAGGGGTCGCATGGCCCGTCCCGGCGTTCACCGCACCGGAGTTCACCCTCGCCGGGTTGGTGACCGCGACCCCGGTGATCGTGGTGCTGATCACCCTGCAGGCGAACGCTCCGTCCGTGGTCTTCCTCCGCGACCAGGGCTACGAGCCGCCCGAGCGGACGCTGACGACGGTCAGCGGCGCAGGCACGCTGGCGGCCTCGGTGTTCGGACCTATCGGTGTCTCGCTGTCGCTGCCGGCCACCGCGCTCAGCGCGGGTCCCGATGCCGGGGTACGCACCTACCGTCACCACGCGGCGTTGCTGGCGTCCGTCGCCGCGGTCACGATCGCCCTGCTGGCGGGCTATGCCGCCGACCTGGAGATGCTCATCGCCCGCGGACTGCTGCTCGCGCTGGTCGGTCTGGCCGTCGTCGGGGTGTTCGCGACCGCCCTGAAGCAGCTGTCATCGGGACCCCTGGTCCTGGGACCGGTGTTCGCCTTCGGCATCGCCGTGTCCGACCTGTCGCTGTTCGGTCTCGGGCCCTTCTTCTGGGCGCTCGCCCTCGGCCTCGCGATCTCCCGACTGGTCGAACGAGACGCTTGGGCCGCGCTGCAGACCGCTGCGCAGGAGCAGACAGCCGGCACGTGAGCCACTAGGTTCGGGCTGGCCGCACCGGGGGAAGACCGTCCTCCGGTCGACACCTCGGAGGACCCATGGAACCCACCGTGCTCTTGATCATCGCCGGTGCCGTCGCACTCGGCCTGGTGTTCCTGTTCTACTTCGTGCCGGTCGGACTGTGGATCACGGCGATCTTCTCCGGCGTCAAGGTCGGACTCGGGACCCTGATCGGGATGCGCCTGCGCAAGGTCGTCCCGAGCGAGATCATCCGCCCGCTGATCAGCGCCACGAAGGCCGGCATCGACCTCGACATCGGACAGATGGAAGCGCACTTCCTCGCCGGCGGACGCGTCGGTCAGGTGGTGTCCGCCCTGATCTCGGCCGACCGCGCGAACATCGAACTGCCCTGGAAGCGGGCCACCGCGATCGACCTCGCCGGTCGCGACGTCCTCGAAGCCGTCCAGGTGAGCGTCAACCCCAAGGTGATCGAGACCCCACGCATCGCTGCCGTCGCCAAGGACGGCATCCAGGTGATCGCGGTCGCGCGGGTCACCGTCCGGGCCAACATCGAGCGACTGGTCGGTGGTGCCGGTGAGGAGACGATCATCGCGCGTGTCGGTGAGGGCTCGGTCTCCTCGATCGGCTCCGCGGACAGCCACAAGTACGTGCTGGAGAACCCCGACGACATCTCCCGGCGCGTGCTCGAGCGCGGGCTCGACGCCGGGACCGCCTTCGAGATCCTGTCGATCGACATCGCCGACGTCGACATCGGTCGCAACATCGGCGCCGAGCTGCAGACCGATCAGGCCGAGGCGGACAAGAACATCGCCCAGGCCAAGGCGGAGGAGCGCCGAGCCATGGCCGTGGCCGAGGAGCAGGAGATGCGGGCCAAGGTCGTCGCCGCGGAGGCCGAGGTCCCGAAGGCCCTCGCCGAGGCGCTGCGCAGTGGCAACCTCGGGGTGATGGACAAGTACCGCATGGACAACATCCAGTCCGACACACAGATGCGTGGCTCGCTGGCCGGGGAGGACCAGAGCTCCTGAGCGCCAACCAGGGCCTGACCCAGACCACAGCCTGAGCCGTCCAGAGCCCGAACGGGGCCGGAACCGGAGCGAGGACGAAGGATGAGTCACCACCTCCCACCGCAGCGGGGCAGCCGTACCAGGTCCTCGGAGCAGGACCGTGGTGGCTGGGACGAGCCACCTCCGCCGCCGGGCGCGGAGCGGCGGGACGCCCCTACACCTCGTCGTGGCTCATCACCCCCGCCGCGCCAGGCGCCCCCGCGTCAGGCACCGCCACGTCAGCAGCCTCCGCCCCGCCAGGCACCACCGCGCCAGCCGGCGCCTCCCCGGCCGGAACCGCCGCGAGCCAGCACGTCCGAACCCCAGCGGGGACCCAGACCGGAGGCGCGGGCGCGCCCGACCTCCAGCACCGCCCCTGGAACACGGTCCTACCGGGCCACACACGCCGACCTCGTGGCAGCGCTGCGGTCGCGCGCGTCCCTCCGGCGGGCGATCCTGCTGCGCGAGGTGCTCGGTCCGCCGGCCTCGTTGTGGGGACCTGGCGACGGACCCGGCGGTTACTGGTCGAACTGACCCGGCGTCACCCGTCGGCCCAGGCCTGGCTCCGAGCCCACTCCCGCACACGCGCAGCGAGGCCATCGACCTCCAGCAGGCTGGCGGCCTGGTGACGGTCCCGCGTGTGGATGCGCAGGACGTCTGCGGACGTGACGTCGTGGTCCGGCTGGTGCACCACCTCGACGTCGTCGCCGACGTGCACGGGGCCGTCCAGGGGCCGCTTGTCGATGCCGGTGCGTTCCCCCTCACCGAGCCAGGGCGCAGCGGCGGCACGGCCGCTGCACGCCGCCAGGAGGGTCGAGCGTGCCCAAGGTCGGATCATCGTGGTCCCGTCGGATCCAGCTCGTCGTAGCCCACGGAACGGTACTGGGGCGCCCCCGGACGCACGTAGAGGCGCGCTCGCGCCGGCAGGCGACCGAGTCGGCGGCCGGCCCGCCGCCACCGTGCAGCGCCGGCGAACACGTCGCCACCCGAGGTGGGCTGAGCCGGCACCGGCTCGTGTGGACGGGCCGTCACGACCAGCACCACCGAGACCAGGATCACCGCGGCGGCGATCAGGGCGCGGCCCTCCAGCCGCTCCCCCAGCAACGCCCACGCCAGCAGCACGGCGACGATCGGGTTCACGTAGGCGTGGGTACCGACCAGGGAGGTCGGCGCGTTCGCCAACAACCACCGGTAGGCGGTGAAGGCGACGATGGATCCCGCGGTGATCAGGTACAGGATGGCTGCCGCCGCCACGAGGTCGATCTTCGCGAGGTCGATGCGAGCGGGCTCGCCCATCACGATGCCGACGAGCAGGAACAGCAACGAAGCGCCGATCATCTCCATCGAGGCGGCCACGAGCGGTCGTGACGGGGCCGGGGAGACGCGGCTACGCAACGACCCGGCGGCCCACGCCATCGCTCCGAGGATCGCCAGCACCATCCCCAGGAGCTGGCCACCTGTGGGGTCGACCAGCACCCCGACCCCGACCAGACCGAGCATCAGCCCGGCCCATGCCGGCGGCGACAGGCGGTCGCCGAAGGCCATCCGGGCGAAGAGCGCGAGCCACACCGGGACCGTCGCCGACAGCAGCGCGGCGGTCCCGGCACCGATCCACACCATCGCGAGGGCGATCAGCCCCGTCCCACCGACGAGCATCATCCCACCGGTGAGCATCGTGTGCCACCACTGGCGCCACGTGGGACGGTCGACGTGACGGTCGCCGCGACGGATCGCCCAGACGTACAGCGCGACCCCGGCGATCGCGAACCGGAACGCCATCAACAGCATCGGTGGCGCCGAGGCGATGGCCACCTCCATGGCGATGTAGGTCGATCCCCACAGCAGGTACACCATCGCCATCGCGATGACGATGCGCACGCCGTGCCGCCGCAGGTGTTCGCGCCCCGACCGACGTGGCCGCTGCGGTCGAGGCGGGATCGACGGCGGCGAGGCGCACGGTCGCTGCCGCCCCCACCGAGGGGCGAGCGTGCGGGTCCCTCGGAGCGAGCGGGCCTGGGTCATCGAAGGACCTCGTCGTGCTCGAAGGAACGCGGGGCAGCGGGGACGCCGGGAGCACCGCTCCACGCGGGGGGAACGATCCCCGCGGCGAGATCGGCATGAGGCTCGGGTGCGGTGATCGCCGTGCTCACGGGCACGACGCCGACCCACAACGACGCGTCGGGATCGGGGTCGCTGCCGGTCCCGCCGGTGCGCACCTTGGCGACCGCCTGGTCCAACGGCAGGGTCAGGACCGCGGTCGCGCGGAGCTCCTCGGACGTGGTGGCCGGAACCTGCGCCCACCGCCCCGGCGCCACGTGCTCGGTGAGGACCTCGAGCGCCGCGAGCTTCTCGTCCTCGTCGGTGATCGGTGTCGCAACACCGTGGACCACCACGCTGCGGTAGTTGGCCGAGTGGTCGAAGGCGGTCGGTGCCAGCACGAACCCGTCCAGCAGCGTCACCGTCGCGCACATGGGCACACCGGCGGCACCAGCACGCAAGGTCCTCGCGGCCGCCGAGCCGTGGAGCACGAGCCGGTCGCCGTCGCGCGCGTACAGCGTCGGCAGCACGACGGGGTGCCCGTCCTGGACGACGCCGAGGTGGCAGATGACGCCGGCGTCCAGGATCCCCTCGATCAGCTGTGGATCGCGGCTGCCTCGCTCCGGGTGACGGTGGACCTGCAGCCGCTCGTCACGGGCGATGTGGTGGTTCATGCTTCCCTCTCGGATCCTGCTCGTGGGACCGCGGGGTCCCCTCCTGGTGGACGGGCCTGGCGGACGCCGGTGCGGGCGTGTGCACGTCGCTGCCACCTCGGGCGTGGTCCGTCACCCAGACCTGCTGGCCATCTGTTACACTACAGTGCTATGTCTGATACCACACAGTCTCATCCCAGACGGTACCGTATCCGCGGCGACGACGCGGCCTCCGTCGCCCGTTCGATCGAACAGGGGGTGGTCAACGGCGAGCTCGAGCCCGGCGCGCCCATCCCCTCCGTGCGCGCCCTCGCCGGGGAGCTGGGCATCTCGCCGAGCACCGTCGCCTCCGCGTACCGGGAGCTGCGACAACGGGGCGTCCTGATCAGCCACGACCGGTCCCGGACCGTCGTCGCCCACCGCCGACCCCTCGCCATGCGGCTCGCTCCCGAGATCCCGAGAGGCGCGGTCGACCTCGCCAGCGGCAACCCCGATCCGCAACTGCTGCCCGACCTCGGGCCGGCGCTGGCCGACGTCAGGCCCGTGCACCGCCTCTACGGCGAGGATCCGGTGGCCGGCGAGCTGCTGGACCTGGCGAGGGCGGACCTCGCCACCGACGGGTTCCGCACGGACCACCTCGCGGTGGTGGGTGGCGCCCTGGACGGGATCGAACGTGCGCTCGAGGTCCACTGCCGTGTCGGTGACCGGATCGCGGTGGAGGATCCCTCCTACATCGGCAGCCTCGATCTGGTCCGCACCCTCGGGCTGGAGCCTGCGCCCGTCTCGATCGACGACGAGGGCCCCGAGGTCGAACCCCTCGCCGAGGCCCTCGACCAGGGCGTCCGGGCGGTCCTGCTGGTCCCTCGGGCACAGAACCCACGTGGGTCGGCGCTCAGCGAGGAGCGTGCCGCCGACCTGCACGACCTGCTGATCGACCACCCCGAGGTCCTGGTCATCGAGGACGACCACGCGAGCTGGGTCGGTGGCGCACCCCACCACCGGGTGATCGACGACCGTGCGCGCTGGGTCGTGGTGCGTTCCGTCGCCAAGTCGCTCGGACCGGACCTGCGGGTGGCGGTGCTTGCCGGGGACGAGCAGACGGTGCAGCGCGTGGTCAGCCGGCAGCGGCTGGGTACCGGGTGGGTCAGCCACCTGCTCCAGCACCTCGCCGCCAACGTGTGGCGTCGCGCCATCGACGACGGGACCCTCGAGCTCGCCTCGGCCACCTACAGGCAGCGCCGCCAGGCGGTGATCGACGCCCTCGCGGTGCAGGACATCGCCGCGCACGGTGCCAGCGGGATGAACGTCTGGGTCCCGGTCAGCGAGGAGGTCCCCGTGGTGCAGGGCATGGCCGCACACGGCTGGGCCATCCAGGCCGGCGAGCCCTTCCGGATCGGCGCCCCTCCCGCGGTCCGCTTGACGGTGTCCGCGCTGCCCGTCGAGCACGCGGACGAACTCGCTCACGATCTCGCCGACGTCCTCGACCACCGGCTCGGGACCCGTCGCGGCTAGAGATGGCCCGCCTGCGGTCCATCCTCGCGGCGAGAGCCCACCAACTAGCCCCGATGTTCCACGGGTTGGTCGTACCGGGGCGCGGCTGGTGATGGGCGGGATCCC
>CAYVJT010000138.1:0-5177 GCA_964451855.1 uncultured Actinomycetota bacterium
CGGCGCGTGGACGGCGAGCTCCGGCAGCCGTGAGACCTGATCTGAGCTGAGGCCCCCGGACCACGTGAGTTGGTCCAGCATCGTCGCATCGCCGGATCCCGTCGGCGGAGCCAGTGACGTCGACGTGGCGGCCTGACCCCATGAAGGCAGGCGCCACGTCGGTCACACGGCCGCGAGCACCGCCATCGCGGCGTTGCGCCCGTTCGCGGCGATGACGCTGCCACCTGGGTGGGTTCCCGCACCGCACAGGTACACGCCGGGCATCGGTGTCACGGGGTCCAGCCTCCCCTCCCACATGTGCTCCGGGAGGCACTCCCCCTGGAAGATGTGCCCACCGGTCAGGCCGACCTCGCGCTCGATGTCAGGCGGACCCAGCACCTCGATGTGCTCGATCGAGGCCTCGAAGCCGTCGCAGTACCGCGCGATCGCCCCGGTCACGACGCGGGCGACCTCGTCGCGCCGGGCATCCCAGCCGCCGTCGAGGTGGTAGGGCAGGTACTGCGCGAAGACGCTGAGCAGGTGCTTGCCCGGAGGAGCGATCGAGGGATCGACGGCGCTCTGCAGGTAGTCCTCCGTCCAGACGCGCTCAGGCAGGCGACCCTGCTGCGCGGCGGCGAAGCTGGCACGCCACTCGTCGTCGGACAGCGGGGTGTTGATCTGCGCGGCCGGGGATCCGTCGTCGTCAGGAGCTCCGCTGAGGAACCGCGGCGGATGCGACAGGGCCAGGGTCACCTTCGCGGTCGCGCCGAGCGTCGGGACCGCCTCGACCTGGCGGCGCCATCCCTCGTCGGCGTGATCGCCGAGCAGGCGCAGGGTGGCCTGCGGGTCTGCGTTGGCGACCACCACCGGCGCATGGATCACCGTGTCGTCGTCGAGCACGACGCCCTCCTCGGGGAGGATCTCCGCTACGGGCACCCCCGCCGCGACCACCGCCCCGGCCTCGACCGCCGCGTCGTGCAACAGGAAGGACACGGTGCCCATGCCGCCCACGACGAAGCCCCACGTGCCCGGCCGGTCAGGCTGCATCCGGCCGCTCGAGTGGTGGAGGTGGATCGATGCGGTGCCCGGGTCGAAGGGGCTCGCGTTGGTGCCGATCACCCCCTGGCCCATCAACGCAGCTCGCAGCCGCTCGTCATCGAGGTAGCGGCCCAGCAGGTCGGCTTGCGACCACTCGAACAGCAGGCCGAGCGCATCGGGGTCGTGGCCGACCCGCTCGGCCAGCTGCTCGCGCGTCGGTGCCGGTCCCAGCCACACGTCGTCGCCATCCGGTGGCCGCAGCTGTCCGACCACACGGTCGATCAGCTCGGTCATGGCCCGGTAGCCGGCGACGTCATCGGGCGCCAACCGACGGATCTCGGCCTCGCAGCGCTCGGGGTCCTCCCACAGCTGCACGCTGGAACCGTCCTCGAAGGGCACGAACAGGCCACCGTCCGTGGGGATCCACGTGAGGCCCCGCTCCCACAGGCCGAGCTCCTCGATCACGACGGGATGCAACAGACCGGCGAGGTACGCGCAGGGCGACACCCGGTAGCCGGGCCAGGTCTCCTCGAGCGTGCAGGCCCCACCGATCCGCTCACGTGCCTCCACGACCAGCACCTGACGACCCGCCCGCGCGAGGTAGGCGGCCGCCGTCAGCCCGTTGTGGCCGGCACCGACGACGATCACGTCCCAGCGCCGGTCGGTGAGCTCGGCGATCGGTGGTGCCCCAACCCGCCCGAGCGTCTGCGCCGCCGTCGTCGCCCTCACCGCTCCGTTCACGTCGGTCACCCGATCCCGGCGCCGACGATCACCAGGTCCACGCGGCCATCAGCCGGGAGCGGCGAGCCCGACTGGCCGCTGCGTCCCGCCACGTGCTGTCACCGCGGACCGTCACGTGGTGTCGCTCCTCGGGTGCTGCGGGAAGGCGTCGGCGACGGCACCGTGGGTCACGGCGTGGTTCGCCACGTTCAGGGCACCGGCGAGCGTGGGTGACTCGTCCTCGGTCGCCGCACGACCCGCTGCGACGTCCTCCGCCAGCTTCAGTAGCTTCGGGGCCACCGCGGCCGACAACGCTGCGGACGCCGTCCTGGGGAACTGTCCCGGCACGTTCGTGACGCAGTAGTGCACGACACCGTGCTCGACGTAGGTCGGCTCACCCAGCGAGGTCGGGCGTGCGGTCGCGATGCAGCCGCCCTGGTCGATCGCGAGATCCACGATCACCGAGCCTGGCCGCATCGAGGCGACCTGCTCCTCGGAGACGACGACCGGCGCCCGCGCACCGGGCACCAGCGCCGCCCCGACGATGATGTCGGCGTCGCGGACGTGGTGGCCGACCAGCTGGGGCTCGCTGACCTGCGTGGCATCGACCGTGCCGTCGAGGTGGTGCTCGAACAACCGCTGCAGGTCGATGTCAACACCCGTGACGTGGGCGTCCAGCCCGCGCAGTCCGCGAGCCGCCATCGTCCCGGCGACGCCGAGCCCGATCACGACCGCCTTCGCCGGGGGCACCCCGGCGGCCCCACCAGCCAGTGTTCCCGACCCACCGTTGGCAGCCGACAGCTGCGCGGCACCGACGATCGCGGCGGCGCGGCCGGCGATCTCCGACATCGGCGCGAGCAGCGGCAGCCCGTGCTCGTCGGTCAACGTCTCGAAGGCGTACGCCCGCATCCCGGAGGCGACCAGCGCATCGGTCAGCTGCGGCTCTGCGGCGAGGTGGAGGTAGGCGAACAGGGTCAGGTCATCACGGAAGTGCGCCTGCTCGCTGGGCTGCGGCTCCTTGACCTTGACGACGACGTCCGCGCCCCACACCTCGGAGGGGTCGTCGACGAGCTTGGCACCCGCCTCCTCGTAGAGCTCGTCGGCGAAGCCCGCACCGTTGCCGGCTCCGACCTGCACGAGCACCCGGTGCCCACGTTGGATCGTCAGGGCCACCGCGGACGGGGTCAGTGCCACCCTGCGTTCACCCTGTTTGACCTCGGTCGGCAACCCGATCGTCACGCTGCTCATCATCGTTCCCCTTCAGCCCCGCATCTCGTTCGCTGCCTCGGCCAGCACCTGGTCGAGGACCTCCACGATCTCACCCAGCTCGTCACGGGTCGCGATCAGCGGTGGTGACAGCTGGATCACCGGCTCGTCGCGATCGTCGGCACGGCAGATCAGCCCGAGCTCCAGCAACCTCCGGGAGAGGAAGCCGCGGAGCAGGCGCTCGGCCTCGTCGTCGTCGAACATGATCCTGTGCTCACGGTCCTTGACCAGCTCGATGGCCCAGAAGTAGCCCGTCCCGCGCACGTCACCGATCATGCCATGACGGTCGTACAGCTCCCAGAGCTGCTCGCCGAACCAGGGGCCGTTCTTGCGCACGTTGTCCAGCACGGCCTCGTCCTCGAACACCTCCAGGTTGGCGAGCGCCACCGCCGCCGCGACCGGGTGGCCGCCCCAGGTCGAGCCGTGCACGAACATCGCGGTGGCATCCGACCCGAGCACCTCGCCGATGTGACGCCGGAACCCGACACCCCCGAGCGGCTGGTACGCCGAGGTGATCCCCTTGGCGAAGGTGATCATGTCCGGCACGTAGCCGAACGCTTCAGCGCCCGTCCAGTACCCGAGCCGACCGAAGGCGCAGATCACCTCGTCGGAGACCATCAGGATCCCGTACTCGTCGCAGATGCGGCGCACCTCCTCGAGGTAGCCCTCCGGCGGCGTGAAGCACCCACCTGCGTTCTGGACCGGCTCCACGAAGATCGCCGCGATCTGGTCGGGACCCTCCGCCCTGACGATGTTCTCGATCGAGCGGGCGCACGCCAGGTCGCACGGCGGGCACTGCTGCGAGCTCGAGCAGCGGTACTGGTTGGTGTTGGGGGCGTGGAAGTGGCCTGGCCGCAGGGGCTCGAACATCTTGCGCAGCCCTGGTAGCCCGGTCATGCCGAGCGCTCCGAAGCTGGTGCCGTGGTAGGCGTAGTTGCGCGAGATGAACTTCCACCGGTCCTCGCCGCGCATCCGGTGGTACTGGATCGCGAGCTTCATCGCCGACTCGACCGCCTCCGATCCGGAGTTCACGAAGAAGAAGTGGTCGAGGTCAGCCGGGAACCGCTCCGCCAGGGCCGCGGCAAGATCGATGGCCGGCTGATGCGACCACCCCCAGTTCGTGGCGAACGGCAGGGCCTCCAACTGCGCTGTCGCCGCGTCGACCAGCTTCTGCTGGCCGTACCCCAGCTGCGCGCAGAACAGCGCCGACAGGGCGTCGAGGTAGCGGTTGCCGTCGGTGTCCCAGACGTAGCAGCCCTCACCCCGATCGATCACCGGGACCGTCGGGTTCTCCGAGATCCAGTCGGACGTGCGGGTGAAGTGCAACCACAGGTTGCCGTCGTTGAGTCGGGCTCCGGTCATCTTCTCGACCCCCCATCGGCCGGCCGGCTGGCTCGGTCGTTCATCGGCATGGCGTGTTCCTTGGGTCAGGCCCCGATCAGGCCCCGATGTTGTTCATCGTGTGCTCGATGCACGTGTGGTCCTCGAGGCTGGACATCGAGTCGTCCTCGAGGGAGCCCGTCACGCGATCGTGCTGGTTTCCGTCGCGCAACGGGCCCTGATCCGTTGCGATCGTATTGCCCGACGCGATGGCCCGGCGGCACCTCCAGAGCGCCACCATCCTCCGGGAGTTCCAGGGCGTGACCTGCACGCGGACCGCGACCGGCTCACGGCGGATCATCGAGGTGCGGCCCCGAACGCACTCCCCTCGGGACGATCCCTCGAGCACCTGTGCGGCGCTGGCGAAGGACCGGATCTGGTCCAGCGCGGTCGTGGCATCGAGCAGGTCGAGGGTCCGGTCCGGCATCACCGGTCGGAGCTTGCCACCGATCAGGGTCTGCATGGGCCTCATCAGGGTCCTCGTCTGCTCACCTGCGAGGGTGAAGCTCGGCGCCACGCCCGAGGTCGCTCGGCACCCGGCCCGGCGCGCTCCTCGCGCGGCCCGAGCTGCTCCCTGCGGCGCGACCGTTGCCGCCACCGCCGACCACCCACCCTACGACCGCGCCGGTCGCGATGTCGCGGGAAGTTCGGCTGGTGGCGGGCACGCCCCGGTTGGTCCAGGTGGCGGACGCACCGGGGAGACCAGCCGAAGAGCGAACCCGGGCTCCCTGGCTCCGTGGGCAGGGCCGACACAGGTGTGCATCCAGCGCGCTCGTATGACCCTCGGAGCAGGG
>CAYVJT010000138.1:5277-10303 GCA_964451855.1 uncultured Actinomycetota bacterium
GCAGGAGCGCTCCTGCCGTGAGCTCACCGCTGCCGTGGATCGTGTCCCGCGGATCGTGTGACGAACCGGCCAGCTGCTGGCCGGTTCGTCACACGATCGGTGGTCATCGCGTCGCCTGTGCTGGACGCCAGCCGAGTCAGGCTCCCAGCACCCCGAGCGCCGGCCACAGGACGGGGACGACCGCGGCCAACTGGTCGAGCCCCAGGCGCTCGATGGCCAGGGCGAGTCCGATGGATGCGGCGTTGAAGACCGCGTGGCCGAGCACGGGGACCAGCAGGTTGCCGGTCCACTGGTAGGCCAACGCCAGGACCATCCCGACCATGAACAGTCCCCCGAGCGCCACCGGCTGGCTCAGCACCACCTCGACGTGGATCACCGCGAAGATGGCCGAGGACACGATGGCCCCGAACCAGACGCCGATGCGATCACCGAGCGCGCGGAACAGGATCCCGCGGAAGACGACCTCCTCGACGATCGGCGCCACGATGACCGCGATGATCATCGCGAGCACGAGCGTGGCCCCACCGGCGAGCGCATCCTGCAGCAGCTGCTGTTCGACGGGGTCCTCGACCCCGGCGAGCAGCCCCAGGACGATGTTGACCCCGTAGGCAGCGAACAACGCCACCATGCCGGCTGCCGCCCCGAACCCCAGCCCGAGCCACGAACCCGTCGGCTGCGTCGGCCCGAAGAGGCGACGGTCGAGCCGACGTCGGATCATCAGGGGCACCAGGGCGACCACGAAGATGATCAGTTGCAGCACGAGCGCGACGACCAGCCCGAAGACCAGCTCCGCCTGGCTCGTGGTCCGAGGCATGTCACCGACCGGCTGCAGCACGCTGTCCAGCGCCAGGAACACCAGGTTGGGCGCCGACATGATCGCGACCACGATCACGGCGAGCAGCACCGAGTACGGCGATGGCGCGTCCCGGAGGCTCCGCATGCCCGCCCATCCCGTCGACGGCGTCGGCGGTGGTGGCGGGGGCGGAGGCGGTGGTGGCGGTGGCGAAGAGGGTGGGGGCGGCGGAACGGTCATCGGGTCCTCCGGGTCACCAGGACCGCAGCGACGGCGAGGGCGAGCAGGCCGGCCACGAGCGCAGCGAGGGTGAGCGGGTTGCGGATAGCGGGGTCGTCGACCCGGTCGGCACGCGACGGATCGATCGTCTCGAGCGGCACGGCGATGGCGAAGGGTGAGCCCTCGCGTTCCCCCGCATGATCCGCTCCCATCAGCCCGATCCGGTAGCTGCCTGGAGCCACCAGGGAACCCTCCCCGTCGTCGAGACGCCAAACGGCGGCATGGCGGCCGGCTTCGACGACGCCGAGGTCGCGCTCGACGACCACCGTCCCGTCCTCGTCGGTGACCTCGAGTTCGAGCCGCACCGGCTTGTTCACCTCGACCTCGACGGTCACCGCGTCGGTGATCGGCCGCAGGCCCTCGGTGACCTCCGTCGGGGTGACCTCGAGCGGTTCCTCGTGACCTTCGGGTGGGGTGATGCGCCAACCGCTCCCCTCCCGCGAGACGTGCCACGTCCCGAGCGCCGACCCCTCGAGCACCCGGTCACCGGCGAGGATCCGCATCTCCGCGTCCGCGCCGACCGAGAGCTCCGGACCGGCGTTGATCCCCACGCGGAGGCGGTCCGGCACGTCCTCGGCGTCGGTGGGCAGCAGTCCGTTGTAGTAGGTGCCGAGGATGTCGAGGTAGCTCGCGCCGTCGTCGGCGCGTCCCAGCGCCCCGTACTGCCCCATGCCGACCCCGTGCCCCCAGCCCTGACCGTGGAGGATCACCTCGTCGTCGGTCACCTCGACGTCGTAGCGGGCGGTCGGGACCGTCGAGGGCAGTGGGCGCAGCCCATCGTCGCGCATCGGCGGGTAGTCGTCGGGGAAGCTGTCGGGCGCGACCTGCGAGATGAAGTCGCGGAACTCACCGGCGGTCACCTCCACCTCGGTGCCGTCCTCACCGGTGACGCGGATCCTCGCCCGAGGGTCGCGGACCGCACCGACACGCTCAGCGTCGGCGACGGGCACCGTGGCCGAGAGGCGAGCGCCCCGCGCGGCGAGGGTGTCGAACCGCTCACGGGTGAACCGCACGGTCCAGCGGTGGTAGGGCGAGACCACGTCGTAGGGATCCTCGATCGACACGAGGTGGTCGTGCTCCCCGCTCGAGGGGAAGACCTCCTCGTTGGCGTAGGTCTGGCCACCCGAGGTCGAGTAGTAGCGGGCGAGCACGGGCTCACCGTCGTCGCCGACGAGCACCTCGCCCGACGTCGCGTCCACGGCCTCCCGCCACCGGTCGCCGTGATCGGAGTCCAGCACGACATCCGCGCCGCGGAACACCTGGCACGACACCGTGGCGCAGATGTCGTAGCCGTCGTAGGTGTTGCGGCGCATCACGTACCAACCGTAGGTCCGGGCGGCCACGGCCTGCGCCTTCAACGCCTCCATGGGCCAGTTGGTCGGCATCTCCGCGATCCCGGCGACGTAGTCGTCCATCCCGAGCTCGTTGATGAGCAGCGTCCCCGACCCCCGTGTGCGCAGCTCGAGGGTGTCGAGGTAGCGACGGCCGCGGTCGACCTCGAGGAGGCCGTCCTCGGCGACCTCGAAGCGCAGCGGTCCCTCCACGAGCTCGCTCTCCTCGGCCTGTGCCGACGTGCCTCCTCCCACGGGCACCGCCAACCACGCCGCGGCGAGGGACAGGGCGACCACGAGCGCGACGGTCCGCCGAGGTGCGGCCCACACCCAGCGCGGAGCCGGCGCTACGTCACGCATCGCGGGCGCCGGCGGGCACCCGTTCGACGTCCGCGCCGAGCGCTCGCAGGCGCGGGATCAGATCGGCGTAGCCGCGATCCACGTGATGGACGTCACGGACGATCGTCTCACCCGAGGCGACCAGCCCCGCCATCGTGCCCGCGGCACCGGCCCGGACGTCCAAGCCCGCGAGGGTCGTCCCGTGCAGCTGCGAGGGGCCGCGGATCCACGCGTGGTGGCCGTCGACCTCGACGTCCGCGCCCATGTGTGCGAGCTCCTGGACGAAGGAGAAGCGCGACTCGAACACGTTCTCCGTGCACCGGCTGGTGCCGTGCGCCTGGCTGAGCAGCACCATCAGCTGGGGTTGCAGGTCGGTGGGGAACCCCGGGTAGGGCAGCGTGACCACGTCGACGGCGTCGAGGTCACCTGCTTTGATCCGTAGCGAGTCGGCACCCTCCTCGACGATCACCCCGGCGGCGCGCAGCTTGATCAGTGGCAGGGTCAGCTCCGTGGGCCGCACCCGTTCGATGACCAGATCCCCACCGGTGACGGCCGCGGCCATCGCGTAGGTGCCGGCCTCGATCCGATCGGGACAGGTCTCCCAGTGCACCGAGCCCAGCCGATCGACGCCCTCGATCTCGAGCGTGGGGCTGCCGATGCCGTCGATCCGCGCGCCCATCGCCACCAACATGCGGCACAGGTCCTGGATCTCGGGCTCGCGGGCGGCGTTCTCGATGAGCGTGGTGCCGTCAGCCCGGACGGCTGCCATCACGAGGTTCTCCGTGGCACCCACCGAGGGGAAGTCGAGGGTCACGATGGCCCCGTGGAGGTCCTCGGCCCGCACCTCCACCTCGCCGGGATGCTCGATGACGGACGCCCCCATCGCGCTGAGACCGCGCAGGTGCAGGTCGATCGAACGCGCCCCGATGCGGTCCCCGCCGGGCAGTGCGAGGCGCGCACGTCCGGTCCGTCCGACGAGCGGTCCGAGGCACGCGATCGAAGCACGGATCCGGGTCACCGCGTCCGAGGGGGCGTGCCAGTGCGGTTCGTCGGTGACCTCGAGGACGACGGTCTCGGCCTGGGGATCGTGGGTCACCTCGACCCCGAGGCCCCTGAGCACGTCCGCCATCACCGGTACGTCCGCGATCCGGGGGACCGCCGACAGCTCGACGCGGCCCTCGGCGAGCAGGGCCGCCGCCATGAGCTTGAGCGCGGAGTTCTTGGCCCCGGAGAGCCGCACGGTCCCGCGCAGGGGGTTGCCCCCACGGACGACGAACAGGTCGGTGGGGGCCGGCGCGACGGGCTCAGGGGCGGTCATGGCAACGAGACTACCCAGGCAGGCGGCTACGTCCGCGCTGCCGACACCGGTCGGATAGCCGGCCGTCCGGACCCGGCCGTCCGTACCGGGGCCCGGTCAGGCCTCGACCGGCTCGTCGGCCACCTGCATCCGCACGTCCTGCTTGATCAGCGATGCCTTGAGCACCGGGTCGTCGGCGCCTTCCGCGATCCGCTGCTCGATGCGTTGCTTGCGCTGCTGGGCACGGGCGACGTCGATCTCGGACTCCAACTCGGCGATGTCGGCCAGCAGGATGATCCGATGCTCCTGGTCGACGAACAGCGTCCCGCGGTGCACCGCGACACGTTGGGTCGTGCCGTCCTCGTACTTCAGCGTCACCGGAGCGATGTCCAGTGCGAAGACCCCCGGCTGGTGACCCGGAAGGATCCCGAACTCGCCCTCGACGGAGCGGGCGTAGAGCTCGGTGACGTCCGCGGAGACCACGTGGCCCTCCGCGGACACCACCTCGATGTGCATGGTGGTGGCCATCAGCCTGCCATCTCGCTGGCCTTGCGCTGGACGTCGTCCACGTTGCCGGCGTAGAGGAAGGCCTGCTCCGGCAGGTCGTCGAGCTCGCCATCGATCAGGGCCTTGAAGCCCTCGATGGTGTCGCTGACCGAGACGTAGACGCCGGGGTTGCCCGTGAACTGCTCGGCGACGTAGAAGTTCTGGCTGAAGAACCGCTGCGCCTTGCGAGCCCGGGAGACCACGACCTTGTCCTCCTCGGACAGCTCGTCGATACCGAGGATCGCGATGATGTCCTGCAGGTCCTTGTAGCGCTGCAGGACCTCCTGGACGCCGGTCGCGGTCCGGTAGTGCTCCTCCCCGACGACCGACGAGTCGAGGATCCGGGAGGTCGATGCCAGGGGATCGACGGCCGGGTAGATGCCCAACGACGCGATGTCACGGCTGAGCACCGTCTGCGCGTCGAGGTGGGCGAAGGTCGTG
>CAYVJT010000139.1:0-10224 GCA_964451855.1 uncultured Actinomycetota bacterium
AAGGTGACCGGCCGGTTCGAGTTCCTCGGTGACATGCACGCCGAGGGGATGCTGTGGGGTGCGACCCGTCGCGCCTGGGTGCCGCATGCGCGGATCGTTCGCGTCGACCTGGCTCCGGCGATCGCCATGCCGGGTGTGCACGCGGTGCTGACCCAGGATCACGTGCCCGGACACCGCTACCAGGGGCAGGCCGTCACCGACCAGCCCGTGCTCGCCGAGCACGAGATCCGCTACTGGGGTGAGGCCGTCGCGATCGTCGCCGCCGACGATCCGGAGACGGCCAGACGCGCCGCCGAGGCGATCGTCGTCGAGCTCGAGGAGCTCGAGCCCCTCACCGCCCTCGAGGACGCCTTCGAGCGCGGTGAGGTGTTCCGCCACGTCCCCGTACGCCGCGGCAACCCGGAGCACCACGGCGAGGTGGTCGTGGAAGGCACCTACGTCACCGCGACACAGGATCCGGCGCCCCTCGGCACGGAGGCGGGTCTGGCGATCCCGGACGGCGCAGGCGGCCTGGACCTGTGGGGTCCGAGCCAGTGGACCCACACCGACCTCCGGCAGATCGCGGCCTGCCTCGGGCTGCCGGCCGAGCAGGTCCGGGTCCAACCGTGCCGGCTGGGCGGAGCGTTCGGATCACGCGAGGACCTCAGCCTGCAGACCCACATCGGGATGCTCGCCCTGCGGCTCGGACGTCCCGTGAAGATGGTCTACGACCGTGACGAGAGCTTCGTCGGCCACGTCAAGCGCCACGCCGCGCTGATGCACTACCGCCACGAGGCAGACCGGGACGGCAACCTCGTGCGGGTCGAAGCGCGCATCCTGCTGGACGGCGGCCCCTACCAGCACACCTCGGCGGCGGTGATCGCCAACAGCACCTACTTCGCACTCGGTCCGTACCGCTGCGACAACGTCACCGTCGACGGCTACGCGCTGCGGACGAACAACCCGCCTTCGGGCGCCATGCGAGGGTTCGGGGCCAACCAACCCTGCTTCGCCGCCGAGGCCCAGATGGACCGCCTGGCCGACGCGCTGGGGATCGATCCGGTCGAGCTACGACTGCGCAACGCCCTGAGGCAGGGCGACCGCCAGCCGACCACCGGGCAGCTGATCGAGCATCCGCTGCCGACCGAGGAGGTGATCCGTTCGGTCGCCGCGATCCCGCTCCCCGAACCCGTCGGGGACGATGACCCGCTCCACCTGCCGGGCGGGACCGGGCTGACCACACCACGTGAGCGGGTCGTCCGCGGGGTCGGCTACGCGGCCGGGATGAAGAACCTGCAGTTCAGCGAGGGGTTCGACGACTACGCCGAGGCCCGGGTCGAGCTCACCGCCGAAGGTGCGTTCGTCCACACCGCCGCGATCGAGGTCGGCCAGGGCATGGTCACGATCATCGGCCAGGTCGCCCGCTCGACGCTGGGCATGTCGCAGGTCGAGGTCGTGTTCGACCACACCGGCCGGATCGGCTCGGCCGGCTCCACCTCGGCGTCACGCCAGACCCAGATGGCGGGCAACGCCGTCCTGGAGGCGGCGACCACGGTCCGGGAACGTGCGATCGCCCGAGCCGAGGGTGACCGCCTCGACGATGCCGGGGTGTGGCGCGGTGACACGCTCGTCGCCAGCCTCGCCGAGGTGACCGCCGACGGGCCGATCGAGCAGCACGTCTGCTACCGCCACCGACCCACCGAAGAACCCGACGCCGACGGCCAGGGCGAGCTCCACGTGGACTTCTGCGTCGCCGCCCACCGCGCGGTGGTCGACGTCGACCCCGACCTCGGGCTGGTCCGGGTGGTCGAGATCGCCATCGGCCAGGACGTGGGTCGGGCCCTGAACCCGCAGCAGCTCCTCGGCCAGATCGAGGGTGGCATCGCGCAGGGCATGGGTCACGCCATCATGGAGGAGGTCGTGCTCGAAGCCGGGGTGATCCGCAACGCGAGCTTCACCGACTACCTCCTGCCGACCTGCCTCGACGCACCCGACGTGGAGGCGGTGCTCGTCGAGGTGCCGTCGCCGTGGGGGCCGTTCGGCGCGAAGGGCATGGCCGAGCTCCCGACGATGTCGGCCACCCCCGCCGTGGTCGCCGCGATCCGGTCGGCCACCGGCCGTGCGCTCACCAGGATCCCCGTGTCACCCGAGGACATCGTCGGTGACGACATCGGTACGGGCGGCCTCGGCGACGGCGACCTCGGCGACGGGGATGTCGCGGCAGCAGGTGCGCGATGATCGAGGCCCCCGGTCCCGCGTCGACCCCGGACGGCGTCCGGCTCGATCACGTCGACCACCTGGTCTGTCTGGTGTGCGACGCGCGGTACGCGCCGGACGAGGTCGACTACCTCTGCCCCGACCACGGCGACGACGGGATCCTGGACGTCGTCTACGACCACGAGCTGATCGCGCGACGCCTGTCACGCGCCGCTCTCCTCACCGACCTCGACCACAGCATGTGGCGCTACCAGCCACTGCTGCCCGTCGCACCGACGGCGCTGGTCCCCCCGCTGCGGGTCGGGTGGACCCCGCTGTACCGCGCCCCACGGCTGGCTGCGGAGCTCGGGCTGCGCCGCCTGTGGGTCAAGGACGAGGGCGTGCAACCCACGGGGTCGCTCAAGGACCGCGCCAGCGCGGTCGCGGTGGTCAAGGCGCAGGAGCGGGGCGCCGAGGTGATCACGACCGCCTCGACGGGCAACGCCGCGGCGGCGCTGGCGGGGGTCGCCGCGTCGGTGGGCCAGCCGACCACGATCCTGGTCCCGGCGACCGCGCCGGAGGCCAAGGTCGCTCAGCTGCTGGCCTACGGCGCGACGGTCGTGCTGGTCGAGGGCTCCTACGACGATGCCTTCGAGCTGTCGATGCGCGCCGCAGACGCCTTCGGGTGGTACGTGCGCAACACCGGGGTCAACCCCTACATGAGCGAGGGCAAGAAGACGGCCGCCTTCGAGATCGCCGAGCAGCTCGGCTGGGAGGTCCCCGACGTCGTCGTCGTCGGGGTCGGCGACGGCTGCATCATCGGTGGGCTGCACAAGGGCTTCCGCGACCTCGTCGCGTTGGGCTGGACCGAGCGGGTCCCACGCCTCATCGGCGTGCAGGCCGAGGGCAGCGACTACCTCGCCCAGGCCTGGGAGGGCGACGAGGACGTCGTCACCAAACCGGCGATCGCCGCGTCGACCGTCGCCGACTCGATCAGCGCCGGGTTACCCCGCGACCGGATCAAGGCGCTGCGTGCCGTCCGCGACACCGGTGGCGCGTTCGTGCGCGTCAGCGACGAGCGCATCCTGGCGGCGATCCCCACGCTGGCACAGGGTGTCGGTGTGTTCGCCGAGCCGGCCGCTGCCGCCGCCTACGCAGGGTTGGGAACGGCCGTCGATCGAGGGCTCGTGAGCGCCGACGAGGCGGTCGTGGTGCTCTCCACGGGGACGGGGCTCAAGGACGTGCCGTCCGCGATGCGGGCGGTCGGCGATGCCCGCATCCGCCCCTTGCGCGTCGCACCCGACCTCGACGCCCTGGCGCAGGCGCTGGACGAGACCCCTCCGAACGAGAGGTAGTGACGTGATCGACCTGACGGTACGTCCCGAGATCCTGGAGCGTGCCGTGCAGCGCGCCCGCGAGCGCGACATCGTCGTGCCGACCTTCGCGCAGATGCGGGACCCGAGCCTGATCCCCGACGAGGTCCGCAAGGGCCTGATCGAGGTCGGGCTGTGGGACATCGATCCGCTCAACCTGTTCCGCATCACCTGGCACAACGAACCGGTCGACCACGGCGGCCAGTACGGCGACGTGAACCACATCGAGCTCCCGCCCGAGCTCACCGGTGTCGATGCACGCATCGTCATGCTCGTCGGCAAGTGGTTCCCGACCGGCGCGCACAAGGTCGGGGCCGCGTTCGGCTGCCTCGCTCCACGGCTGGTCACCGGCCAGTTCGACCCCACCACCCAGTGGGCGGTATGGCCCTCGACCGGCAACTACTGCCGCGGCGGCGCGTACGACGCCGCGCTGCTCGCCTGCGCATCGATCGCGATCCTGCCCGAGGGGATGAGCGCTGAACGCTTCGCGTGGCTGGAGGAGGTCGCCGGCGAGATCATCAGGACACCCGGGTCCGAGAGCAACGTCAAGGAGATCTTCGACGCGTGCTGGGAGCTGCGCGAGAGCGGCCAGGACGTGGTGATCTTCAACCAGTTCGATGAGTTCGGCAACTACCTGTGGCACCACACGGTGACCGGAGCGGCGATGGGCGAGGTGCTGGCGCACCGCCTCGGCCCGGACGACCGCTACCACGGCCTGGTCGTCACGACGGGCTCGGCCGGGACGATCGCGGCCGGCGATCACCTCAAGCAGATCCACCCGGGGTCGCGCATCGCGGCGGCCGAGGCCCTGCAGTGCCCCACCCTGCTCAACAACGGCTACGGCGCGCACCGGATCGAAGGCATCGGCGACAAGCACGTGCCGTGGGTCCACAACGTGCGCAACACCGACATGGTGATCGCGGTCGACGACGAGGCATCGATGTCGCTGCTGCGGTTGTGCAACGAACCGGAAGGACGAGCCGAGCTCGAACGTCGGGGGGTGCCGGTACAGACGCTGGACCGGCTGCCCGAGCTCGGCATCTCCGGGTTGGCCAACCTGGTGGCGTCGATCAAGTACGCCCGCTGGTTCGAGCTCGGCGCGAACGATGTGGTGCTCACCGTCGCGACCGACTCGGTCGAGATGTACACCAGCCGGCTACGCGAGCTGGAGGCGGAGCGGGGACCGTTCACCGCGACGGACGCCGTGGTCGCGTTCGAGCGCTACATCCTCGGGAGCGGCCTCGACGACATGGCCGAGCTCGACCACTGGGGTCGCAAGCGCATCCACAACCTCAAGTACTACACGTGGGTGGAACAGCAGGGCAAGACCGTCGAGGAGCTCGACGCGCAGTGGGACGACCCGGGGTACTGGACCCGGATCCAGGAGCTCGTCGACCCGATCGACGAGCTGATCGGCCGGTTCAACGACGAGGTAGCCCGATGACACGCACGGTGGTGCGAGGCGCCCGTTGGCCGGCCGACGTCGCGATCCGTGACGGCTGGATCGAAGCGGTCGGCGCCATCCCACCGGAGGACGGCGACATCGTCGTGGACGCGGCCGGCGGGATCGTCACCGCCGGGCTGGTCAACACCCATCACCACCTCTACCAGTGGCTCACGCGCGGGCGCGCCGTCGGCTCCGACCTCTTCGGCTGGCTCACCGAGCTGTACCCGGTGTGGGCCCACCTCGATGCGGAGGACGTCCACGCCGCCGCGCTGGTCGGTCTCGGCGAACTGGCGGTGAGCGGGTGTACCACGGCGGCGGACCACCACTACGTCGTCCCGGGCGGCGACGACGCGGTGTTCGACGCCCTGGCCGACGCGGCCACGCAGGTCGGGATCCGCCTGCACCTCGCCCGCGGTTCCATGGATCTCGGCGAGAGCGACGGGGGCCTGCCGCCCGACCACCTCGTCGAGGATCGCGACACGATCCTGATCTCGACCGCGGCCGTCGCGGACCGGTGGCACGACGGCGAACTGATCGTGGTCACCGTGGCGCCGTGCAGCCCGTTCTCGGTGACCCCGGAGCTGATGACCGAGTCCGCCGAGTTCGCCCGCTCACGCGGCCTGCGCCTGCACACCCACCTCGCGGAGACGATCGAGGAGCAGTACGACTGCATCGACCGGTTCGGCTGCCGCCCCGTCGAGTACGCCGACGAGCTCGGCTGGATCGACGGAGACGTCTGGCTCGCCCACGGCATCCACCT
This sequence comes from uncultured Actinomycetota bacterium, assembly GCA_964451855.1. Taxonomy (GTDB): domain Bacteria; phylum Actinomycetota; class Nitriliruptoria; order Nitriliruptorales; family Nitriliruptoraceae; genus CSSed11-175R1. Next base: position 5,756 of record CAYVJT010000139.1, read on the forward strand.
CGACGACGGCGAGGTGGCGCGACTCGGCGCCGCCGGGACCGGTGTGGCGCACTGCCCGTCGAGCAACGCACGGCTCGGTGCCGGCGCCTGCCGCGTGACCGACCTGGTAGCCGCCGGCGCACCGGTCGGGCTCGGGGTCGACGGTCCGGCGTCCAACGAGGTCGGTGGCCTGTTCGCGGAGCTGCGTCAGGCCCTCTACACGGCACGTCAGCGGACCGGCCGGGCCGCCGACATGCTGCCACCGGAAGCGTTGCGCCTCGCGACCGAAGGGGGTGCCGACTGCCTCGGTCGGCCCGACCTCGGCCGGCTCACACCCGGCCACCGCGCGGACCTGGCGATCTGGCCCGCAGCGGACCTCGACGACATCGCGGACCCGGTCGACGCGCTCGTGCTCGGACCTGTCCGCCGGGCCCGCACGGTGCTGGTCGGAGGCGTGACGGTCGTCGAGGACGGCCGGCTCACCGGTCTCGACCTCGAGGCAGCACATCGCGAGCTGGCGCGCCGCGCCCGCCGACTCTGGCCCGACGGTGGGGAGCCGCCCACGACCACCCCGACCACCCCGACCGCCGCGGACCCCGCGGAGCTCGCGGGAACGACCGGAAAGGACGCGTGATGAGCACCGACACGCCGATGGCGATGTACCTCCAGGACAAACACCCGATCCGCGACGCCATGGACTACACCCGCTACGCCGAGCAACGTGGGTTCCACGCCGTCTGGCAGGCCGAGAGCCGCCTCGTGCGCGAGGCGACCGTGCCGATGGCCGCCTTCGCCGCCGTGACCGACACGATCAAGGTCGGCAGCGGCGTGATCAACAACTGGACCCGCAACCCGGCGCTGATCGCGTCGACGTTCGCCACGCTGGACGACCTCGCCCCGGGCCGCGTCCTGCTCGGCATCGGGGCCTGGTGGGATCCGCTGGCGAGGAAGGTCGGCATCGAGCGGACCCGTCCGCTCCAGGCGATGCGGGAGACGGTCACCGTCGTCCGTGCCCTGCTCAACGACGAGACCGTGGACTTCGACGGCGAGTTCGTCCACCTCGACGGCATCGAGCTCGACTACGTGCACCAGGAGCGGCGGCCGAAGGACGTGCCGATCTACATCGGCGCGACCGGGATGAAGATGATGGAGCTCACCGGCGAGATCGCCGACGGGGTGGTGCTCAACTACCTCGTCTCCCCGACCTACAACGCCCGGGCGATGGAGCACCTGGCCATCGGTGCCGAGCGCGCTGGGCGGTCCGTCGACGACCTGGACCGTCCCCAGCTGATCGTGTGCTCGATGTCCGACGATCGCGACGAGGCGCTCGACGCCGCCCGGCTACTCATCACCCAGTACCTGGGGCAACAGCCCCACATCATGGAGGCCTCAGGGGCCTCCCGGGACCTGCTCGAGAGCATCGCCAGCAAGCTCAGCTGGCCGGCGACCGCAGCGGAGATCCGTGAGGCGGCGAAGCTCATGCCCGACGACGTCGTGCAGACGCTGAGCGCGGCCGGCACCCCCGACGAGTGCCGGGAGAAGGTGGACGAGTACATCGCGTCCGGGTGCACCTGCCCGATCCTGTACCCGCTGGGACCTGACGTCCGTGCGATGATCGACGCGTTCGCCCCGGCATGAGGAGACGCTCACGATGCGCACGCTGATCCGCGGCGGCACGGTCGTGTCGGCGGCGGGCTCGTCCGCTGCGGACGTGCTGATCGAGGGTGAGCAGATCGTCGCCCTCGCTGCCACCGACGCGCACGACTGGGCGTCGGTGGCCGACGGTGAGATCGACGCGACGGGCCGCTACGTCCTGCCCGGTGCGGTGGACATCCACACCCACATGGAGCTGCCCGTGTCGGGCACGGTGTCCTCGGACGACTACGAGACCGGGACGCGAGCCGCCCTGCTCGGCGGGACCACCACGATCGTCGACTACGCCGGGCAGGAGCGTGGCGGCGGGCTGCTCGAGGGCGTCGAGCGCTGGCAGGCGCGCGCAGCCGGGCGTGCCTGCGCCGACTACGGCTTCCACCTGATGGTGACCGACGTGCGGCCCGACACGCTCGACGAGCTGCCGGCGTTGGCAGCCGCCGGCGTTGGCAGCATCAAGCTGTTCACCGCCTACCCGGGCACCAACTACAGCGACGACGGACGGATCCTCCAGGCGATGCGCCGAGCCGCCGACCTCGACGTCATGGTCATGATGCACGCGGAGAACGGCATCGCGATCGACGTGCTCCGCGCGGAGGCGATCGCGCGTGGCGACACCGATCCGATCCACCACCTGCTCACCCGGCCGGCGTCGCTGGAGGCCGAGGCGGTCGAGCGGATGGTGCGCCTCGCCGAGGTTGCCGGCTGCCAGCTGACCATCGTGCACATCTCCTCCGCCGATGCGCTGCACGCTGCCGTCGCGGGCCGTGACCGCGGGGTGCCGGTGTTCGCCGAGACCTGCCCGCAGTACCTCACCCTGGCCATCGAGGACGTCCCTCCCGGCTTCGACGCCGCCCGGTTCGTGTGCTCGCCGCCGCTGCGTTGGCGTGCGGAGGGCCACCAGCAGGCGCTGTGGGAGGCGATCGCGGCCCGGCGCGTTGACGCGGTCGCGACCGACCACTGCCCGTTCACCTGGGAACAGAAGGAGGCCGGCCGCGGCGACTTCACGCGGATCCCCAACGGGCTCGGCTCCGTGGAGCATCGCCTCGACCTGCTGCACCAGGGGGTGGTGGACGGACGCATGACCCCCGAGCGGTGGGTCGAGGTCTGCGCCACGGACCCCGCCCGGCTCGCCGGACTGCACCCCCGCAAGGGTGTGCTGGCACCCGGCGCGGACGCCGACGTGGTGATCTACGACCCGGCCGCCAGACACCGGCTGTCCGCGGACACCCACCACATGAACATCGACTTCTCCGTGTTCGAGGACATGGAGGTCACCGGCCGCACGGAGACGGTGCTGCTCCGCGGCCGCGTGGTGGTCGATCACGGCGATCACGTCGGCCGCGCCGGCGACGGCCAGTACCTGCCGCGCGGACCCAACAGCCTGTCCTGACGCGACCCCGACCCATCGAGTCCCGGCACCGAGCCACGACGGCCGAGCCACGACCAGGAGCCGAGAGATGTCCGCCACGACCCCCGGCATGGTGTGTGCGCACCACCACCTCTACTCGGCGCTGGCGCGCGGCATGCCACCGCCGCCAGCGACCCCGACCCACTTCGGTGAGATCCTCGAGCTGATCTGGTGGCGCCTCGACCGCGCCCTGGACCTGGAGATGATCCGCTGGTCCGCGATGCTCGGCGCGCTCGAGGCCCTGGAGCAGGGCACCACCGCGATCGTCGACCACCACGAGTCCCCGGAGGCGATCGAAGGCAGCCTGTCGGTGATCGCCGAAGCCTGTGCCGAGGTCGGCGTCCGCGTCGTCTGCGCCTACGGCGTGACCGACCGGCACGGGGCCGAGGGAGCGCAGCGGGGCCTGGAGGAGAACCGCCGGTTCCTGGCCGAGGGGGGACGCGGACTGGTCGGCGTCCACGCCGCCTTCACGTGCACCGACGACACGCTGGAGGCCGCCGCCGGGTTGGCCGCGGACCTGGGCGTGGGTGTCCACATCCACGTGTGCGAGGGCGTCCAGGACGAGCTCGCTCCCGGTCGGCTCGCCGCCCTGGCGGAGGACGACTGGCTCCTCGCCCACGGGGTACACCTCGGCGACCGCCACGGGCTTGCCGGCACGATCGTCCACAACCCGCGCTCGAACATGAACAACGGGGTCGGCTACGCCCGCCCGGCCCGCTTCGACAACCCGGTCGTGATCGGCTCGGACGGCATCGGCGCAGCGATGCTCGACGAGTTCAGGATCGCCTACCTCTGCCACCGCGCCGACGACGTCACCGCGACCCCCGACCCCGCCTGGTCGTGGCTCGAGGCGGGGCGGACCCTGGTCCCCGAGACGGCGGACGACGAGGTGACCTGGAGCTACGCACCCATGGATCCATGGCACATCGTGTTCACACCGGGGATCCGGCCACGTCGGGTCATCGTGGACGACGAGGTGGTGCTCGACGAGGACGGTCCGACCCGTGTGGACGCCGAGGAGGTCCGGGCGAAGGCAGCCGAGCAGGCCCGCCGCCTGCACGCCAGGCTGTGAACGACCCGGCGCGATCCCGCGGGACAGGTGTGCGAGGGAGGGGTGAGCGGGCAGCCACGCCCGCAGTCGCCCTCGGCGGTGGCCGTCGGCGCGGATGAAGATCCGCCCCTCCGCCCCTATCCTTGCGCGCCGCCCATGGACGACGACGGCGCCGGACCGTCACCGCCGCGAACCAGCTGACCCCCGGAGTCGGTGCGACCAGCAGGAGCACGTGATGAGCGGGCAGGACGAGCCGCAACAGCCCCAACCCGACGACGCGGAGGCGACCCGCCGACGTCGCCTGGAACGGCTCGAGGCCCTCGAGGAGCTCGCGAAGCTCTCCGGCAACGTCGGGAGCGACGACACCCGCCCCCCACC
>CAYVJT010000140.1:0-10203 GCA_964451855.1 uncultured Actinomycetota bacterium
GGTGACCGCGAGCACGAACCCGTCGAGTGGGCGGTACTCCATGCGGTTCCACGTCGCTCGCGGGGAGGCGGGCTGGTCCTCCTGGAGCTCCTCGGCGAAACGGACGTTGAACCGCAGGAAGTCGATCAGCTCGCAGGCGGCGTCGATCTCGGCCTGTTGGACCGACTTGGACTGTCCGAGGATCGTCGCCGCGTTGATGGCGTCCCGGTAGGGGCCGGCCAGCAGGTCGGCCGCGCGTAGGAACACCGCGGCGCGGTCCTCGAAGGGCCAGCGGGACCAGTCGTGGCGGGTCGCCTCGGCGGCTTCGATCGCGGCCTCGACGTCCTCTCGGCGTGCAGCATGGACCTCGGCGAGCGCCAGGTCGTGGCGGTGGGGGGCACGCTGGGTGAAGGTCTCACCCGACGCCACGTCCTGATCGCCGATGCGCATCGTCAGCTCGGCGGTCTCCCCTGCCATGGCGTTGACGCGCTCCTGCAGGCTCTCGCGTCGCGCCGTGCCGGGGGCGTAGTCGTGGACCGGTTCGTTCTGTGGCGTGGGAACCGTCATGGTGGCTTCCTGTCTCGCTCGGATCCGGCGGTCGGGGTCGAAGGGGGACGTCTCACCCGGTGAGCATGCGGGCGAAGAACACGAGGTTCGCGGGGCGCTCCGCCAACCTTCGCATGAAGTAGGCGTACCACGCCCGTCCGAACGGCACGTAGATGCACAGCCGCTCGCCGATGTCCACCAGCCGCTGTTGGACGTCGGTACGCACCCCGTAGAGCATCTGGAACTCGTAGGTGTCGCTACCTCGTCCGAGCCGTCGGGCCTCGCGCCGTGCGTAGCCGATCAGGCGGTGGTCGTGGGTCGCGAAACGCGGGTAGGTGCCCCGCTCCAGCAGTGCGGTGGTGCAGCGTTCGAAGGCCACGTCGATGCTGCGGCGGTCCTGGTGGGCGATCCGCGCCGGTTCGGCGTAGGCGCCCTTGCACAGCCGCACGCTCGCCCCCTGCTCGTTGAGCCGTTCGATGTCGTCGGGGGTGCGGTACAGGTAGGACTGCACGGCGCAGCCGACGTGGTCGTGGCCGTCCCCGTGGAGCGCCTCGACCAGCTTGATCGTGGTCTCGGCGGTCGAGGCGTCCTCCATGTCGAGGGTGACGTGCAGATCAGCCGCCGCCGCGGCCTCGGCGAGCCCGGTCAGGCGGGCGCGTGCGCGATCGACGTCGAGGCCCGTCCCCAGCTGGCTCGGCTTGATCGAGACACCACTGCGCAGGGCCTCGGCCGCCATCGCCTCGATCGTGTCGAGGTAGGCCCGGGCGGCCTCGTCGGACTCCACCTCGCTCGTGACGTGCTCGCCGACGAGGTCGAGGGAGACCGTGCGGCCGAGGTCGGCCAGCGCCTTCGCCGCTGCGACGCCGTCCTCCAGCGTCTCCCCGGCGACGAACCGGCGGGCCACCATCTGCGCGACCCGGTTGTGGGTCGCGAACCGCTCGAGTTGCTCGCTCTTCGCGGCACGGACCAGCAGGGTCGAGACCATCGTGGCTCCTCGCGGACGCGGGGCAGCCCGGTCACGAGCCGCCCGGAGTGGTTGTCAGTGTGCCGTGTATGACGCGGTGGTGGGGCCGTGTCCGGTGTGACGCCGGACACGGCCCCACCACCGGGTTCACTCGACGATCTCGCTCGGCTCCAACTCCTCGCCGGGGTAGTCGCCGACCCACTCGCGGGTCGGCGCCGCTCCCTGGCGACCGAGGGCCAGGGCCAGGGCCGTTGCGACCAGCACCCCCGGGACCATCTCGTAGAGCCCCGTGCCGAGTGCACCATCGATCCGGCCCCAGAGCAGGACCGTGGCCGCGCCGCCTACGACGCCCGCCAGTGCTCCGGCTCGGGTCATCCGCGGCCAGAACAGCGACAGGATCACGACCGGTCCGAAGGCGGCGCCGAACCCGGCCCAGGCGTAGGCGACGATGTCGAGCACCGCCCCACCGCCGAGCGCCATGACGTAGGCCACCACCGCCACCGCGATGACGGTGATGCGACCGACCCAGACCAGCTCCATGTCCTTCGCGTCCTTCTTCAGGAACGCCCGGTAGAAGTCCTCCGTCAGGGCCGTGGACACCACGATCAGCTGGCTGTCGGCCGTGGACATCACCGCCGCGAGGACCGCGGCCAGCAGGATGCCGCCGACCCACGGGTTGAGCAGCTGCTGGATCAGCGCGATGAAGACCACCTCGCTGTTGTCCAGCGGGGTATCGATGATCGCGATCCCGACCAGGCCGACCAACACCGCCCCCACCAGCGCGGTCACCACCCAGGAGACACCGATGCGGCGGGCGAACGGGATCTGGCGCGCGGAGCTGATACCCATGAAGCGGGCCAGGATGTGGGGCTGGCCGAAGTAGCCGAGACCCCAGGCGAGACTCGAGATGACGGCGACGGCCGTGAGGCTCTGCCCGGTGGTCCATCGCCCGTCCACGAAGCTCGCCTCCCCGCCGAGCTCCAGCAGTGCGGGACTCGCCTCACGGACCTGGTTGGCCAACGTGTTGAAGCCGCCGATCAGCGCCACCGCCAGCAGCGGCAGGCCGATGAGGGCGATCCACATCAGGCTGCCCTGGACCGCATCGGTGAGGCTGACCGCGAGGAAGCCGCCGAGGAAGGTGTACGACACGATCACGAAGGCGGCGATGCTGACCGACACGGCGAAGTCGATACCGAAGACCTGCTCGAACAGCAGGCCGCCAGCGACCAGACCACTGGCGACGTAGACGGTGAAGAACACGACGATCACGATCGCCGAGCTCAGCCGGAGCACGCGCGAGCGGTCCTCGAAGCGCTCCTCGAGGTAGGCCGAGAGGCTGACGGCGTCGCCCGCGCGCTCGGTGTAGGTGCGCAGCCGTGGCGCGACCACCTTCCAGTTGAGGTAGGTGCCGATGGCCAGTCCGACGCCGATCCAGGCGGCGCCGATGCCGCCCGCGTAGATGGCGCCGGGCAGCCCCAGCAGCAGCCAGCCGGACATGTCGCTGGCCTGGGCGGACAGGGCGGCCGTCGGTGCGTTGAGCTTGCGCCCTCCCAGCGCGAAGTCCGACAGGTTCCTGGTGCGGTTGTAGACCCAGAGCCCGACCACCACCATCGCGATCAGGTACACGATGAAGGTCGTCAGGATGGGGGCAGAGATGTCGACCACGGGTTCTCCCAGCTGTGGTGGAGTGCGGACCCTCGTCGCTCGAGGTTGCAGGAACCTTGCAGGACCCCTGTACCTCTGGTCTGATGGTCCGGCGCGGGTCGAACACCGACCACTCGGAGACGGTCCCGTCGCGGACCTCGACGCCAGGAGCGCTGAGTGGAGCTGCGCGTGCTCGGGCCGGTCGAGGCCGTGGTCGACGAGACGCCCGTGCCGCTCGGTGGGGTCCGGCCGCGGACGATCGTGGCGGCCCTGGCCCTCGCCGGGACGGTGGTCTCGTCGGGGCGCCTGATCGAAGAGGTGTGGCGCGCCGAGCCACCACCCTCGGCGACCGCGACGCTGCAGAGCTACCTGTCCCGGCTCCGTCGAGCGCTCGGGGCCGAACATCTGGAGAGGCGCCCCGGCGGGTACACCCTGGTGACCGGGGACGAGGGGCTCGACGCCCGCCGCTTCGATCTGGCCCTCCGTGCGGCCCGCACAGCCCGCGATGCCGGTGACCTCGACGCCGCGATCATCGCGTACGCCACCGCGCTCGCATGCTGGCGCGGTGAGGTGGCCGAAGGGCTCGACCCGGGCCCGATCATCCGTGAGGCGGCGGCCCGGTTGAGCGAGCACCGGCTGCTCGCGATCGAGGAACGGATCGAGGTCCAGCTGTCCGCGGGGCATCATCACGAGGTCATCGGCGACCTCGACGCCCTCACCGAAGCCCACCCCCACCGTGAGCGGCTCTATGCACAGCGACTGGTCGCGCTGTACCGGGCGGGCCGGCAGGGCGATGCCCTGCGGGCCTACCAGCAGGCACGAGCGGCCCTCGTCGATGGCCTGGGCGTCGAGCCCGGTCCCCAGCTGCGTGAGCTGCAGCAACGGGTACTCGATCAGGATCCGACCCTGGGGGTCCACGCGACGGCGGTCCCCGCCGCTGCGGTCGTCGATGACGATCCTTCCACCGGACGAGCGGCGTCGGTCCGCCGATCGGACCGTCCGGGCAACCTCCCGGCACCGCTGAGCACGTTCGTGGGTCGGGTCGGTGCGCGCCGGGAGATCGCGGCCCGGCTCGCCGGCGACGCGCGACTCATCACGCTGGTCGGCGCCGGCGGATGCGGGAAGACCCAGCTCGCTCTGCGAGCCGCAGCCGACGTCGCCGAGAGGTACCCGCAGGGGGTGTGGTGGGTCGAGCTTGCGGCGCACCAGGACCCCGGCCGGGTCGTGCGCGTGACGGCCGACGCACTCGGTGTCGCGGCGAGCCACGCCGTCGACCACCTCGACCAGGCCGCGGGGCGGCTGGGCGAGGGACGGCAGCTGCTCGTGCTCGACAACTGCGAGCACCTCGTCGATGCCTGCGCCGACCTGGTGGCCGAGCTGCTCCGGCGCTGCCCGCACCTGCGCATCCTCGCCACCAGCCGCGAGCCCTTGGATGTCGACGGTGAACAGGTCTGGCGGGTGCCGTCGTTGAGCCTGCCGGCGTCCGACGCCAGCCCCGAGCGGATCCTGGCCAGCGAGGCGGCACAGCTGCTGGAGGTCCGGGGCCGGGCCGTGCGTCCCGAGCTGACCTTCGATGAGCACGACGCACCCACGGTCGCGCGTATCTGCCACGAGCTGGACGGCATCCCGCTGGCGCTCGAGCTCGCCGCTGCCCGGCTCAACGTGCTCTCGCTCGAGGAGCTGGCGGATCGGTTGCGTGATCGGTTCGCCGTCCTGGCGCGCGGCCGCCGTTCCGCTCCCGCGCGCCACCGGACGCTCGAAGCGGCGATCGGTTGGAGCTACGACCTGCTGAGCGACGAGGAACGGCGTCTGTTGACCCGCCTCACGGTCTTCTCGGGAGGCTGCTCGGTCGCCGACGCCGAGGTGGTGTGTGCCGACGACGGCATCGCCCGGGAGGTGCTCATCGATCTGTTGGGTGCGCTGGTCGACAAGTCGCTCGTCCTGCGCTCGACGGACCCGGACGGCCGTGCGCGGTTGGACCTCCTGGCAACGGTGCGCTCCTTCGCGACGCTGCGGCTGGACCCGGCCGATGCGCAGTGGATCCTGGAGCGCCACGCCGCGCACTACACCGACGTCGCCGAGCGAGCCGCTTCGCAGTTGACCGGCCCGGAGCAGGTCGCCTGGCTCAACCAGCTCCACGCCGAACAGGGCAACCTGCGTCTCGTGCTGGAGCGCGAGGACCTGCTGAGCGCGCGCGTCGCCGCCGCGGTGTGGTGGTTCTGGCTGCAGTTCGGCCACGCCGCTGAAGGCGACCGGTGGCTGCGGACCCTGTTGGCCAGCCCCCTCGATGCGCAGGACGAGTTGCGCCTCGACCTGCGTCGTGGGGCGGCACGCCTCGCGGCCGCGGTGGACGACCCCGCCCGTGCACGCGGCCACCTCGATGTCGCGATCGACCTCGGTGAGCAGCTGGGTCGGACCTCGCTCGTGGCGCAGGACCACGCCACGAAGGCGGCGCTCCTCGCCGAGGCGGGCGACCTCGACGACGCGGACGCCGCGCTCGCGCGTGCCCGTGAGCTGGCGGCTTGGTCCGCCGACCCCTGGACGGTGGCGACGGTGGAGCGCCACGCCGCGGTCGCCGCGTGGCACGGCAGGTCGCTGGATGCGGCGGCGGAGGCTGCCGCGGCCGCTGAAGAGGGGTTCCGTGCGGCGGGCGACCTGTGGACCGCTTGCCTCGCTCGCCTCGACGGCGGTCGGATCGCCCGGCATCGCGGTCGGCCGGCCGAGGCCGTCGAGCTGCACCGCACCAACCTCTCGCGAGGTCTCGAACTGACCGTGTCCAGCCTGGACTTCGTCGGGCTCCCGCAGGACCTCCAGGACCTGGCGCTGCTCGCACTCGAGGACGGCCAGGCGGAGCTGGCCGCGACGCTGCTCGGGTCCGCGGCGACGTTGCGCACCGCCGTCGAGCTGCCCGGATCGACGGCGACCCGCCACGACGAGCTCGTCGGTCGGTGCCTGGAGGAGCTGGACCTCCCCGACGTCGACCGCGCCTACGCGCGGGGCCGACAGGGACCGGCGGAGGCGACGGTCGAGCTCGCCCTCGCGTTGACCCGGCCACTGGCCGAGGGGCGCTCGGGACCGCCCATGGACCGCCCGTCCACAGCCTCGAGGTAGCCCCTCTGCCACCTCCCGGCGCGGCGTACCGTCCGACGAGGCCGAGGGTCGGCCGACGGGGAGGTCGAGGTGATGAGGTGGCGTTCGACGACGACGGGCGCCCTCGATGGGGTGATCGCCGTGGTCGTGGTGATCGCGGTGATCACGGTCGGCGCGGTCGGCGTCGACCGACCCGCGCACGCGCAGGACACACCGGCCGAGGCTCAGCTCGTCGACGACCCGCCCTTCACCGCGCCGGACCCCTTCCGCCCGGCGCCGGCCCACGATCCGCCAGCGGCGCCGGGCGAGCGGTTGCCCCTGGGCTGGGCCGGCCCCAGCGACGTCGTCGTCCGCTACGAGCGTCCCGCCGCCGGCCGGGTCCTGCGCCCGTTCCAACGCCCGTCGTCCGACTTCGGGCAGGGACATCGCGGCGTCGACCTGGCCCTGTCGCCGGGTGCGACGGTGACCGCGGCGGCGGCCGGCTACGTCCACCATGCCGGGCCGGTCGGTGACGTCGTCTGGGTCTCCGTCGGGCACGCGGACGGGGTCCTCACCAGCTACGGGCCGCTGCAGGACCTCGAGGTGCGACGGGGCGACCAGGTCGCGAGAGGTGACCCGCTGGGTGTGCTGGCCCCGGGCGGCCACGGGCACGGCGAGCGGGACGCGGGGTTGCACTGGGGTGCCCGTCGTGGGCTGAGCTACCTCGACCCGCTCACCCTCCTCGACGCGGGGATCCCTCGCCCGTCGCTCGTCGGCGACGGTGCGTGGCGGGGGATCGACCACACGGTGGTGCCCTACGAACCGTGGGAGGGGTCGCGCTGGGGCGGGCTACGGCTCTCGTCCTCGCCGGTCGCCGAGGCGCCCGGTTTCGCGGTGCCCCCCTCGCCGAACCACCTCGTGATGGTCGCCGGTCTCGCGTCGCGGTCCTCACGGGTGCCGATCGACCCGAGCCACCTCGGCTACCCGGACCGCAGCGTGACGCTGTTCTCCTACGCGGGGCGCCACGATCCCGACGACCTCGATCCCGACGATCCACGCCGTGACCAGCTGCCCTACGACCACACCGACACCTGGCCCGGTGTCGTGGTCGCCGCAGAGCGACTGGAGCAACAGCTCCGGGCGCAGCGGGCGCGTGAGCCGGGGCGCGGGGTCGACCTGGTCGGACACTCCCAGGGCGGGGTCGTGATCGTGTACTACCTGACCCACCTGCACGACCCCTACGACCCCGGCCTGCCGACGATCGGTCGGGTCGTCACCGTCGGATCCCCGCACGAGGGATCGCAGCTGGCCAGTGCTGCCAGGCTGTCCCGGGCCCAGCCTGTGGTGGGCGGATCGGTGGAGCTGATCGCCGGCACGATCCCGGCCGGTGGTGGGCAGACCATGCGGGACCGGATCGACCTCGACGCACCCGCGATCGGTCACCTGGCCGCCGGCTCGAGCTTCATGCATCGCTACGGCCGCGCATGGGACGAGGCCCTGCACGCCGGGTACGCGGGGCCGCTGGCGATGGGTACCGAGGTGCTCACCATCGCCGGTGGCACCGACATGGTCGTCTCGAGCGATGCGGCGAAGCTGTCCGACCGCACCGACGCGCTGGCGCGTATCGATCCGGACCTGCCCGGGTTCGCGGCATCGGACGTCACGCAGAGCACCTCGCTGCCCGGGGGCCACAGCAGCGTGCTGGAGACCGAGGCCGTGCGCGAGGCCACCTGGCGCTTCCTCGCCGGCCAGGAGGTCACCACGGCCGGACGTCCGGTGGTCGGCGCGCTCACCGACGAGGTCGGGCTCGCTGCGACCCTCGGGGTGGCCTACAGCTTCGTCGCCGGGGGGTTCGTCACCACCGCGGGGCGTGGCCTGTACCGCTGGATCACCGACACCGACGCCGTCGTCGACCCCGCCACCCTCGACGATCGGGCGGATGATCGGGCGGATGATCGCGCGACCGACTGAGCCCAGGATGGTCTCGAGGGTGGCACGGGGCCATCGGCGCGGTGGACGCAGGACGATCGAAGCCGGTAAGCTCCGTCCGTCGGGCCTGCCTCGTCGGTGGGCCCGGCCATCTGTGCGGTCATCAGTGCAGGCGTCTGTGCGGTCGTCTGTGCAGTCGCCTACCCGGCCGTCTGTGCGATCATCTGTGCAGGCGTCTGACTGACCGCGTAGCCGATCTGACATCTCATCACACACGCTCGCTGACGGGTGACCCCGGTGCTTCGCGCTCGACGCGAGGTGGGTCGTACGTCGCGGACCGCAACGGCCACGAGGCCGCCACGGAACGCGCCCCGGAGGACGCGGGCGGAGGCCCAACCGAAACCATCAGGAGTCCAACCATGGCCGTCGTCACCATGCGCCAGCTGCTCGAGGCCGGCGTGCATTTCGGGCATCAGACCCGCCGCTGGAACCCGAAGATGCGCTCGTACATCTACGGGGAGCGCAGCGGGATCCACGTCATCGACCTGCGTCAGACCGTCCAGCACATCGAGCGCGCCTACACCTTCACACGCGACCTCGTCGCCAAGGGCGGCACGGTGCTGTTCGTCGGTACCAAGAAGCAGGCCCGCGAGACGATCGAGTACCAGTCGACCCGGGTCGGGATGCCCTACGTCACCGAACGGTGGATGGGCGGCATGCTGACCAACTTCGCCACCATCAAGGGGCGTATCGCCCGCCTCAAGGAGCTCGAGGCGATGGCGTCGGCCGGCACCTTCGAACTGCTCCCGAAGAAGGAGGTCCTGCAGCTCGGACGTGAGCACGAGAAGCTGCAGACCAACCTCGGAGGCATCCGTGAGATGGGCAAGCTGCCCGACGCGGTGTGGGTCGTCGACACCGTGCTCGAGAAGATCGCGGTCGACGAGGCGAACAAGCTGCGGATCCCCGTGATCGGCATCCTCGACACCAACTGCGACCCGGACCTCGTGCAGTACCCGATCGCGGGCAACGACGACGCGATCCGTTCGTCCGCGCTGCTCACCAGGATCATCGCCGACGCCTGCGCCGACGGTCTGCTGCTGCGCGCTTCCCGTTCGCCGGACGAGGAGCTGCGTGTGCAGGCGCTCCAGGCGACGCAGTCCGACAGCAGCGGTATCGACGCGTCCGAGCCCAAGGCCGCGTGGGAGATCGAGCTCGAGCGTCAGCAGGCCGCTGAGAAGGCCGCGACAGCCGCCGGCGACACCGCCGATACCCCGGACCCTGCACCCTCGGAGCCGGAGTCCACCGAGTCCGACGCGCCGTCGCAGGGCTGAGCCAGCTCGTTGCGCTCGTCCCGGCCGATGCCGGTCGCTCCTGGCGATCGGCCGGCCGTCCCGCACACCCCGCTCCAGGAGGACACCCGTGGCGATCTCCGCTGCCGACGTGAAGAAGCTCCGCGAACTGACCGACGCCCCGATGATGGCCTGCAAGACGGCACTCGTCGACGCCGAGGGCGACCTGGACAAGGCCGCCGAACTCGTCCGTGAGCGCACCGGCGCCAAGATGGACGCTCGGGCCGCCGATCGCACCGCGAGCGAGGGTCTGGTGCACACCTACCTGCATGCCCCGACCCCCGGGATGCCGGCCAAGGTCGGTGTGCTGCTCCAGCTGTCCTGCGAGACCGACTTCGTCGCCAAGGCCGAAGCGGTCCAGAAGCTCGCGAAGGACCTCGCCATGCACATCGCCGCGGCCAAACCGATGGTGGTGTCCGAGGACCAGGTCGACGAGGCCATGCTCGAGAAGGAGCGCGCCTTCGCCCGCAAGGAGGCCCTCGACCAGGGCAAGCCCGAGCACATCATCGATCGGATCGTCGAGGGCAAGGTCAAGAAGGTCTACGAGGACTGGGTCCTGCTCAACCAGCCCTTCGTCCTCGACGGTGAGAAGACCGTCGCCCAAGCCATCAGCGAGGTCCAGGCCACCGTCGGCGAGAAGCTCGAGGTCGCCCGCTTCGCCCGCTTCGAGGTCGGTGCCTGATCCGTTCCGGATCAGGCTGTGCCGTGCGTGCTCGGCCGCTT
>CAYVJT010000141.1:0-10176 GCA_964451855.1 uncultured Actinomycetota bacterium
AGCGGACTGAACGCCCACGAGACCGTCGACAGCCTCGCTGAGCGCTACCGCGAGGTGGCGGAGGCCGCTGGCATCGTCTGAAGGGCCGTGCAGTCGGGAGGGGGGCGACCACCGTCGCCCCCGGGACCTCGCCGATCACCGGACGCGGACCGTCGGGCCGTGGACGGTCACGATCCAGTCGTCCACCTCCAGCCGCCCCACGAGGTCGTAGGGGCCGTGCGGCAGACGGGTCAGCACGTGGTGGTAGCGGTCGTCGGACCACCGCATCGCGTACGGGCCATGCACCTCGTCGTCCTCGGCGATCGCCTCGAGCCACGCCGCGTCCACCTCGGTGGGTTCGTCGTCGAGGTCGGTCACGTGCAGACGCACGTTGATCGCCCTCGCTGGTCGCGGTGGAACCTCCCACTCGACCTCGAGCGGTACGTAGGCGACCGTGCGGGTCTCCACCGTCTCGTTGCCGAGCGTGTCGACCGCGCGCACCGTGATGTCGGTCCCCTCCTCGGCGACCGTGACCTCGGTCGACCATGCACCGTCGGCCTCGACGTCCACGACCGTGCCGTTGACGCTGACCTCGTCCACGCCGGCCGGTTCGTCGTGGGCGGTCCCGGCCACGGTCACCACCGGGTCGAGGAAGCCCTCCCCGTCCTCGGGGATCCACTCGAGCACCGGGCCGGTGGTATCCAGCCAGATCGCGAGCGGCTCCGAGGTGGCGCTGCCGGCGAAGTTGGTCGCCACCGCCACCAGCTCGTTCTCGCCCTCGACGAGCTCGATCTCGGTCGTGTAGCTGCCGTCACGGTCCGGTTCGGTGGCAGCGATCACTTCGCCGTCCCGTTCGATCGTGACCGTCGTGCGGTGCTCGGACTCGCCCTCGACGGTGATCGTCGGGGTGGCGATCAGCTCGTCGGCGTCCGTCGTCAGGGTCGGCGTGGCGGGCAGCGGTTGCTCGACCTCGCGCACCCACGCGATCGCGCTCAGCACCAGTTGCGCGGTCTCCTCGGTCCAGCCGTAGCCAGGCCCCATCACGTCCGTGACGGCGGCGGCCGACAGCAGCAGGTGGACGTGGTCGACGCCACGGAAGTCGTAGCCGATCGACAGTCCCGCCACCTCGTCGTCGACCGTGAGGTCCGCCAGGTGGTGGCCGACGTAGTCCCCCAGCCAGCTGTAGTAGCCGTCGTCCGCGACGAGCCGCGAGTCGGGTGTGTCCAGCTCCTCGAAGAGCGGGTGCTCGGGGTCCAGTCCGGTCAGACCGACCGGGCCGTCGCCGTAGCCGTGGCCGCCGACCGTGACGTCGTCGGTGAAGGCCTCCAACAGCCGGATGCCACCCCGATCGACGCCCCAGCTCCCCGTGAGGATCACGCTGGCGCCGGCCTCGTCGGCGGCCTCCAGCACGGCCGTGAACTCCTCCTCGGTGGGCGCCCCGCCGTTGGCGATCAGCACCCGGTAGGCGCCGAGGTCCTCGGCGAGGTCCTCCCAGGTTCGCGCCTCGGCGGGGACGTCCGCGTCGCGCAACAGGTCGGTCAGCAGCTCGTCGACGTCACCGAGCACCGCCACGTCGTTGGCCGCCAGGGCGATCTCAGCGACCGTCGTCTCCTCGGGGACCACCGTGGCCTCGATGCTCGCGCCGAGGTAGCCCGTGGCCGAGACCTCCACCTCGTAGTCGCCCTCGACGAGGTCGTCGACGACGAGCCGTCCGTCCTCGTCGGTGGTGCCCTCGGCTTCCATCGGACCGGTGACCGTCACGGCCGCATCGGCGATCGGCTCGTCGTCGCCGGCGGCGTCGGTGACCACCACCTCGAGGCTCCCGCGGTCGAGCCGCTGGAGGTCGAGGTCGACCTGCTCGCTCTCGCCCTCCCCGACGGTGATCGTGGTGCTCGCGGGGGCGTAGCCCTCCTTCGACGCCTCAATCGTGTGTGTGC
The DNA here is from genome assembly GCA_964451855.1 of uncultured Actinomycetota bacterium. Taxonomy (GTDB): domain Bacteria; phylum Actinomycetota; class Nitriliruptoria; order Nitriliruptorales; family Nitriliruptoraceae; genus CSSed11-175R1. Next base: position 1,917 of record CAYVJT010000141.1, read on the forward strand.
CGTCGGGCAGCCCGAGGCGGTACGTCCCGTCCTCGTCGGTGCGTGTCGAGGCGTCCACCTCGATCGCCGTCACCGTCGCACCCTCCAGCGGATCGCCGTCGGAGGTGATCTGGCCGAACACCTCGCCCTGGGCCGCCTCGACCGCCCACGCGACCGCGTTGAGGTAGATCTGCCGGGCGTCCTCGGTCCAGCGGTTGTCCGGGTCGCCGTAGAAGCTGGCCGCGAGGTTGCCGAGCAGGACGTGGGCGCTCTGCGGCGAGACGAACCGGAACGCGAGCCCGTCACCGAGCTGTTCGTCCACTGCTGGAGCGTCGGTCCGCGCGATCGTCGTTCCGCTGTAGCCCGAGAAGTACATGAACTGCTGGTTCGGCTCGTTCTCCAGGATCGTGACGGTCTCACCGACGTCGTAGCCGTCGAAGATCGGGTGCTCGTCGAGCACCGTGTAGGCGATCTCTTCGGGCTCGAACCCCTGGGTGACGTCCTCGGGGTCGCCGAGGTACTGGCTCAGGTGCCGGATCGACCCGGAGCCCCACTGGCTCGCGAAGATCACCGAGACGTCGGCGTCGGCCGCGGCGTCAAGGAACGTCGTGAAGGTGTCGGCGGAGGGCGCCGTCCCGATCCCGTTGAGGACCACGACCTGGTAGTCACCGATCGTGTCGGTGATGTCGTCGAGCGCCGCGTAGGCGTAGGTGTCCACCTCGTAGCTCTCGTCCTCCAGGAACCCGGTGATCGCGTCCTGGCGGTCGCCGGCGACGGCGACCAGGTTCGACTCCTCGAGGATGACGTCCACCGTGTGCGCCGTGTCGTCCTCCACGGTGACGTCGACGCGCTTCGCCTGGAACCCGGAGGCCCGGAACTCGAGGGTCCACTCGCCCTCAGGCAACCGGGTCAGCTCGTAGTTGCCGTCGGCGTCGGTCTCGGTCACCCGTGGGCTGTCCAGGGCTCGGACCGTGGCGCCCTCGATCGGGAGGTCAGCCTCGTCGGTGACCTGCCCGACGATGTCACCAGCGGCCGCCGCTTCCAGGGTGATCGTCGGGCGGTCGACCACGCCCGCCTCGACGGTCACCTCGTAGGTGGTCGGCAGGTGGGCGAAGGAGCTGATCTCCAGGGTCCAGCTGCCCGGCTCGAGCGGCACGACGAACGTGCCGTCGCCCTCGCGGCCCTCGAAGGTCCGGCCCGTCTCGAGCACCTCGACGGTGCTCGGGATCCGGGCGCCGGTCTCGTCCTGGACAGTGCCGCGCACCTCTGCGCCGAGCCCCTCCGCGTCGAGCGCCCAGTCGAGCGCGTTGACGTACACGCGCTCGGCCTCCGGTGTCCACCGCAGCGCCGGGTGCTCCGCTGTCGACGGCGCACCCCACGTGGTCACGGTCAGGGTGGAGGCCAGCACGTCGACCGTGCGGGAGGTCCGGCCCTTGAAACCGATCGTGTCGCCCATGTGGCCGTGGTCGGTGGTCGACAGCTCGGCGACGGTCGTGCCGCCGAAGTCGTCGAACCAGCTGTAGCGCCCGTCGGGCTCGATCAGCTCGAAGCTATCCGGAAGGCCGGCGACGAGCGGATGGTCCTCGACCACCGTCGCGACCACCTCGCCGTCGCGCCAACCCTCGCCGCGCTCGCCGGGATCGCCGGTGTAGGCCTCAAGGAACTCGATGCCGCCACGGCCGTGCTGGCCCATCCACAGCACCGGGATGCCGGCGCGGTTGACGACGTCCTCGAACGCCGCGAACCCGTCGGGACCGGGATCCCGGTCCGTGAAGTGCGAGATGTTGACGACCACCAGGTCGAGCTCCCGGATCGTGTCCAGGTCGTCCCAGTCGATGTCCTCGGCCCGGTAGCCCCAGTGCTCGAGGAACTGCTTGCCGCGGTCGCGGGAGTTGGTGAAGTCGGAGTCGTCGATGATCCCGACCCGCGGCGAGGGGCGCAGCTCGACGTCGCGCTGGGTGGTCTCGTCGACCGACACCTCGATGTCGGCGTAGGCCCGTACGTGGCCGTCGACCTCGAGCAGCAGCTCGTAGCTGCCGGGTTCGACCCGGTCGAAGCGGTAGGTGCCGTCGGCGTCGGTCGTCGTGGTGAGCGGTGTGCCGACGAGCTCGATCTCCACCCCCTCGAGGGTGGACTGCGGGCTGGCGTCGGGGTCGACGTCACCGCGGGATCGGACCGTGCCCTCGATCGTGCCGACGTCCCCGACCTCGAGCTCGATCGACGCGTCGGTGGCACGTCCGGCATCCACGCTCAGCTCGCGCTCGTCACCGACGTAGCCGAAGGCCTCGTAGCGCAGGGTGTGGCTGCCGGCGGGCACGCCGATCTCGAACGCGCCGTCCTCTTCGGTGGTGACCGACCACGGGGTGTCGACGACCTCGACGGTCGCGTGCGTGATCGGCTCGTCGTCGGTGTCGGTGACCGTGCCGCTGAAGACGCCGAGCTGCGGCGCCGCCGCCCAGCGAACGGCGTTGAGGAAGATGCGCTGTCCGGCGGGCGTCCAGTCGTCCTCGGGATGGTTGCGGAAGGTTGCGGCGAGCCCGCTGAGCAACAGGTGGACGCTGTCGGCCGTCCGTGGGTTGAAGGCGACCCCAACACCGGCCGGGTCGGCCCCCTCCTCGGCCACCTGGGCCAGGGGCACACCGGAGTAGTCGATGAAGTACCCGGCCTCGGAGGCGGCCGTCAGGATCTGCACCGGGTCGTCGTCGATGCCGGCGAAGATCGGGTGGTCGGCCAGGTCGTGGAGGAAGATCTCGGGACCACGGAACCCCCCGATCCGGCCGATGTCCGCCGGGTCGCCGGTGTGGTCCGACAGCAGGTGGATGCCGCGCGTCCGGAACGACCAGCCGTCGGAGGGGAAGATCACGCTCACCGCGGCGTCGTCGAAGGCGTCGAGGTGGGCGAGGAAGGTCTCCTGGTCGACGCTCGACGGGTGGTGCAGTACCACGACGTCAACGGCGTCGAGGTCGGCGGTGATCTCCCATCCGGCTTCGAAGGCGGGGATCGACCGATCGTTCAGGAAGTCGGTGATCTGGCCGAAGCGGTCACCGACGACGGCGACCGTCGGGGCGCTCTCGAGGCCGATGTCCAGCGTCGTGACCTCGCCCTCCACCACCTCGACGTCCTCGATCGTCGTCGGCAGGTAGCCGTCGGCCTCGAAGCTCACGTCGTAGGTTCCGCCCGGGACCGCATCGATCGTGTAGATCCCGTCGCCATCGGTCGTGGCGGGAGGCAGGTCGAGGTCCTCGACCGTGACCGTCACGCCGGCGATCGGCGCGTCGGTCGCCTCGTCGGTGACCGTGCCGGTGAGCGTCCCCAGCCCGGACGCGGACAGGACGACGTCGAGGTCGAGCGTCTCGCCGGCGCCGACCGTGACGTCCTCCTCGACCGTCTCGAAGCCGGTGGCGCGGAACCGCAGCGTGTACTCGCCGGGGTCGAGCAGGAGCCGGTAGCCGCCGTCCTCGTCGGCCCGGGTGCGCTCCGGTCCGTCGACCACCTCGACGACCGCGTCAAGCGGGTCGTCCTGCGTGTCCGTCACCGTCCCCGCCACCGCGCCGTACTCGGCGGTGATGGCGTGGTCCACAGCGTCGAGCAGAAGGTCGGTCATGGCCGGCTGCCAGTTCAGCTCCGGGCCGGCCCACGGGGTGGGGGCGTGCACTGGGAGCAGGACGTGGCTGCTGGTGAAGCTGCGTCGCTCGTAGCCGAGGCCGCCGCCGCGCGGCCCGGTCTGGTCGGTGCCGAGCTGCGCCAGCGTCAGCCCCGAGTAGTCGTCGAACCAGGCGTGGTCGCCTCCCGTCAGCAGCTGCACCCGCGGCTCGTCGGGCAGGGACGCGGTGATCGGGTGCTCGACGACGTCCTCCAGCCACACCCGTCCCCGATTCTGCCCCTCGACCGTGACCGAGCCGGGGTCTCCAGTGACACCCGCCACCGGCCGCAACGCGCCGTAGGCGAGGCTCCACTGGTCGAGCAGCAGCAGGCTGGTGCCGGCGTCGTCGGCGTCGTCGACGATCCGTGCCAGACGGTCGAGGTCCGCGTCGGCCCGGTCGTCGCGCTCCCCGGACAGGACCACGGCCTGGTAGCGGTCGACGTTGCCGTCGATGTCCGCGAAGGTGACCCGGTCGACGAGCCACCCGGCGTCACGGAGGATGTCGGTGATGGCCGACCCGAGGTCGGACACCACGGCGACGTCGAAGGGGACCAGGGCTGCGTCGAGGACGGTGGTCTCCCCGGCCCGCACCTCGACCTCGCCCTCCTGCGGGGCGTAGCCGTCCGCGTCGACCAGGTACGGGTAGGTGCCCGCCGCGACCCCGGGGAAGGTGAACGTGCCGTCGGCCCCGGTGACCGCCGGGTCGAGCGGCGTGTCGGACAGGACGACCTCGGCACCCTCCAGGGGGGCGCCGTCCTCGTCGGTGATCGTTCCGGTCACCGTGCCGTCCCCGACCGCGGCGAGCTGGAGGTCGAGTCGCGTCACACGTGCCACCTCGACGTCGACGTCGAGGTCGTGCTGCTCGTAGCCGTAGGCGCGCACCTCGACCGTGAAGCTGCCCGGACGGTGCGCGAACTCGAAGGCACCGGTGTCCGGGTCGGTCGTGGTCTCCTGCCCGGTCTCCGGCACCCGCACGGTCGCCTCGAGCGGACCGTCGGGCCCGGTGATCGTGCCCGAGATCGTGCCGGTGGAGGCGAAGGCGGTGATGTTGCCGCGGCGGTCGGCGAAGACCGTCAGCGCGTCGGCGGTTGCCGGCGACGACAGCACGTTGTCGGGCATGTCGTGGTCCCACAGCGGCGTGCCGGTGGCAGCGTCCAGCGCGAACACCGCCTGGCCCTGCGAGCCCCCGAGCAACACGCCGCCCGCGGTGACCAGCTGCGCCGAGGTGACCGGCGCGCCGATGCCCTGCGTCCACACCCGTTCACCGGTGGTCCGGTCGTAGGCGGACACGGTGCTGTGGCTGTGCGACCCGAGGATCACGAGGTCGCCGTACACGACCGGGGTGTTGCCCTGGCTGTCGCCGTGGCCCGTCGTGTGCCACAGGACGTCCCCGGTGGTGGCGTCGAGCGCCAGCACGCTGCCGCTCGTGAAGTCCACGGTCGACGTCCCGATGTACATCACGCCGTCGGTCACGGTCGGCATGGAGATGAAGGTCTCGTCGTGCACGTGGGACCACAGCTCCTCGCCGGTGTCCGCGTCGAAGGCGGCGATCCGGTTGGTGTCGCGGCTCGCAGCGATCACGGCGCCGTCGGCGACGGCCGGCCCGAAGAAGATCTGCGGGCCCACCTCGCTGCGCCAGACCTGCTCGCCGGACTGCGCGTCGACGGCGTGCACGAACCCGCCGTTGCCCGGCCCGAACCCCGTCGACACGTACACCGTGCCGTCCACCTCGGTCGGGGTGGCGTAGGTGAGGCGCTCGTCGCCGGTGCTGTAGGTCCACCGCACCTCCCCATCGTTCTGGTCGAGCGCGTAGAGGGTCGCATCGTCCCCGCCACCGAGGTAGACGGCGTCGTCGGTGACGTGGGGTGTGGAGCGCAGCGTCCCGCCGGTGGCGAAGCTCCACAGTGACGAGCCGTCCTCCGCGTCGAGCACGTGCAGGCGCCCGTTGTCGGTCGTGAGGAAGACCCGGCCGTCGGCGATGACGGGCGAGCTGAACATCACCGAGCCGGCCACCTCGGTCGTCCACTGCTCGACGAAGGTCTCGGGTGCGGCGCGCTCCTCGGTGAAGCCGGTACGCGCCGGGTTGTTCTGGTACTGCGCCCAGCCGGGGTCGCTGTCCTGCACCAGCGCGTCGAGGTCGAGCGTGACGTTCGTGTCCCCGTCGATCGTCACGTAGGCGGAACCCGGCAGGAACCCGTGGGCCGTGGCTCGGACCTCGTAGGACCCGTGCGCGACCTCCAGGGCGAACGCGCCGTCCTCGTCGGTGGTGACCGCGTCGAGCGGCGTGTCCGGGAGTGTGACGGTGGCGCCCTCGAGCGGGACGCCGTCCCCGGTCACGGTCCCGGACAGGGTCGCGACCTCAGCGAGCTCGAGCTCGACGTCCAGCGTCGTGACCTCGCCGGCCTCGATCGTGACGGTGGCCTCGTGCGTGACGTAGCCGTAGGCCTCCACGGTCACGTCGTGGGTGCCCTCGAGCACGAACAGCGAGTACGCGCCCGTCTCGGGGTCGGAGGTGGTGGCGAGATCCTCGTCGGGGATCGAAACGGTGGCCTCGACCGGGCCGTCGGCGTCGGTGATCGTGCCCGCGAGCGTGCCGGCGAACATGACCCGTGTGGTTGCCGCGAAGGCATCGACGATGCCGTGCCCGTAGCTGTCGTTGGGCAGCCCTCCCATGTGCGGCTCGGTGCGCACCGTGTCGGTGAGCGTGTCACGCAGTTCGTCGACCGTGAGGTCGGATGCGGCGGACAGCGCCAGCGCGGCGACCCCGGCGACGTGGGGTGCGGCCATGGAGGTCCCGGAGATCGTGTGGTAGTCCTGCCCGGTGTGCTGCGGCCAGGCGGAGAAGACCTGGTGGCCCGGTGCGGAGACCTCGGGCTTGAGGAAGCGTTCGCCGTCCCAGAAGGCGGGACCGCGGCTGGAGAAGTCGGCGATGATGTCGTCGCGATCGGTGGCGCCGACCCCGAGGGAATGCGGGAAGCTCGCGGGGGAGCCGACGGTCCCGGACAGGGGGCCGGCGTTACCGTTCGCGAACACCGGGAAGATGCCCGCGGCGACCCACGCCTCCACCTCGTCCCAGTAGGCGATGTTGCCGGCGTCGGGGTGGCCCCAGGAGTTGTTGACGACGTGGGGTGCTTTGGTCGGGTCGCCGTCCGGCGCGAGCACCCACTGCATGCCGTCGCGGATGATGCTCTCGCTGGTGCTGCCGGCGTCGGTGAAGATCTTGACGCCGATCCACTCCGCCTCGGGGGCGACCCCGATCACCTCACCGGGAGGTCCACCGGTGATGCTTCCGGTGACGTGCGTGCCGTGACCGTGTCCGTCGCCAGGGGTCGGGTAGTTCTCACCGGTCGGCACGTACCAGCTCGTGGCGTGGTCGCCATCGCGGCCGCGGTAGGTGCCGGCCAGGGCCGGGTGCTCGCCGTCCACGCCGGTGTCCAGCACGCCGACGACCACGTCCTGCCCACGGATGCCGTACTCGCCCCAGGTGTTGGGGGCGTTGACGGCCTCCAGGCTCCACGTCGGCAGACGTGGCCCCTCCTCGGTCTCCGGGACCTCGAGCACCCGGTCGAGGGTGATGCGCTCCACGTCCGGATGGATCGCGAGCTCGTCGAGCGTCGCGCTGTCGACGGTCGCCGCGAACCCGTTGAAGATCCAGTACTCGCGCAGGTCGTGGACGCGCCCTTGGTCCGCACGCTGCTCGAGCAGACTCCGGACGTCGGTGTTGTGCCGTGAAGCGACGTCCTGCAGGTGCTCGACCACGACCGTCGTTCGCGCTGCATGGGCAGCCTCGCGTGCCATCCCGGCGACCTCACGCGCGGACTCGCCGCGTGCCCGAGCACGCTCGCGTGCCTGCTGTGCCGCCGATCGCGCCTCGCGTGCGGCCTCGGCCGCGACGGCCGGCAGGTCGGCCTGCGCGTGCAGGTGGATGATGACGCCCACCTCGGTGTCGTCGCCCGCGAGCGCCTCGGTGACGTCGGCCTCAACGGTCGCATCCGCGTCGGCTGGCAGGTCCGCGGTCTCCTGGGCGGGATCGTCGACCTGCGTGGAGGTTGCGTCGTCCTCGGACAGCAGGGAGACGACCCCGTCCTGCTCGGTGACGTCGGTGGGCGCAGCGGGGGAGGGGTCCGCTGGCGCACCCTCCTCCTCGGCCGCGTGCTCACGCTCCTCCGCCGCGGAACCCGATCCTGAACCTGAACCTGAGGTCGATGGTTCGGCGTGTGCGGGCGGTGGAAGCGCCAACGCGCTGCTCGCGACGAGGAGCAGCGAGACGAGAGCTGCGAGCCAGCGCATCCAGGGTCGATCCGGTCCTGCGGTGACGGTTGCGGTTGCCATCAGGCCTCTCCCGACGCCGGGACGCCCCTCCTCCTGGCGGTCCTCTTCCTCTCGTGCCCCTCTCCCTCCCCTTGGATCTCCCTTTGATTGATCCCCCTGGGATCCTCCTTCTGAGCCAGAATGTGTAGACAAGAAGGAGGAGGGAGGTCGGCCCGATGCGGGCAGCGCGCGTCTGATCCTCTGAGTGCGGATGATGCGCGAGCAACGTCCGACCGGACGCTCGCACGGAGCGCGTTCCGGGTCAGCCCGCCTCGTGTCCGCGCTTCGGGTCGAAGCCCGAGAAGACGTCGCCCTGGCCCGACAGGG
>CAYVJT010000142.1:0-10116 GCA_964451855.1 uncultured Actinomycetota bacterium
CTGGCGACGAGCTCGCCCGGGCCTACGACGCAGCCGCAGAAGCGGCTGCGGTACGTGAGCGCTACCTCGCCGACCGGCGCTCGTTCATCACGGAGTCCGTCTTCTCCCACCCGTCCAAGGTCGATCTGGTCACACGGGCCGTCGAGGCTGGCTATCGGGTGCACCTACGGGTGCTGATCGTGCCGGCGGACCTGTCGGTAGCGCGGGTGGCTCAACGTGTCCTCGAAGGAGGACACGACGTCCCCGAACCCAAGATCAGACAGCGACACGAGCGGCTCTGGACCCACGTGGTCGCTGCCATCGAGCACGCCTACGAGACCCGCGTGTACGACTCCTCGGGCCAGAGCGGCCAGGACTTCCTGGAGGTGGCCCGCTACCAGTACGGAACCGTGCTCGGCGAGACTCGCTGGCCCAAGTGGGCACCGTCGGCGCTCACCGGCGAGCAAGCCACGTAGCCGCTACACAACGCCCTGATTCGCCAGGTCTCTGCGGCGGTTTACCGCACGGTCCAGAGCCGGTCATGAAGCGCCTTCGCGTGGCTGGCGAACTTGCCCACTCTGGCGGCACGACAGGGCTGGCCCGGGGTGCTGGTCGACCGTGGCGATGACGATAGGGGCCCCGGAGGTCTCCGGGGGCACTCGACCCTCGACTGGCACTCCTGCCGTCGCCTACCCTCGCACATCATGTCCACGGAGCCGACGCGCACGCTGGGTGATGTGCTGATGTCGCATCGGCAGCGCCGGTTCGTGGGGCGGGCCGGGGAGGTGGAGCTGTTCCGCTCGGCCCTGATCGCGGATGAGCCTCCCTTCGCGGTGCTGCACCTGTACGGTCCAGGCGGGATCGGCAAGACCACGCTGCTCGAGGTGCTCGCCGAACTCGCTGCCGAAGAGTCCGCGACGGTGGTCCGGCTGGACGCCCGTGAGTTGGTCGCCTCGCCGAGCGCGGTCCTCACCGCGATGAGCGCGACGGTGCCGGTGCCCGACGAGGGCCCGATCGTTTCGACCAGGGGCCGGGTCGTGCTGCTGATCGACGCCTATGAGCGGCTCATCCCGGTGGACGACTGGGTCCGTGGCCAGCTGGTCCCGAGGTTGCCCGCCACGGCGTTGACGGTGCTGGCCAGTCGCGTCCCGCCGGCCCCGGGGTGGCGGTCCGACCCGGCGTGGCGCGATCTGCATCGGGTGGTGTCGCTGCGCAACCTCGATCCCGAGGACGCCTACCGCTACCTCGACGCCAGCGGGGTGCCGGCTGGTCTCCACGAGAAGCTGGTGACGCTCTCCCACGGTCATCCCCTCGGTCTGTCCTTGCTCGCCGATGTCGCCCTGCGGGGTGGGGAGGTGGGCGAAGAGCGGCTCAGTCCCGACCTCGTCGGCGACCTCTTGCCGACCTTCGTGGACGTGATCCCGGACCAGGAGCAGCGCACCGCCCTCGCAGCCTGCGCGATCAGCCGGGTCACCACCGAGGCGCTGCTGCGCGACGTGCTGGAGGTAGCCGACGCCCACACGCTGTTCCGCTGGCTGCAGGAGCTGTCCTTCGTAGAGACGGGACCCGACGGGGTGCTCGCGCACGACCTGGCGCGGGACACCCTCGACGCCGATCTCCGGTGGCGCGATCCGCAGGAGTACGCACGGATCTTCCGGCGGGTCGCCGACCACATCCACGGGCGGCTGCGCGACCTCGACGGTCGCACCCAGCTGCGTGCCATCTCTGACCTGAAGTACCTGTTCCGCAACCTGCCCAGCGTCCTCGCTCCCGTCGACTGGGATGCGTGGGGGCAGCACCACCCCGAACCTGCCATGCCGGCGGATCGCGACGCGGCCCTGCCGCTGATCGCCGCAGCGGAGGGCGACGAGCAGGCGGCGATCGCGGCCAGGTGGTGGGATCGCCAACCCGACGCGTTCTCGGTCGTGCGCGGTGATGACGACTCCCTGCGCGGTGTGATCGCGATCATCGACCTGACGGCCGCGGCGGCCGAGGACGTGGACGCGGATCCGGTGGCCCGCAGCGCCTGGGACCATGCGCACACGCAGGCGCCGCCCCGTCCCGGGGAGGTGGTGACCCTGGCCCGGTTCGTCGTCGATCGGGACGCCTACCAGGACCCCTCGCCGACACTGAACGCCCTGCCGGTGCTGACCCTGCAGCGCCAGTTGGCCACGCCCACGCTGGCATGGGATTGCCTCGCTCTGCACGAACCCGACCACCTCGACGCGTTCTTCGCCCTCGCCGACCTGCACCGGGCACCGCAGGCCGACGTCGAGGTGGCGGGACGGCGGTACGGGTTGTTCGTCCACGACTTCCGCCGGGTCCCGATCGACGACCTGGTGCACCTCTGGGTCGAGCGGGCGTTGGCGCAGGACCCCGCGCTGCGCCCGGCTCGGACGACGACCGTCGACGTGCTGTCCCAGGCCGAGTTCACCGAGGCCGTGCGCCACGGGCTGCGAGACCTGCACCGCGCGGATGTGCTGGCCCGCAACCCGCTGCTGCACACGCGGCTGCTGCACGACCAGGCGACGCCGGGCGAGGAGCCGGACGCCGTGACCCTTGCTGCGCTGCTGCACGCCGCGGTCGACACCCTGCGCGTTCATCCCCGCGACGACAAGCTCCTGCGGGCGGTCGAGAGGACCTACCTCGACCCGGCCCCGACCCAGGAGGCGGCTGCCGCGCGTCTCGGCCTGCCGTTCAGCACCTACCGCCGGCACCTGACCCAGGGCGTTGAACGGATCGTCGCGTGGCTCTGGGACCGGGAGGTGTACGGGGCCGCCCCAGGCCCATCCGGGCCGCAGTGAGCAGGATCGAGCACCGAGTGGCCTGGAAACCGAGCACCGATCCCGCGGATCCTCCTCCACGACGAGGAGGCAGCGATGAGCGGGCGCGCGGGAGAGCGGGCGGTCGTGCTCGGGGGCAGCATGGCGGGGCTGTGCGCGGCCCGCGTGCTCGCCGAACACCATCACGACGTCCAGGTGCTGGACCGCGATGACCTCGAGGTGGGAGGTCGCCGACGCGGCGTGCCCCAGGCAGCCCACAACCACGCGCTGCTCCCCCGTGGCCGGCAGCTCCTCGAGGAGTTGTTCCCGGGCCTGACCGCCGAACTGATCGCCGACGGTGTGCCCCACGGCGACCTGCTGGGTGACGCACGCATCCACCTGAGCGGGCATGAGTTGCGGCGCGGCCCGAGCGGCCTGCTGACGTTGAGCATGAGCCGCACCTGTCTCGAGGACCGGGTCCGCGCGCGGGTGCGTGCCCTACCGAACGTCGCCTTCGCGTCCCCCTGCGACGTCGTCGGCCTCATCACCAGCACCGACCGCAGACGGGTCACCGGCGTGCGGATCCTGCGCCGCGCCGACGGCAGCGCCGAGGAGGTCGTACCGGCCGACCTCGTGGTCGACGCGATGGGGCGGGGCACCCGCGTACCCGTGTGGCTGGAGGAGCTCGGTTACGAGCCACCGCATGAGGAGCGGATCGCGGTCGATGTGCGGTACGCGACCCGCCGCTACCGGCTCGGAGCGGACACGCTTGGTGGCGACTGGGGAACGCTCCAGGGGCCAACGCCGCATCGTCCGCGGGGCGGCGCGGTGGCACGGATCGAGGGCGACCGGTGGATCGTCACGCTGTTCGGGATGCTCGGCGAGCACCCGCCCACCGACCCGGGCGGGTTCGTCCGGTTCGCCGGCTCGCTGCCGGTTCCCGACATCCATACGGCGATCCAGCACGGCGAACCGCTCGATGACCCGGTGCCCTTCCGGTTCCCGGCGAGTGTGCGCCGACGCTACGAGCGGCTCCGTGCCCTGCCGGACGGGCTGGTCCCGCTCGGCGACAGCGTCTGCTGCCTGAATCCCGTCTACGGGCAGGGTATGACGGTCGCGGCGGCGGGCGCGGTCCGGCTTCGCGCCCACCTCCGGGAGGCAACGCCGTCGCCGCGCCGGTTCGTGACCGCGCTCGCACGCGACGTCGACGCTGCCTGGGACATGGTCCTCGGCGGCGACCTGGCGCTCCCGGGGGTCAACGGACCGCGCAGCCTTCGCACCCGGCTCGCCGGCGCCTACGTCACCCGGCTGCACGCCGCAGCGGAACGGGACGTGTCGCTGGCGACCGCGTTCGCGCGGGTGATGTCCCTGATCGACCCGCCAGAGGCGCTGATGCGCCCACGTGTGGCGCTGCGCGTGCTCGGGCCCCGGGCCGGCGGCCGCCGAGACGCCGCCCGCGATCGACCGACGGCCTCGTCACCGGTGGCGGCGGGAACCGCACCGCGTCACGACGCCGATCCACGGGAGGAGACCTGAGCATGAAGGACGTTTGGAGGCTGCTCGCCTCAGGTGCTGAACCCGGCCTTGGGGCGGTGCTGGGCACCGCTTCTGGCCCACGTCGAGGCGTTCCTGATCCGCGCGTCCCACGGAACGCCAGCGCCCTATGGCCACGACCACCGCGACCGGAACGCCCGGTCACGACCGAGAGGAAGGCAGAACGATGAAGATCCAGGTGAACGGCACCCGTCTGTGGTTCGACGTCGAAGGCAGCAGGCTCATGCCCGACGGCCCCGAGATGCGGACGCGGCCCACGGTCCTCGCACTACACGGCGGTCCAGGCCGTTTCGACCACTCGTACCTCCGGCCGGGACTGTCCCGGTTGGCAGCCGGCGCCCAGGTGATCTACCTCGACCTGCGCGGACACGGCCGGTCCGACTGGGGTGAGCCGACCGGATGGACGCTGGAGGACTGCGCCGACGACGTCCGCGCGTTCTGCGACACGCTCGGCATCGACCGACCGGTCGTGTTCGGCCACTCCCTCGGTGGCTTCGTCGCCCTGCTGTACGCGGCGCGCCACCCCGGCCATGCCGGCGGGTTGGCGCTCCAGGCCACCGCGGCACGGTGGGACGTGCCCCGCTTCGTCGAGCGGTTCCGGCAGGCAGGCGGGGACGAGGTCGCCGGCATCGCCGAACGGACCTTCGGCGGTGCCACCCCACCACCGACCCTGGAGGAGGTGGTCCGCTGTCTCGGCCACTTCGGTCCGCAGGTTCCCGACGCGGACATGTTCGCGAGGACCGTCGCCCACCACGAGCTGACAGGCCCCGGGACCGACGCGATGCTGAAGTACGACGTCGTCGCGGACCTACCACGGATCGACGTCCCCAGCCTGGTCAGTGTCGGCGACCTCGACCCCATCACCCCGGTGGCCGCCGCACAGGAGATCGCCGACGGGCTCCCCGACGGGCGCTGCGACCTCGAGGTCTTCGAGGGCCTGGGGCACTTCCCGTGGCTGGACGATCCCGATCGGTACTGGCCGCACATCGAGGCGTTCGTCGAGGCCGCTGGCGACTGACCGCCGATCCATGATGACTAGCGCGGCGGGGACGAGTCCGACGGACCGCCGGTCGATCGCACTGGCTGACGCGACGATGTGGCGGCTCCGACGACGACGCCGACAAGTGCAACACGCCCGGAATAGCTACCCGCCCGAGGCAAGTGGCGGCGTGCGGGCTCGGCGCGAGTCAGCTCGACGCACGGTGCGGAGCCGGTCCCGCGAAGGCGTAGCGGATCACGAGTCGTCGATCGGGAGGTAGCGGATGCGGTAGCGGTCTTCCTCGATCACGACGACCGCGCCCCGGGACAGCTCGTACTCGATGCGCGGGAGGACGTCGAGGATCGCAGCGACGCGTTCTTCGGCGCAGTCACCGACGCCTCGGAGGAGCAGAACGTTGGGGCCTGCCGCGCCCGTCAGGGCCAGGATCGTTCCGAAGTCCGTGTCCGTTGTCACGAGCACGCGATCCTCGCCTAGTGCGAGGCCCATGACCTCGTCGTCGGTGTGCCCCGCGAGCCCGAGCAGACGGACGTGGACGGCGTCGTGACCGGCCTCCGTCAGCGAGAGGGCGACGGCGTTCTGCAACGCCTCGTCGACGAGTAGCTTCACGCGCTCTGATCAAGTGGTACGACCCGCTGGTCGACGTTGGCGGCTGCGAAACGAAGAGCCTCGCGGATGTCTTCCGCCTCGAGCTGCGGGTAGTCCTCGAGGATGGTCTCCACGGGCGTACCGGCGGCGATCATGCGCACCAGCATGGCAACAGGGATGCGCGTCCCTGCGATGCAGGGCAGGCCACCCATGATGCGGTGGTCGATGTTGATCCGCGTGAACGCCATGCCACGAGCTTACGCGACATCCGACCTTTCCGGTCCGATACCCACAGCCGGCACCGGCAACCCGTCGCACCCGGAGAGCTGGCACTGAAGCTCCCAGAACCGAAGCTTGGCGCGGCCCCGCGGCCGGTAACCAACGCCCGCAGTCGCCAGGTCGCGGGGCGGCGCGCCGCATCAGCGACAACCTGCACAACACAGGCCCGTCGGGTGGTCGCGCAGCGACTTCTTCGCAACGCGATCACATGGGGTCGGCCGTTCCCAGAGCGAATGTGCTCGTCGTCATCTCGCCGCCAGTCGCCCCCAATGCTGTGAGCCATCAACCGGATCGGTCACCACGGCGCATCCCGGTAGCCACATGCCTCACAGCTGATCGCCCAGCCGTCCACCGTGTCGTGGTGCTCCGCCTCGGCGTCCACACATCGCGGGCAGGTGGTGTGCGTCAGCCTTACCCCGGCACCGGCCGCATCAGCGATCGGCTCGGCCCAGGTCATCAACCCCTGTGCTGTCCGGTAGGGGCGTCCGTCATCCATGCTGTTGGTGTCTCATCTCCCCGGCTACGGTGGTGGCCTGACCGGAGCGCTGCCCATGTCCGACGAGCACGACATCATCACCGTCGACGAGGTCCGCTCGTGGGCCAACGATGTCGGAGCGTGGCAGCGGTTCCGCGAGAACGGCCGCGCCGTGTGGTTCGGCTACGACCCCTCCACCGGCGGGCCGTTCGTCGCGTACGAAGGCGACGAGTGCCCGGTGCCGAAGCTCTACCACTCCGTCCCGCGTTGGAGATCGCGCCCGGCGAACTCGACGGGATGCTTGGCGCCAGCGGCTACCACATCGTCTGACCCCGTGACCTGAAGCACGACGCCGCGCTTCTTCAGGTTGGCACAGGAAGTGGCACAGGAGGCTCCCCGCAGGCCCGGGGACCTGCGGGGAGGTGCGGGACGCCTGACCCCGTAGGATCGCCCGCAGCGCCACCTACAAGGCCATCGTCAGCGCGGGTCGGGAGCGCTCGACACGTGCGTCTGCTGCGGGGGAGCTGACCGTCTCACGATCGCCTCCTGCCGAGTGAGTGTCGCGCGCTCCAGACGCTGTCGCGACCCGTTTCGACCGCTCGGAGTGCCTGCTCCACCGAGTCGGCTACCTCGGCCGTGAGGTCGTCGGATCTCCGTAGTCGCTGGAGTCGCGCCGCCGCGTCATCGAGGAGAGCGTCCACCTTGGCCGTGACGAGTCTCGCTGCCATGACCGTCCACGAGGCGGGTGTGCTGGCGCGGTCGGGAGGTGGTGAGGGGATGATGACGTCGCTCATGGCGGTCACCCGCTAGCAGAAGCTCCACTGATCAACCGAGCATCGGACCTCGCGTGGCACACCACGAGAGGCGGAGGGCTCCCGCTCGTCCATCTGCTCGACCGAACAGGTCCTCGACCCCCGCCGGTCGTCGTCCGCAGGCACCTCCATCGCCGTCTCACCGGGCTCGCTCAAGCGGCTGTGGGCACGGTCGTCAGGTACCGAACGAACCACGCACGTGCCAGTCGCGCTACCTCTTCGAGTGCCCCGGACTCCTCGAAGAGGTGGATCGCTCCCCGTACGACCGCAAGGTCGCTCGGACACTGCGATCGACGTCGTGCCCGCTCGTTGAGGTACAGGACGGTGGGGTCGCGGGAGCCGACGATGAGTAGCGTCGGTGCAAGCACCGCGTGGAGGCGGGTTGCCGCGAGGTCCGGCCGTCCGCCTCGTGAGACAACTGCCGCGACGTCCTCCTGGACCTCCGCGGCGGCCCACGGGGCCCCAGCGGAACCGGTGCTGGCCCCGAACGAGCCGAGCGGCAGGTCGGCCAGCTCGGGTCGGTCCCTGGCCCACCGGATGGCGGACACGAGGCGAGTGCCGAGGAGGATCGCGCACGCTCGCGTGCGGTCGGCCGCCTCGTCGGCGGTGAGCAGATCGAACAGCAGCGTGGCCAGCCCGCCCGCGTTGAGGACGCGGGCAACCTCGACGTTGCGGGGACTCAACCGGCTGCTACCACTGCCGTGAGCGAACACCACGGGCCCGGAGGCGCCGACCGGGGCGTGCAGCAGCCCCGGAAGGGTGCGTCCGTCCGCTGTGGTGACGCCGCCGGCACGCGCCGACAGGCCCTTCGACCCTGGCCCTGCGCAGGCACCGCCCGGGACCATGAACGAGAGGGGTTGCCGAGCACGGCGACGTCGGTCATGGGCTGGCTGCGCATCGCGGTGGCCGTCTTCGCCATGCTCCACGGTGTCGCGCACGTCAACTGGTTCGTGGGGGCGTGGGTCCCGAGAGCTGGTCTGGTCGGGTCGCAGCCGTGGCTGTTCTCGTCCGGTGAGACACTCAGCAGCGCTGTGGGCCGCCTGGCCGGTCTGGCGGCGCTGGCCGTGGCGGCCGGGTTCGTCACCGCCGGGGTCGGCGTGCTGAAGGCGGCCCCGTGGTGGCCTGCGGTCATGCTCGACACGGCGGCCCTGTCGGTGATCGTGGTGGTGCCGTGGTGGCGCGCGTCGTTCCCCCCGTCGCTCAACGTCACCCTCGCCAACGTCGGCTTCGTGCTGGTCACCGTCGTGCCAGCCCTGCGCGACCTCGCCCACCTACCGTGATCCCTGGCTGACCGGAGCCGACATGTGCCCAACGAGCGCCTCGCCTCCCTCCGGTGTCGCCAACGGGACCGACGTGCCTGCCGGCCGGCACGTCCTCCATCGGTCGCGCGGGCGACACGTCGGCCTGAAGGCGCTGGCCACCGCGGGGCTCGTCGCCGGCGTCTACGGGCTGCTCGTCCGCCCTTGGCATCTGCGCTGGGGCGCCACCGACGCCGAGGTGGCCCGCCCCATGCTCGGCGATGACCTCGTCGAGCACCCCCAACTGTCCGCTACCCGGGCGATCACCATCGATGCGCAGCCCTCGAGGGTGTGGCCGTGGCTGGTGCAGATCGGCGGCTACACCCGGGCGGGCTGGTACAGCTACGACCGCATCGACAACGCCGGACACACGAGCGCCTGGGAGATCCGTCCCGAGCTGCAGCACCTCGAGGTCGGTGACATCCTGCCCACCGGCCCGGACGGCCGCGGGTTCGAGGTGCGTGCCATCGACCCCGAACGCTCGCTGGTCATGGGCATCGACGTGCCAGGCGCGGTGCTGCTCAGCGTCGCGATCACGCTCGAGCCGGTCGACGGCGACCGGACCCGGCTGGTCGTCCGCCTTCGCCAGCGCGCCCCGAGCTGGCGCGGCTGGCCCTTCCTCGCCGC
Source organism: uncultured Actinomycetota bacterium (assembly GCA_964451855.1). Lineage (GTDB taxonomy): Bacteria > Actinomycetota > Nitriliruptoria > Nitriliruptorales > Nitriliruptoraceae > CSSed11-175R1. The sequence goes on from CAYVJT010000142.1 coordinate 9,372, forward strand.
GATGGACGTCGGCGACTTCGTGTTCATGCGCCGCATGCTGCTCGGCATCCGCGCCCGCGCCGAACGCGCCCACGCACGGGGCTCGCCCGCCGCCTCGGTAGCGCGGCGGCCGTGATGCCGACCCGCGCGCACCGGGGGAGGTGACGACGATGGTGGTGCCACCACGGTGGGCGAGGCTGGTCGGGCCCGACGATCACCGCCCCAAGCTGCCGGCCGCCGTCGGCGTGCTGGCCTGCCTGGCCGCCTCGGCGGTAGCACTGGCGGCCACCACCATGGGGTTCGCGTTCGCGTTCGGGGTCGCGGCGGTCGGGTGGGGGATCTGGCGTGACGCGGGCCGGTGGCGCTGGCGTGATGTGACGGCCGTGGCCGCAGCGGTGGTGTTCCCGCTGGCCATGGTGGGCTTCGGCGGGTACGCCGGCCTGCTGCAACGGCCGATCTTCGTCGTCGCCTACCTGTGGTACGGGGCCGAGGCCCTCCGTCTGCTGCGCGGACCCTCGCGCTCCGACATCCAGTCATCGGACGCATGACCATGGCGGCGCGGCGGGGTCGGGCCGTGCGGACGGCACTGCGATGAGAGTGCAGGCCAGGCTCCGATGCGGTGGCCACGGATGCGAGGTTGGGGGCATCACGGACCGTGGTGGCCACCCCTTCGCCGACCACATCGAGGCCCTCACGGCGCGTCGTGACGGTGAGACGTGGATCTCGAGCGAGGTTGCGCGCCATCTGCGTGTCCGGCCCGCCTGCG
>CAYVJT010000143.1:0-9893 GCA_964451855.1 uncultured Actinomycetota bacterium
CCACCTCGCCCCGCCCGGCACGACGCCTCTGGCAGACGATGGGCTTCCGTCCCGAGATCCCCGCCCCCGCGACCGGGTTCCAGGGCGAGGGCCTGTTGGCGGTCCAGCCCGAACCCGACGCCCCGGTGCACGTCTTCTCCGCTCCCGACCCCTCCCGCGAGGTGCCGTCGATCCGCGCCGAGGTGGTGGACGGCTACATCGTGGTCACCGCCGACGGCGAGGTCGACGTCCACCACCATCCCGGTGACGTCCCGGCTGCTCTCGCGCACCACGGCGATCGTGTGGCGGACCACCTCGACGCCCCCGCGCCTCGGCCGGTCGGGACCGGCTGGTGCTCGTGGTACGGCTACTACCTCGACGTGACCGAGCAGGACGTGCTCGCGAACGTGGCGGCAGCCGACCGGCTCGGACTGCGGGTCGACACGGTGCAGCTCGACGACGGCTACCAGACCGGGATCGGCGACTGGCTGACCCGGCGCAGCGACCGCTTCCCGTCCCCGCTCGCGGACCTCGCCGGCCGCATCGAGGCGACCGGGCGCGCAGCCGGCATCTGGACCGCACCGTTCCTGGCCGGCACGGACAGCACGCTGGCGCGAGACCACCCCGACTGGCTGGTCGACGGAGGGGCTGAGGCGTTCCAGCACTGGGAGCAGGGCATCGGCGTGCTGGACGTCACCCATCCGGACGCAGCGCAGCACCTCCTGGAGGTGTTCCGCACCTTGCGTTCGTGGGGGTTCACCTACCACAAGATCGACTTCCTGTTCGCCGGCGCGATCCCGGGTCGCCGACACACCGACGCGAGCGCGCTGGACGCCTACGCCGAGGGCCTGCGGCTCGTCCGCGAGGGCATCGGCGACGACGCGGTGCTGCTGGGCTGTGGCGCACCACTCCTGCCATCGATCGGCAAGGTCGACGCGATGCGGATCTCACCCGACATCGATCGATCCTGGGATCCCCCCGATGGCGACATCAGCCAGCCGTCCCAGCTCGGCGCGCTCCTTGCCGGGCGGGCGCGGGCGTGGCAGCACGGCCGGTGGTGGGTCAACGATCCGGACTGTCTGATGCTGCGTCCCGGCATCAAGCGACGCGAGGTGTGGGCGGGGTACCTCGCCGCGCACCGAGGGCTGGCCGTCTCCGGCGACCCCCTCGACCAACTCGACGACGACGGGCTGGCCTGGACCCGCGCGTTGCTGACCGACCCGGCGGAACACGCCGGGGCGTGGCACCCCGATCCCGACGACCCGGTCCGCGGCGTCCTGGAGGGCGAACGGCCCTGACCACGCCCGGATGACCGATCCCGCAGGCGCGTGAGAGGACCTCGAACATGCAGAAGGTGGACGGCCGCTACCACGTGTACGGCAACCCGATCACGCGGCGCCAGTCGCGCGCCGCGGACCGGTGGCAACGCAGCTTCGTGCGCAGGTTCAACCACGACCCGGACGAACGCTACGTGCTGCGGGTCGAGGACAACGCCTACCTCGGCGGCGAACTCGGGCTGAGGAACATCGTGCGCACCGACGCGGCGTCGGGCAGCGACCTGTCTGCAATCGTGGACGATGGGGTGCTGGTCAGCACGGTCCGGATGGGCTTCGGGCACTACCGCATCGCCATCGCAGGCGCATCCGCGGCCCGCGCCATGGGGTTCACGCCCTACTGGTTCGACCTGCTCAGCATCCCCGGCATCACCAGCGACGTGATCGGGTGGTGCAACCGGTGGTACAGCCGCTGGTCGCGGCTCAGCCAGCGCAGCGGCGCGTTCAACCGGTGGATCTGGGAGCCGGTCACCACGGGCGAACCAACGCTGCCTGGTCTGTCGACCTTGCTCAACGGCTGGATCGTCGGGTGGCCCTGGCGCTTCCTGAAGACCAACGTCAAGGACCACAGGATGAGCGAGCTGTTCGCCGACCTGCATCGCGCCCTGCCGCCCGACATGCCGGTGCTCACCGCACACATGTGGAACTGCATGGGCGCGGTGTCGGGCGGCATGACCAACGTGGTCGACATGATGTTCGACAACTGGCCGATGGCGTTCCAGCTGACCGAGGGCGCGAAGCACGGCGTGCAGTCACCATCGGGCTACTACGGCTTCCGCGCGATGCGCGGGTTCGACGAGAAGGGCCGCACGCTCCAGCCCCTGCCCTCCGACGCGATCCACTACACCGGCCACCACGTCGACCACGAGCTGGTCGAGAACATCGAGGTGGACTGCCAGGCACGCCTCGACCGCATGGCCACCGGCGAACCTCGGCGCTTCCTGCTGACGATGGGCGGCGCGGGCGCACAGCGGGAGCTGTTCAAAGCGGTCATCAGCCACGCGCTGCCCCGGATCAAGGCCGGGGACCTCACGCTGCTCGTCAACCTCGGCGACCACGCCGACAACTGGGACTGGTTGCAGAGCGAGCTCGGCGACGACGTGGCGATGGCCGAGCCCCACTTCGACTGGGACGACACGACCAGCTTCGTGGAAGCGCTTCGGGAAGGCGCAGTGACGGGCCTGCACGTGTTCCTGCACGACAACATCTTCCACGCCGTGTACGCCACCAACCTGCTCATGCGGGTGATCGACGTCATGATCACCAAGCCGAGCGAGCTCGCCTTCTACCCCGTGCCGAAGATCTTCAACGAACGGGTGGGCGGTCACGAGATGTGGGGCGCGATCCGCTCGGCCGAGATCGGCGACGGCACGGTCGAGACCCGTACCGCGGCCGAGACCCTCCAGGCGATGGACCTGCTCACCGACGACGAGGACCTGCTCACCCTCTACTGCGACCAGATCGTCAAGCACCGTTCCATCGGCACCTACGACGGCGCGTACCGGTGCGTCGAGCTGGCCACCGGTCGACGGTTCGTGCGACAGGAGCAGCGGTGAGGATCGCCCTGGTCTCTGACTGCTACCACCCGACCAAGAACGGGGTGACCGGCATGGTCGCCCTGCTCCGGGAGGAGCTCGCGGCCAGGGGCCACCAGGTCACGCTCATCGCCCCCCGTGCCCCGCGGTCGAGCAACGCCCGGGCGCGCGCAGGCACGACCTCGAGGGACACCGCCCCGCCGCCCATCGATGTCGCGGTCCCCTCGGTGCCGTGGCTGCCCTCGGTCGAGCTTCGGCTCGCCCCACGCTCCAGCCGGAGCCTGCAGGAGCTGTTGCACCGTCACGGCAGCGAAGTGGTCCACACCCACACCGAGGGACCGCTCGGACGGGCGGCCCGCAACGCGGCGGTGTCGTCGGGCATCCCCGCGGTGCACACCCTGCACACCCTCTACGACCACTACCTGCACTACCTCGCACCGGCTCGCCTCGTACCCGACGGCTCGGCTCGGATCCTGCACGGTGCGCTCGGTCGGTTCCTGCGCCCCTTCGACCGTGTGGTGGCACCTTCGCTCGCCGCGGTGGAACAGGTCGCCACCGTCGCACCGATGTGCCTGCCGGTGCTGATCCCCAACGGTGTTGCACCCTGCCATCCCTCCGGCGACGCATCCTCCGCTCAGCAGCTGGGGCACCGTCTCGGCCTCCGCGACGGCGATCGGATCCTGGTGTACGTGGGGAGGATCGCTGAGGAGAAGCGCAGCCGTGCGCTGTTCGATGCCCTCGCGCGCCGCCTGCCGGCTGCGGCCGCCGTGACGGCCGTCCTCGTCGGGGGTGGGGGCCAGCTGCGGCGGCTGCGGGCACGCGCGGCGCGGCTCGGGCTGGACGATCGGATCCTGCTGCCCGGCTACCTCGAACACCACGAGGTACGGCAGCTCTATCGGCTCGCGTCGGTCTTCGTGACCGCGTCACTGAGCGAGAACCACCCGCTCACGCTCCTCGAGGCGGCCGCGGCGGGCCTTCCCCTGGTGGTCGTGGATGACGCCAACCTCGGCTCGATCGTCATCGACGGCACCAACGGCATCGTCGCCGCGGACGACGATGCGCTGGTCGGGGGCGCGCTCGCCCTGCTGGATGATCCCCGGAGAGCGCAGCTCGGTGAGGGCTCACGCGCGATCGCCGCGCGGTACCCGCGCAGCGGCCATGCTGCGCGCGTCGAGGCGCTGTACCGGATGGTCCTCGAGGAGCGCCGAGCCCTCGCCTGACCGTTCCCCGGCCATCACCACCCACCGGAGGTCGCTCCACGCGTGCGGGAGCTATCTGCCGACGATGACGGTAGTACATTCTGAAAACTTTCGCTATCATAAGGAACTGTGGCCCTAGACAAGTTTACGAAACCCCCGGTACACGTTGACTATGGAACAGCTGACGCGCAACGAGCTCCGGCACGAGGACGGTCGTCGCCTGTTCGTCTACGGCGCCTACGACGGGCAGCCGGTACGTGAGGGGGATCCGCTGAACGGGCATCCGGCGCTGCACCTGCGCCACGACGCGCTCACCGACCGATGGGTCGCCATCTCTCCGGCGAGGAACACGCGCCCGCAGTCGCGGCCGACCCCGCAGGAGGCGACGCCCTCCTGCCCTCTGTGCCCGGGCGGCCCCGAGGTGCCCTTCCCGTACGAGGCCGCAGTCTTCGACAACCGGTTCCCGACGCTGCTCGCGGCTCCCCCGCCCGCCCCGGACCTCGACGGGCCAACGGCACCGTCACGAGGTCGCTGCGAGGTCGTGCTGTACACCCCCACGCACGAGGGTTCGCTCGCGACGCTGACGTCCCAGGAGCTCGCCCGCGTCGTCGCGATCTGGACGGACCGGTCTCGGGAGCTGTGGGAGGATCCCGCCCACGCCTACGTCCTGGTCTTCGAGAACCGGGGCGAGGACGTCGGGGCGACGCTCTCGCATCCCCATGGCCAGATCTACGCCCTCGATCACGTCCCCGGGCTGGCGCGAGCGCGTGTCGATGCGTTGGCACGCCACCGTGACCGGTACGGCACGTGCCTCACCTGCGCGGTGGTGGAGCAGGACCTCGGCTCGTCCGCCCGCACCCTCACGGGCAACGACAGCTTCACCGTCGCGGTGCCCTTCGCCGCCAACTGGCCGTACGAGGTGCACGTCCGCGCGAAGCGTCACGGGACGCATCGCCTCACCGACCTCAGCGTCGCGGAACGGTGCGACCTCGCGCAGGCCCTTCGGACCGTGGTGCACACCTACGACCGGCTCTATCCCGGTCAACCCCTCGCCTACATGATGGTCTGTCAGCAGGCGCCTACCTCCTCCACCGGCACCCCGGCCGAGGACTGGCACCTGAGCTTCGAGTTCCTGCCCCCCAACCGTGCGCCTGACAAGCTGAAGGTCCGAGCTTCGGTCGAGACGGCTGCAGGGCTGTTCATCAACGACACCGTGCCGGAGACCTCAGCAGCGCAACTCGCCGCAGTCTCCACGGCTACGGATGGGGCTCTCGCTGCCCCGATCCCCGACGTGGAGGTCGCTCCTGCCGCCGGCAGCACGCGTCCACACATCGCCTGAACCGCACCGACGCGTCGCACGTCGACGCAGGGAGAAGCACCCATGAGAACGAAGCGATGGCTAGTACTCCTCGCCGCATTCGCGATGCTCGCGACCGCGTGCGGGGACGCAGCGGAGGACACCGACCCCGCCACGGACGTCGAGGAGACCGAGGAAGCAGAGGCCGCTCCTGCTGACCCGGACGCTGACCCCGTCGACCTCCGCTGGCGGACACGCCCCGACAACCAGGCCGAGATCGACGTCTACCAGGGTGTCAGCGACTCGATCGACGCTGCGTGGGACGGCGCCAACCTGGAGTACGAGCCCGGCGGGACCGAGACCGCCGCCTACCAGGACGTGCTACGCACCGAGATCGCCGGCGGCACCGCCCCGGACGTGTTCTGGATCCCCGGAACGGACATCGCCGACTTCGCCAACCGCGGGCTGATCATGGACCTCCGCGACCTCGCGGACGCCAGCGCCAGCTACGCCGGCGACGACGCGTACTACCCCGGACCGATGGAACTGCTGACCTTCGACCCGGAGACCGAGACATCCGGGACGACCCTGTGGGGTCTGCCCCGTGACGTGTCGACCTTCGCGCTGTACCTCAACCTCGACCTGATCGCCGAAGCAGGCGCCGCCGACCCGCGCGAGCTGGACGAGGCTGGCGACTGGAACTGGGACACCTTCCGTGAGGTCGGTGAAGCGGTGGATGGTCTCGGCGACGAGATCTACGGCTTCGGTATGAACAACTGGTGGGCCAACCCCGGGATCTGGATCAACTCGGCGGGCGGCGGTTTCTTCAACGAGGACCGCACGGCTCAGAACGTGACCTCGGACGAGTCCCTCGCTGGCCTGGAGTACATGACCGGGTTGTACACCGACGGTCTCGCCCTGCCCTATGGCGAGGACAGCCAGCCGCCGTTCCTCGCCGGCCAGATCGGCATGCAGCTCACCGGTCGCTGGTCGACCCCGGCCTACCGGGCAGGAGCCGACTTCGACTGGGACGTCGTCAACGTGCCGGCGGGCCCCGAAGGCGCCGTGAACTGGTTGTTCTGGGGCGCGTACGTCGTCAATGCCAACACCGAACACCCCGAGCAGGCCTTCGAGCTGCTGACCCGTCTCACCGACGGGGACGTACAGGCCGAGATCGCCGAGCTTGGTGCCAACATCCCGTCCCGGACCGACGACCCGGGTACGATCGACCAGTTCCTGACCTTCACCCCGCCCGAGAACAACCAGGCCTTCATCGACGGCCTGAACAACTCCGAGCCGGAAGGCCCGCTGTGGCAGGGTGACTGGCCAGCGTTCGACTCGATCCTCGCACCGGCCATCGAAGCGGTGGTCGCCGGCGACATGTCGCTGGAGGAGTTCCGCGACTCGATCGGACCACAGCTGGACGCCACGTTCGAGTGAGTTCGACGGTCGGGGTGGCGCTCGCGTGACCGTAGCGCCATCCCGACCCTGAACCGTTCGCAACGGCGCCACCTCGCCGCTGCGAACCGTTGAGGGAGAGGACCGTCGTCATGGCCACGGTGTCGCCGCCGAGCATCCGCGTCCCGCGGATGTTCGACGCACAACGTTGGCTGACCGCCGTGCTGTTCTGGCGGATCACCCACCTGGCGGCGGCGATGGCCGCGCTGTGGGCCGCGATCACCAGCGATGTGCTCGTCGGCCCCGGAACGATCGCTGCGGTCACGGCGGCGAGCGTGTTGGTGGTGCTGGATGCCGGCGCGATCGCGGGTCTGGCGCGACGTCGGCCGATCGGCCGCTCCCTGTCCCTGGCTGCCGACTACATCACGTTCCTCGGGGCCGCCCTGCTGCTCCTGCACGTCAACCGGGTGTTCGTCGGCCTTGACGCCCTCGGCGACACCTTCGCGCGCGGCATCCCCTTCGGCCTGATCGCCCTCGCCGCCTGGGTCGTGACCGGCTGGGGGGAGCGGACCAACACGTTCCTGCGCCTCCGCCGGGTCGCGCGCTACGTCGCGTGGGCAGCCATCGCCGCGATGCTCCTCGCGGTCGGGCTACTCCCGGGGCTCGCCACCTTCCTCGTCCGCGCGGCACAACCGCTGCCCCTCGTCCTTGTCGCGGTCGCCGCCGTGAGCGGCTATGTCGCCTGGCGCACCTTCCAGGGCGACGTCGCCTACCGGTTGGAGGTACGGACCCGGACCGCCCACACCCTCGACGGGCTGCTCTTCGTCTCCCCGAACGTGCTGGGCTTCGTCGCCTTCTTCGCCGGACCGCTGCTGTTCAGCCTGTTCGTGTCGATGACCGAGTGGGACGCCTTCGGCACCCCCGAACTCGTCGGCCTAGCCAACTACGTCAACATCCTGTCGCTGAACCTCGGGGTGGCCGAGACGGGCCAGGCCAGCAGCGCGGTGCTCGCCGACGGCTACCAACAGTGGTTCCGGTGGGGCAACCTCGTCGTCGGCGCCAAGGACGTGATGTTCTGGCGCTCCATCCGCAACATCATCGTCTTCACCGCGTTCGCGCTCCCCCTGTCGACCATCCCCGCGTTGTTCCTCGCCACGTTGCTCAACTCGAAGGCACCGGGGATCAAGGTCTTTCGTGCGATCTACTTCATCCCCTCCATCGCCGGGGTGGTCGCGGTCGCCCTGATCTGGCGACAGCTGTTCGACTCCACGATCGGGTGGCTCAACTACCTGATCAGCATGGCTGTCAACGGGCTCAACACCTTGCCGTTCGTGGCCATCACCGACCCCCGGATCCAGTGGCTGTCGGATGCCGACATCGCGTTGTTCTCCCTGGTCATCGTGTTCTCGTGGATGTTCATCGGCTACAACGCGGTGCTGTTCCTCGCCGGGCTCCAAGGCATCGACAACACCCTGCACGAGGCGGCCCGGATCGACGGGGCGAACCGGTGGCAACGGTTCCGCCACATCACCCTGCCGTCACTGCGACCGACCACCTTCTTCGTGGTGGCTTCGACAGGGATCCTCACGCTGCAACTGTTCGGGGAGAACGTCGTGCTGTTCCCGACCACCACCCCCATAGGTGCCGGGCCCCAGAACTCGACGCTGACTCCGGTCGTCTACCTCTACGAACAGGGCTTCCGTCGGTTCCAGTTCGGCTACGCGTCGGCCGTTGCGTGGGTGCTGTTCGTGTTGATCTTCGTGTTCACGCTGGTGCAGTTCCGCCGGCAGCGCAAGCAAGCGGAGGGCTGACACCGATGGCGGTCGTGAGCGGGAGTAGGCGGCGCAAGCTGCTGCAGCGTGCTGGATTGTACGTCGGGCTCAGCGCCTTCGGCCTGGTGATGTTGTTCCCCTTCGCCGTGGTCGCCTTCGGCTCGCTCAAGGAGACCGGTGACATCTTCCGGTTCCCGCCGCGCTTGCTGCCGTACTCGCAGGAGAGCATCGACGTCGACGGTGAGGAGCAACCCCTCTACCTCGTCGAGGGGGAGCAGCGGAGGCTGATCGAGACCATCGCCGTCGGCCGGTTCGCCCCGCCCGACGACCTGGACGCGGCCGTGACCGTGCCGACGACCGACGTCGAGCGGCGCGGGGGCTTCATCGAGACCGAGACGGTCGAGATCGACGGCGAGGAGCTGCCGCTGTTCGACGTCCCGGTCGATGAGGACACGGTCGCGATGGTGCAGCTCGGCTCGACGACCCAGGGCCGCTTCGCCTCCGTAGCAAACCCCGACGACGTCGTCCGGGCGAGCGTCCGCACGGCACAGCAGGTCGAATCCCTGGCGATGCAACCGGAGAACTACCGCCGGGTCACCGAACTGCAGAACCTCGACCGCAGCCTCACCAACACGATCCTGGTCACGCTGCTGGTGGTCGGTGGGACGGTGTTGACCTCCATCCTGGGAGGCTACGCCTTCGCCCGGATCGAGTTCCCCGGACGCGACGCGATGTTCCTGGTCTACATCGGGTCGATCATGGTGCCGTTCGTCATCCTGATCATCCCGCTCTACCAACTGATGGTCGCGCTCGGGTGGGTGAACTCGCTCGCGTCGTTGGTATTCCCGTTCGTGTTCAACGCGTACGGCACGTTCCTGATCCGCCAGTTCTTCGTGTCGATCCCCAAGGATCTCGAGGAGGCCGCAGTCATCGACGGTGCGTCCCGATGGAAGATCCTGTGGCGCATCTTCGTGCCGCTGTCCATGCCCGCCATAGCCACCCTGTCGACCTTCATGTTCCTCTACGCGTGGAACAGTTTCATCTGGCCGTTCATCGTGATCAGCGCCGGCAACACTGACAACCACGTCCTGACCGTGTCCCTGCAACAGCTCGGCGGACGCGCCGCCGAGACGCCTAACCTCGTGCTCGCCGGCGTGATGATCGCCATCGCCGTGCCCGTGACGGTCTTCGTCCTCGCCCAGCGCTACTTCGTGGAGAACGTCGCGACGAGCGGGATCAAGTAGGCCGCCCGGATCCGGGACGACGGCGGAGCTGAGCGAGGTCGCGACCGCAGCAGCGTCGAGGTCGCGTCAGGCGTCCTCGGCATCGAGGTCGATCTTGCGGAACAGTGGACTCGGCTGGCCGAGCTGGGTTCCCGC